>JAMHWA010000038.1:0-1117 GCA_035911175.1 Alphaproteobacteria bacterium
ACATGGTTCTCATGCCAACCTCCCAATTCAAAGTGGTGGTGCAACGGAGCCATTCGAAAAATTCGCTTGCCTTTGCTGTACTTGAAGTAACCCACTTGCAACATCACGGAGATCGTCTCAGCAACGAACACGCCGCCCATTACGACCAAGACGATTTCCTGACGCACAATTACCGCGATAGTGCCCAGCGATGCGCCTAGCGAAAGCGCGCCGACATCCCCCATAAACACTCGGGCCGGGTGCGCGTTAAACCACAAAAATCCCAGTCCGGCACCTGCCATCGCTCCGCAGAACACCATGAGTTCAGCCGCGCCCGGAATGTACGGAAACAATAAATACTTGGAGTAGTCAACACGTCCCACGACATAGGCGAACACCGCCAGTGCGCTGCCCACCATCACAACAGGCATGATCGCCAAGCCATCGAGGCCATCGGTCAAATTGACCGCGTTACTCGTTCCAACGATTACGCACCAAGTCAATGCGATGAAGCCAAACACGCCAAGCGGGTAGCCCACGTTCTTAAAGAACGGAACGATGAGATCCGCCTGGGAAGGCAAATCTTTGGTGAAGCCGCTCTGTACCCACGCAAAAATCAACTCAAAAATTTTGCTCGTACTCGGCGCAGACACGGCAAACGCGAGGTAGGTTGACGCGATGATGCCAATCAACGCTTGCCAAAACAGTTTCTCTTTTGCCGACATTCCCTTCGGGTTTTTGTGGACCACTTTTCGATAGTCATCCACCCAGCCAATTGCGCCGTAGCCCACCATAACAAAGAGAACAACCCACACAAATCGGTTACTCAAATCAGCCCACAGCAAGGTCGAAATCGCAATCGCGGTTAACACCATCGCTCCGCCCATCGTGGGCGTACCTTGTTTAGCCAAATGCGATTGCGGGCCATCGCTGCGCACCGCTTGACCTATTTTCATGTCGAGCAACCAACGGATCATGCGCGGTCCGATAGCCAGCGCAATCGCCATTGCCGTCGCGCAGGCCAAGACGCTGCGCAGTGTGATGTAGTTAAACGCAGAGAACGCCCTCACTTCGGTGCTCAATAAATTCGCGAGCCAGAGCAGCATTAGTGCGCCCCCTTATATGTTGGTTCTAATTT
>JAMHWA010000039.1:0-10781 GCA_035911175.1 Alphaproteobacteria bacterium
GCGCCGTTGCAATGGTGATACCACGTGCTTTCTCTTCAGGTGCTGCATCGATCGAACCGTAGTCGCGGAACGTCGCGCCACCCGTCTTCGCCAATACTTTCGTAATCGCCGCCGTCAGCGACGTCTTACCGTGATCCACGTGACCAATCGTTCCGATGTTACAGTGCGGTTTCGAACGGTTGAACTTTTCCTTTGCCATGATGTAAAACTCCTAAAATCAAATAAGTTTCCCGCGCGCGCGTCATGCGCTCCAGCACGAAGATGGGCGGTATTTAACGTAACTGCTCGCAGGCTGCAATGGAAAAATCGTACTTGTTGCACTCGGCGATGAAGCTGCTAAGTAACGGGACAATGCGGGTGTAGCTTAGTGGTAAAGCACCAGCCTTCCAAGCTGGCTATGAGGGTTCGATTCCCTTCACCCGCTCCACCCTACCCTTGCGCTTCCGCCAGTACGCCGTTCAGATAATCGCGGTATTCGCAATTGGGCATGCGGGTAATGAGCGCCTCGAACTGGCTGGGGCTTAAAAAGCCACGCACCAGTGCCGCTTCCTCGGGGCAACCAATTTTGAGGCCTTGGCGGTTCTCCACCGCCGCAATGTAGGCCGAAGCCTCCTGCAACGAGGTGGAGGTGCCTGCATCGAGCCACGCAAAGCCACGTGGTAGACGCTTCACTTGGAGGGTTCCGCGTTCGAGGTAGATGCGGTTGATATCGGTAATTTCAAGCTCGCCGCGTGGCGAAGGCTTCAGGTTTTTGGCTAAGCCCACCACCTCGTTATCGTAGATATAGACCCCCGGAACTGCATAGCTGCTGCGCGGCTGCTTGGGTTTCTCCTCAATCGAGAGGGCTTTGCCATTGGCGTCGAACTCCACCACGCCATAGCGCTCGGGATCGTTCACATGGTAGGCGAAAATGGTGGCGCCGCCTTTGAATTCTTCCATCGCCCGTGGGAAAGCATCGCCACCGAAGAAGATGTTATCTCCCAGCATCAAGGTAACTGGGTCATTACCGATGAAACTATCGGCAATCAAGAAGGCTTGGGCAATGCCCTCGGGCTTGGCCTGCTCGCGGTATTCGATTGCGATACCCCACTGCGAACCATCGCCCAGCAATTGCTGATAGCGCGGAATATCCGCCGGGGTCGAGATAAGGCAAAACTCGCGGATGCCCGAGGCAATCAGCACCGTCAGCGGGTAGTAAATCATCGGCTTGTCATACACCGCTTGCAGTTGCTTGCTGGCCACCAATGTGAGGGGGTAGAGGCGCGAACCTGCACCACCTGCCAAAATAATCGCTTTCATGGTTTTCTCCTAAGCCGCAACTCTAGGCAGTCATGAACCAATGTCAATGGTTGTGGTCACGATACCGTGGTGGCACGCGGCAGGGTAATTTCCACCAACAAACCAACACCATTTTCTGGCGTTTTCAGGGCAATGTTTCCCGATAGCCGCGCGGCAATCTCGGCCACAATGGCAAGACCAAGCCCTGTGCCCTGCTGCTGTGGCGTTCCCACACGGTAGAAACGCTGAAACACATGCTCCCTCTCTGCTTCGGGAATACCTGGGCCAGAATCACTCACCGCACAGCACACAGTGGCCTCATCCGCCCGAATCTCGACTTGTACAGCGCCGTCGGCGGGTGTGTATTTAATCGCGTTCTCGATGACATTGCCGACCAGCTGCCGCAGCAAGGTTTCATCGGCAAGCACCTGAATATTTTCTTCACCATCGAGCGCGAGGGCAATATTCTTTTGTGCGGCGATTGGTGCCATTTCCTCAAACATCGCAATCACACTGCGCTTGAGATTAATCGGCACTACGTCAATACGCTGATGACTCACCCGCGTTGAGGCAAGCAGTTGCCCGACCAAGCGCGATGCACGCTCAATCGACGCTTCAAGATCCGCCATGAGCAGTGAACGCTCGGCTTCGTTACGGGCTTTTTGCAGCATTTGCATTTGTAATTTCAATGCCGCCAGCGGCGTACGCAGATGGTGCGCGGCATGTTCAGCAAAGCGCTTTTCGGCCGTAAAGGAGTGATCAAGCTTGCCCAGCAAATGGTTGATGGCGTTACCAAGCGGCAGCAAATCACGCGGCATGCCCTCCAGTTTCAGGGGCGACAGATCATCGGGCGTGCGGATACGAATCTGTTCTACCAGCGCTCGCACCTTGCCCAACCCCGAGCTGATACCCGCCCACAACAACCAGCCGATGATCGGCAACAGCAGTGCCAGTGGAGCCGCCAGCGTGAGCAGAATATTTTGTACCAACGATTGGCGCAGGCGAATTTTCTCGCCCGCCTCGACGGTGATGTTGGTGTTTGGAATTTCCAAGCTATACACCCGCCAGCGGTTGCCATCGTCGTCATTCACATCCGCCAACCCGCTTGCTTGCTGAGGAATATCCACGAAAGGTGCCTTATCCGAAATCATGGCAAGGCTATCGCCACGCCACACGCGGAACATGCGGTTACTCGCGTAATCATCGGCAAATTCGTTGAGCTCCTTTTGGTTGCTGACGGCTAAGTCAATCTTACGAATGCGGCGGAATGGCTCGCGAACCACGCTCATTTCATCTTCCACCACCAGCCACAGCATGTTGGCACTGCTAATAAGCTGGGCATCATAGACATGGTTGATTTGGCGTGTAGCACCCTTGAATGCCAGTACGCCAATCACGCAAATCGTTACAAAAATGGTTGGGGCAATGCGGTAGAATAACGCGCGTGTCAGTGTGCCAGTGCGCATGCGCTAGCTCGCATTCACACGGTAGCCAACGCCCCGCACGGTTTGAATGAATTGCGTCCCTAATTTTTTACGCAGGTTATAAATCGTTACCTCGACGGTATTGCTCTCGGCAGCATCCTCGGCGCTGTAGAGGATATATTCGATGTCCGACTTGGTGACGAATTTTCCTGCGCGCTCCATCAATAATTTCAGGGTACGGAATTCCTTGGCCGTGACCGTGATTGGCGCTCCATCTTTACGCACCACCGAGGATGCAGGCTCAAGCTCCACCGCACCACATGTCAGCATGGTTTCGGCACGCCCTGCGCTGCGACGGATAAGCGCGCGCAACCGTGCCAGCAATTCATCCAAATCGAACGGCTTGATCAGGTAATCATCTGCACCAGAATCTAGACCTTCCACTTTCTGTTGCGGCAAATCGCGGGCGGTGAGTAGCAGAACCGGCGTCATGTTTTTGCGTGCGCGCAGGTGCTTGAGCACCTCGATGCCAGAATATTTTGGCAAGTTCACATCCAGCACCACCGCGACGAAGGGAGAATCCATCAGCATGTCCATCGCCGACTCGCCGTCTTGCACCCAGTCGACGCCGTAAGCATGCTGCTCCAGCGCCTTTTTAAGGGACTCACCGAGCATCGCATCATCTTCTACCAATAGCAGTCTCATGGCCTATCCTTACCGTACTTCGCATTACAAAAAAAGCCCGCTCTTACGAGCGGGCTTTTTCTAACGTCACCCGAGAATCATCCCGCGTGAAATTTCAGTGCTTAGTGAGCAGCTGCTTTTTTAGCAGCGTCTTTAGCAACTTCTTTTGCAGCAGCAGCTGGTTCAGCAGCAGCTTCTTTAGCAGCAGCAGCTGGCTCAGCAGCAGCAGCTTCTTTAGCAGCTTCAGCCTTCACTTCTTTTGCTACAGCAGCTTTAGCAGCTTCTTTTGCAGCAGCTGGAGCAGCAGCTTGTTCCGAAGCGAACGCCGAGCCAGCAGCAAGAGCAACAACGAGAGCGAGGGTGGTTTGAAGTTTCATTGGTAGTCTCCTTAAAGTGGTTAAAAAAGTTAATTGGCATCTCCGTCTATATGGAAATAAGATGATGCGAAACTGAAGTTCATAAGAAGAAGCATTTATCCACAGGATTTTCGATACCCTGAATAATAAAAAAGCCCGCCTGATTCGCAGCGGGCTTTTTCGATAACATCAATGAGCGTGCGTTAACTAGCGGCTATAGCGCGAGCTTGGCAGCAAGCGAGGTGCTGTTTTTGTCGCCGAGCTAGTTCCCAAATCGGAAACGGTGCCACACCGCAGCGTGCTGGTCGGGGTAACTACGCTCGCACACAAACTCTTCACAAAACCTGCACGCATGACAGGCCCAACGCGCAACCATGATTGTGTTGAACCACGCACTTGCTGCGCAAGTGGTGTGGTGACACGCACACGCACCACAGGAAAGTCAGGGTTCATTTGACGATAGTTAGCCCAATAGGCCAAAGCGGCATCATTATCCGTAAACGGGCCAATCTGCGCCCAGATGGTCTTCAACCCATCCGTTGCGCTAGGGCTGAGAGAGACTGCAGGCTGCGACGGAACAACAACAGGTGGCACACTTGGTTGCACCGGCTTCACTGGCGCGGTTTCCATTGCCGAGGTAACAGGCACACGCTTAGCTTCTTCCACTTGCACTGTTCCGCTTGCTGGCTGCAATGCTTTCACCTCGGTCACTGGAACCGCTGGCAATGCACCTGTCTGCGCTGGCTCGGGCGAAGCTGCCTTCGCTGCCGCAAGCAATTCGCGATCGCGTGCTTTAAGCGGTGCTGGCGGTGGTGGCAAACGCATTGGCTCTGCCTGTGTAACGACAGGCGCGTTGTCTGCAATCGCTGCCGCTGCTGCGGGCGCAGAAACGATAACTGGAGCCTCAATGGCCTGTGCAGTCACGGTTTCTACAGGCGCAGCCATTGGCTCAGGAGCCTTGGCAACCACGGCGGGAGCTGGTTTTTCTTCATCCGACGAAAACGGATTTAAACGTGACCAGAAGCTTGCGCGCGGCTTGGCTGCTAGCGCCTCGGTCGATTGTTTGATGCTAGTTTCGGCAGCAAGCTTTTCACTGGCAGCGCTATCAAGAGCAGCTTTCATTTCCGCCGATGGCTCCGCAAGCGCAGGGGCAGCAACAGCCGCCGATACTGGAGCATCCAGCGTTGGTGCGGTAACACTCTCTAGGGCTTTAATATTACTTGCATCACGCAGCGATGGCTCTTTCAGCGTCGATAACTTGCTGGTTAAATCTTCCTTAAGCGGTGCCGCTTTCGCTAATTCTGTCTTCACTTCCGCCACCGCTGCGGTGGCAGCGGCCTCAACTGGCGCCGTGGATGCGGCCACAGGTTTTGCAGCGTCCGCCGCTGCAACCATCGCCGTTTGAACGATATAGCACTCATCCCCTGCCCCTGCGAGCGTAGCGCAAATGGTTTGTGCCGCAGCGCGGTTTTCGACAGGGCCTGCCTGTGTGCGATAGACCGTTAAATTGTCTGGTGGCAACTTAACTTCACGAATAGTGGAGCCAAGTTTTCCTACGACCGCCGCATGCTTTTTGCTGATATCGCTCAGTCGCTTCTCGGCCTCTGCTCGTGTTTCGAACGAACCAAATTGCAGCATCGTAAGCGATGCGGCGATAGCTGGAGTGGTGGCAAGTGAAGTGGCGACGAGAACGAGTGCTAGACGGGTTTGTTTCACGTAAAAATCCTCAAGCTAAAAGGCGGGTGTTGTTCGTACACGACAACGGGTTTAGGGGAATCATTAGGGGGGCGCAAGTGCTTTTTACCGCTTCTGCCCTGTCATGCTGGCGTTATTTGCTTTGCATGGCAGCAAAGCTTCGCTAAACCCTTAACCAGCAATCAACCCCTTGTTTAAGTGAATCGATTATGACTGCCAACCCCGCCCTCACCGCCAAAGCGTGGCCGTTCGAAGAAGCCCGCGCCCTCCTTGCCCGCATCGAGCGTTTACCCGTGAAGAAGGATACCGTGCTGTTCGAAACGGGTTATGGCCCCTCTGGCCTGCCCCATATCGGCACGTTTGGCGAGGTGGCGCGTACCTCCATGGTGCGCCATGCCTTCGAGGTGCTGACCGAGGGCAAATATAAAACCCGCCTGATTTGCTTTAGCGACGACAAAGACGGCCTGCGCAAAGTGCCCGATAATTTGCCCAATGCCGAGATGATTAAGGCCAATATCGGCAAGCCCCTCACCTCCATCCCCGATCCGTTCGGCACACATGAGAGCTTCGGCCACCACATGAATGCCCGCCTGCGCGCCTTCCTCGATACGTTCGGGTTCGACTATGAGTTCAAATCCTCGACCGAAACCTATGCTAGCGGCGAGTTCGACCATGCACTGCTCAACATCCTCAAAAATTACGACAAGGTGATGGAAGTGATGTTGCCGACCTTGGGCGACGAGCGCGCCGAGACCTATTCGCCGTTCCTGCCCGTCTCGCCCATCAGCGGCAAAGTGCTGCTGGCGAAGGTGGTGAAAACGGATGTCGCCAAAGGCACCATCACCTACATCGAAGAAGATGGCTCGGAAATGGAAATTCCCGTCACTGGCGGGAATTGTAAGCTGCAATGGAAGCCCGATATGGGCATGCGCTGGGCGGCATTGGGCGTGGATTATGAAATGTACGGCAAGGACCACCTTGCCAGCGCCCCGCTGTATGATGCCATCAGCACCATTGCGGGCGGCACGCCGCCACAGCAGATGATGTTCGAGCTATTTCTTGATGCTAACGGTCAGAAAATCAGCAAATCCAAAGGCAACGGTATCACCATCGATGAATGGCTGACCTATGCGCCAGAGGAATCGCTCGCGCTGTATATGTTCATCAACCCCCGCCGCGCGAAGAAGCTACATTTTGATGTGATTCCGCAGCAGGTGGATGATTACCTGAGCTACCTCGAGAAATATGTCGCCGAAGTGGCGGCGGTTGGCCAACCCGTGCCCGAAGGCAAACAAGCCAACTCACCGCTGGATAACCCTGTGTGGCACATCCACGGCGGCAAGCCGCCCGCGCCCGAGAGCAATGTGAAATTCAGCATGCTGATGCAGCTAGTTTCCGCCTGCAATGCAGAGGACAAAGCGGTGCTATGGAGCTTCCTCAAGCGCGAAGTGCCGAGCGCCACGCCCGAAAATTCGCCGATGCTCGATAAGCTCTGCGGCTTCGCGGTGCGCTATTATCATGATTTTGTGAAAGCAACGAAGCAGTTCCGCGCACCCAGCGAGACCGAGCGCAACGCCCTGAGTGAACTGCGGGAATACCTCACCACCTTAGCCGAGGGCACACCTTCCGAAGACATCCAAACCAAAATCTATGACCTTGGCCTGAAATATTACAGCAAGGAAACCATGCGCGAATGGTTCAAGGCGATGTATGAAACGCTGCTGGGCAGCCAGCAAGGCCCGCGCATGGGCAGCTTCATCCACCTGTTTGGCGCAAGCGGCACGATTGGGTTGATTGATGCGGCGCTGGCGCAGCAGGTGGCGGCTTAACCATGAACCTTCAAGAAATTATCCAAAACTACGATGCCCTGATTGTTGATCTCTGGGGCGTGATTCATGATGGCGACAAGCTCTACCCCAACGTGGCAGAAACGCTGCGGGTGCTGCATGAGCTCAACAAACCCGTCCTGTTTCTCAGCAACGCCCCGCGCGTTTCGGCCAAAGCGCAGAAGAACCTCGACCGCCTCGCCATCCCACGCAATCAGTATCTCGATATTGTGACCAGCGGCCAAGTAGCGCACGATCTGCTGGCGCGCGACCCCGCGCCGAAGCGCTATTTCTACCTCGGGCCCAGCAAGGACGAAGACGTGCTAAGCGATTTGCCGAACTATGTGAAGGTGGACGAACCCGCCGAGGCGAACTTCATCCTCTGCACAGGCTATGAGGAAGACGGCCAACCGCACGAGGAAATTGTGCCGCTGCTGATGCAGTTGCTGCATCTGCCCATGCTGTGCATCAACCCCGATATGGAAGTGGTGAAGCAGGACGGAACCCAGTGGCTATGCGCCGGCGCGGTGGCGACGGAATTCACCCAACTCGGTGGCCGCGTCGCCTATATTGGCAAGCCCTTCCCTGAGGTGTATCAGGTATGCAAATTGCTGCTCGGTAACTTGCGCGTGCTGTGCGTGGGCGATAACCCCGCGACCGACATCAAAGGCGCGAACGATGCAGGGCTGGATAGCTTGCTTGTCACAGGTGGCGTCATGAAAAGCCGCTACGGCGCCGACCTAACCCACGCCCAAGCCCGCGAAATCTGCGCGATTGCGAAGGTGAACCCAACCTTTGTGCTGGATGGATTTGGGCTTTAGCGAGTGATGCTTGCGCCCCCTCGCCAATCCGCTATAACCATCCGCATGAGCAAGAAAAAACAAGCAAACACCATGTGGGGCGGGCATTATGCCTTTGGCCCAGCGGATGCATTCGCGGCCATCAACCCCAGTATCGAGGTCGATAAGCGCCTTTACGCCGAAGATATCCAAGGCTCCCTCGCCCACGCGGCGATGCTGGCGAAGGTTGGCATTTTGAGCAAAGCCGAACTGAAAGAAATCGAGCGCGGCCTTGCCCAAGTGAAAGCCGAAATTGAATCGGGTGCGTTGCAATTCTCCGTCGCGCTTGAAGACATCCACATGAATGTCGAATCACGCCTCAAGGAGATCATCGGCGCACCTGCCAGCAAACTCCACACCGCACGCAGCCGGAATGACCAAGTGGCGACGGATTTACGCCTCTATGCGCGCACGCTGTGCGGGCATATGGATGGCGCGTTGAAGGCGTTGCAAGCGACGCTACTGGCGCAGGCTGAGAAAAATATCGAGACGGTGATGCCTGGCCTCACCCATTTGCAACCTGCGCAACCCATCAGCTTCGCGCACCATTTGCTGGCGTATGTGGAAATGTTCGGGCGTGACCGTGGCCGCGTGGCGGATGCGGCGAAACGCCTCAACGAATCGCCGCTTGGCGCGGCGGCGCTGGCGGGCACTACCTACCCCATCGACCGCGACATGACCGCGAAGGCGCTTGGCTTCACTAATCCCATGCGCAACTCGATGGATGCAGTTTCGAGCCGCGATTATGTAATTGAGTTGCTCGCGGCATTTTCGATTATCGCGACGCACCTGAGTCGCTTGGCCGAGGAGCTGGCGTTCTGGACATCGCCACTTGTGGGCTTCGTGAAACTTTCCGAAAGCTTCACCAGTGGCTCCTCCATCATGCCGCAAAAGCGCAACCCAGATGCGGCCGAGCTGGTACGTGGCAAAACAGGCGGGGTCATTGGTTCGCTGGTTGCTATGCTCACCACCATTAAAGCGCTGCCACTGGCCTATAATAAGGACATGCAGGAAGATAAGCGCCCGTTCTTTTTCGCGGGTGATGAAGTGCTGCTCTCCCTCAAGGCCATGACCGGCATGATTGCCGACATGACCACGCAAAAAGCGGCGATGCGCGCGGCGTGCAGCCGTGGCTACCTCAACGCGACCGACCTTGCTGATTGGCTGGTCACCAACGCGGGCGTGGCGTTTCGCGATGCGCACCACCTCACCGGAAAACTCGTTGCCCTTGCCGAGAAAAAGCGCTGTGGCCTCGAGGATTTGTCGCTCAAGGAAATGCAAGCCGTTCATAAAAAAATCACGGCGGATATTTTTAACGCCATTGCGATTGATGTTTGCGTTGCACGCCGCACCAGCCTTGGCGGCACCGCACCCACGCGCGTGAAGCAAGCGCTGAAAGATGCAAGAAAGCGCTGGTTGTGATGCGTATTTTTCTGCTCACCTTCCTTGCCTTGAGTGTTACCGCCTGTGGCGTACAGCGCCCGCTGATACGGCCGAAGGACATTCCTGCTTACGAAAAACAACAACGCGAAAAACGCGAACAGGTCGAGCAAGAACAGCGCGAACTGGATGCGATCGATGCTAAGCGCAGCGGCGCCATTGCGCCAACCACGGAGCCCAAAAACTAATGGATCATTTTACCTATAAGAACGATGCTCTCCACGCCGAGGATGTAGCCATTACCGATATTGCCGCATCGGTTGGCACGCCGTTTTATGTCTATAGCCACGCTACGCTAACACGCCACGCGCAGGTGTTTACCGAGTCGCTGAAAGCGGTGAAGCCTCTCATTTGTTTTGCGGTGAAAGCCAATAGCAACATTGCCGTGCTTAAAACGCTTGCCGCACAAGGCTTGGGTGCGGATGTGGTGAGCGAGGGCGAGCTGCGCCGCGCACTGGCCGCAGGCATTCCTGCAAGTAAAGTGGTATTCTCGGGCGTAGGTAAAACCCGCGCGGAAATGAAATTTGCGCTTGAGGCGGGCATCCACCAATTCAATGTTGAATCCGACCGCGAACTCATCGCGCTTAACGACGTGGCAGGCAGCCTTGGTAAACGCGCCCCCATTGCCCTGCGCGTGAACCCCGATGTGGATGCCAAAACCCACGCCAAAATCTCGACGGGTAAAAAAGAAAACAAATTCGGCATCGACATTGATGATGCGCCGCGCATCTATGCGATTGCGCAAGGCCTACCGCACCTCGATGTGCAAGGCGTCTCTGTCCATATCGGCTCGCAGCTAACAGAACTTGCACCCTTCCGCGCCGCTTATGCCCGCGTGCGCACGTTGGTGGAAAGTTTGCGCCAAAGCGGCATCAACATCCGCACGATTGATTTAGGCGGTGGCCTCGGTGTGCCTTACGCAAGCGATGATACACCACCCCCACCCGCCGAATATGGCGCACTGGTGGCTGAAATGTTCGGTGATTTTGGTGCGGAGTTTATTTTCGAACCTGGTCGCCTCATCTGCGGCAATGCAGGGATTTTGGTCACCGAGGTGCTGTATGTGAAACAAGCATCGCACACCTATGTGATTGTGGATGCAGGCATGAACGACCTGATGCGCCCCGCGCTTTATGATGCAGTGCATGGCATTGTGCCCGTGCGCATGGGCAAAGCACCTTCGGCGGTGGTGAATGTCGTTGGCCCCGTGTGCGAATCGACGGATGTATTTTTGAAAAA
>JAMHWA010000040.1:0-1377 GCA_035911175.1 Alphaproteobacteria bacterium
CGGACTTTACCGTTCTGCTTCCACCCAGTCTACAACTGTAAAACTCGGCGTGGCTGGTGTGGCTGCCTGGCTTTCAGTGATGACCGGCGCTTTGTTAACCTCGCTTGAACTTTGGTTAAGCGGCACCTCTCAATTACAGATGGTGATTCCTGCCATGCTGGGCGTCCATGCTTTGATCGGTTTGGGCGAAGCGTTGATCACTGTCTCCGCTTTGGCTTTTATTTTGCGCACCCGTCCTGATTTACTCGGCGCAGATTCAGAATCTGCAAAGGGCAGCCGCGGCTGGGTAGTAGTAGGCGCGTTGATCTCGCTCGCGGTTGTGTTGATCTCTCCGCTGGCCTCCGGTGACCCGGATGGGCTTGAACGCGTGGCGATCAATATGGGATTCATTGACACAGGCTTATCTGCTCCGTATTCGATCATCCCTGATTACACATTGCCCTTCCTCGGTGAAACCGCACTTTCCACCATTGCGGCCGGAGTGATCGGTGTATTTGTTGTCGGTGCGATCATGATGCTTGTCGGCCGTGGTATGAAAGCCAAAGCATAAACAAAGGAAATATCCACATCCTGAGCGGAGCCAAAGGACGTGGGTGTTAAGAATTGTAATCTTCACATCAACTTATGCTTTTGTCCGTCGACTGCGTTTCTCGGAGTGCGCTCGTCACTTCGCTCAGGATGTAAACTATTATGCACTTCGATGCCTTTGATCGTTATCACGAAAAAGAAAGTTTCATCCACCACCTTGACCCGCGGGTTAAGGTGGTGGTGACAATTGTTTTTATCGTCTCTAATGCGCTTTTGCCGGATGGCGCGTGGCTGGCCTTTGGATTGGCGTGGCTGTTTTTACTTGCGGCGAATGCGCTCTCAGGACTGGGCGTTGCTTATACACTTAAGCGTTCATTGATCGCATTACCTTTTGCGCTGATCGCCGTCACGGTCTTGTTTTCAATTCCGGGGAAGCCTGTTGCAAACTTTAGCATTGCCATGTGGGACTTTGTCATCACCGATGCGGGTTTGCTGCGCTTCGTGAGTATTCTCATTCGCTCGTGGCTGTCAGTGCAGATCGCGTTGTTGTTGGTGGCGGCCACGCGCTTCCCGGACCTGATCCATGCCTTGGAACATTTGCGCGTGCCTGCCATCCTCACGACCATTATTGCATTTTTATACCGCTACCTGTTTGTGCTGACGGATGAAGTCTTCCGTCTGCTGAGGGCGAGAGAATCTCGTTCGGCGAGCGTAACAGGCAAACGGTCGGGGGGAGGCGTTTTCTGGCGTGCCAATGTCGCCGGTAATATGGCAGGTCAACTCTTTTTGCGGAGTTATGAACGCAGTGACCGCATCTACAATGCGATGTTGTCGCGCGGGTATACCGGT
>JAMHWA010000041.1:0-93159 GCA_035911175.1 Alphaproteobacteria bacterium
CCTATAAAAGTAGGGGAGGCGCGAAGCCTCCCCCAAGTCAGTTGCAGGAACAATTGCGTATGGCGCATAGCGCCGAATTCCGTGTCTTTGATGTACATGTTTTGTGCCAACATTAATATTGTTCTAATTCAAAAGGTTGTATTTTTGGTGATGTAATCGTGTGCATGTGGTTTGCCTGCAACTTAAGCGGTGCGCACAAAATTGGTGCAGGTTGGCATGAAGGCAGGAGTGTGTTAAACAGCGCTCATAGGCATAGTGGGGCAACATATGGACACAGAAATTATCATTGCGGGCGGTGGCTTGGTGGGCAACGCGATTGCGATTGCGCTGGCGCAAGGCGGCATCAAGGTAGTGGTGATTGACCCGCTGCCGCGAGAGCAACAAGTGGCGGCGGCGTTTGATGGCCGCACGAGTGCCATTTCATCGGGCTCAGTTCGTATCCTCAACCATATGGGCGTGTGGAAGCATATTGCCGCCGATTCGCAGCCGATTCATGACATTCGCGTGTGCGACCAAGACAAGCCCGGCTATGTGCATTATTCCGACAAGGATGTGGGCGAGCCATTTGGCTATATCATCGAGAACGGGGTGATTCGTCGCGGGCTTTATATGGGGCTCGAGGGCGAAGCGAACATCACCGTGATTCAGGATAAGGTGGTGGATTATTCCACCACGGCGACGAGTGCGACGGCGGTGCTGGAATCAGGCAAGACCATCACCGCGCCGCTGTTGATTGCGGCGGATGGGCGCTTCAGTAAGCTGCGCGACAAGGCGGCGATTCCGCACCGTGTGATTTCCTATGACCAAACGGCGATTGTGTGTGTGATCGAGCACGAACACCCGCACGAGGGCTTGGCACTGGAGAAATTTTACCCAGCAGGTCCCTTTGCATTGCTGCCGCTGGTGCCCACGCAAGCAGGCGTGAACCGCAGCGGTGTGGTGTGGACGGAACACGACAACGATGCACCCAATTATGTGGCGCTGAGCGATGAGGATTTTAATGCCGAGCTGCAACGCCGCGTGGGCGTGGGCGCGGATAATTACTGGGGCAAGGTGAAGGCCGTGGGCAAGCGCTTTGCCTACCCGCTGAAACTGATGCATGCCGACACATTTATTGCACACCGTTTTGTGTTGGTGGGCGATGCTGCGCATGGCGTGCACCCGATTGCGGGGCAGGGCGTGAACCTTGGCTATCGCGATGTGGCGGTGCTGGCGGAGCTGCTGCTTGAGCAGCGCAAGCTAGGCCTTGATTTAGGTGCGGAATCGGTGCTGAAACATTACCAGCGCTGGCGGCGGTTTGATTCCATGACCATGACGGCGGGGACGGATATTCTGAACCGCCTGTTCAGCAACCGTAGTCGCAGCCTATCGCTGGCGCGTCGGGCGGGCATGGTGGCGGTGAACCATATGCCGCCGCTGAAAAAATATTTCATGAAGCACGCGATGGGGCTGGTGGGCGATTTACCGCGCATGATGCAGGATGATAAGGCGGCATGAGCAGCGTTTCCATTGCCACGTTCAACGTGAATTCCGTCAAGGCGCGGCTGCCGAATTTACTGGCGTGGCTGGATGCATCGCGCACAGATATTGTGTTGCTGCAGGAGTTGAAATGCGTGGATGAGACCTTCCCCGCGATGGAGATTGAGGAGCGCGGTTACAACATCGCGACCTTTGGGCAGAAGACGTATAATGGTGTCGCGATTCTCTCCAAATTTCCGCTCGATGATGTGGTGCGTGGCCTTGGTGGTGACGAGGCGGATGAGCAGGCGCGGTATATCGAGGCGGTGGTGAGTGTGCCAAGTGGCGCGCTACGGGTGGCGAGTGTGTATGTGCCCAATGGGCAGGATGTAGCCTCGGATAAATTTCCGTATAAGCTGAAATTTCTGGAGCGCCTGCGCGCGCATTGGGCGGAGCGTTTGACCTATCACGAGGTGGCGGTGCTGGGGGGTGATTTTAACGTCGCGCCCGCGCCGATGGATGTGTATGACGCGGCGGCGCTTGATGGATCGGTCTGCTATCACCCCGCCGAGCGCGAGCGGTTACGTGCGTTGATGCATTTGGGGCTTTATGATGCCTTCCGCGTGAGTAACCCCACGAAGCAACAATTCAGTTGGTGGGATTATCGCGGCAATGGGTATGAGCGCGGGCATGGACTCAGGATTGACCATCTGTTGCTATCGCCCATGGCAGCGGATAAATTGGCGGGATGCGAGATTGATGAAGCGCCGCGCCGTGAGGAGAAGCCCTCGGACCATGCGCCAGTGATCTGCACATTGAAACTATAGCGTCGCGATAAACGCTTCGAGTGCTTTTTCCGCTTCTTCCAGTTCTTTTTGCAACTGGCTGTAGCTTTTGTTGAGGCGCACGAGTTGGCTGGCATCGCCGCTGGTGCTGGCGACGGCGAGCGCGTTTTCCATTTCGTCTTTTTTCTCGGAGAGTACGCGCACGGCATCTTCCAGTTTCGCGGCTTGTTTATCGGATGCGCTACCGCCCGATTTTTTGTCGTTCTTCGCTTTGCGAGCTTCTTGTTTAGTGCTCTCTCGCTCGCGCTTGCGCTGGGCGACAACGAGCTTGCGGTAATCGTCGAGATCGCCCTCGTAGGGCACGCAGCTACCATCCGCGACGAGCCACAAACGGTCGCAGACATTTTCGACGAGGTGCGGGTCGTGGCTTACCAATATCACCGCGCCCGTGTAGTTATTGATGGCTTGGGTGAGGGCTTCGCGCGCATCGATATCGAGGTGGTTGGTGGGCTCATCGAGTAGCAGGATGTGGGGCGCGTCGTAGCTCATCAAACAGAAAAGCAGGCGAGCCTTTTCACCGCCCGAGCAACTGCCGACGAGGGTATCGGCCTTATCCTTATCGAACCCGAAGCGGCCAAGCGCGGCGCGCACGCGGGATTCGTGGAGGCCGACCATGGCTTCCTGCATAATCTGATACGGTGTTTTGGTGACATCCAGCTCATCGGTTTGGAACTGGGCGAAATAGCCGATTTTGAGCTTGCCCGATTTAACAATATCGCCCGCAAGCTGAGGCAAACGGCCAGAGATGAGTTTGACGAGGGTGGATTTACCGTTGCCGTTCGCGCCGAGGAGGGCGATGCGGTCATCCATATCGATGCGCAGGTTGAGTTTTTTCAGAATCGGTTTGCCCGTTTCGTAGCCCGCATCGACATAATCCAGCGTGATGAGGGGGGAGCGCAGTTCTTGCGGTTCGGGGAACTCGAACGCGGTCACGCGGTCGGCCATCACGGCATCGACGATATCCATTTTCTGGATAGCTTTAAGGCGGCTTTGTGCTTGGCGGGCTTTGGATGCGGTGGCGCCGAAGCGGTCGACGAATTTTTGCATGTGTGCTTTTTGCTTTAGCTGCTTTTCGCGCAGTGCGGCTTGGTTGAGCAAGCGCTCGGCACGGCGGCGCTCGAACTCGTCATACGTGCCCGTGTAGGCATTGAGTTTTTTGTCCTCCATATGCAAAATATGGGTGACGGTTTTGTTGAGGATGTCGCGATCATGCGAAATGATGAGGAGCGTTTCCTTGTAGCGCATGAGGTAGTTTTCAAGCCAGACCATGGCCTCGAAATCGAGGTGGTTGGTCGGCTCGTCGAGCATCAACAAATTGGGTTGGCGGAATAAGGTGGCGGCGAGTGCCACGCGCATGCGCCAACCGCCCGAAAAGTCGGAGATGGGGCGGAGTTGCGCGTTGGCATCGAAGCCTAACCCGGCGAGGATGGTTGCCGCGCGAGACGGGGCATCATACGCGTCGATTTCTTCAAGGCGGGTGTAAATGTAGCCCATGCGCTCGGGGTCTTCGACAGTTTCGGCTTCTTTCATCAGCGCGGCACGCTCGGTATCGGCAGCCAGAACAATATCGATGAGGGGGGTGTCGTCCTCGGGTAAATCTTGGCGCACCCAACCGACGGTCGCGTTTTTGATAAGGTTGATGTCGCCGCCATCGGCCACCAACTCGCCCGCGATGAGCTTAAACAGGGTCGATTTGCCAATGCCGTTGGGCCCAACCAGCCCCACGCGCTGCCCTGCACCAATCGAGAGCGATGCCTTTTCGAGCAAGGTGCGGCCGCCAACGCGGTAGGTGAGATCGGAGATACTGAGCATAGGTCGCAATCGTGGGGGGTTAAAGGCGGCGCAACCTAGAGGGTGAGAGGAGCAAGGTCAACCCTTGCTTTCGAGTGCATTTTATCGCTAATAATGGCGTGAATAGAGGAGAAAATCATGGTCGAGATTCACACAGCCTATCAAGGGGAACTGCGCTGTGCAGCCACACACATGCCATCGGGCACGGTGATGGTGACGGATGCCCCGAAGGATAACCATGGCAAAGGCGAGAGTTTTTCGCCTACCGACCTTGTGGCGACCGCACTTGGCAGCTGCATGATGACCATTATGGGGATTAGAGCCAAGGAGCTTGGGCTAGATTTGCGTGGTACTACGGTGGTGGTAAAGAAAACCATGGTAGCCAAGCCCACGCGGCGGGTGGGTGAGCTAGCAGTGGTGATTAATGTTCCCTGCCTGTTGGATGATACCCAAAAGGAGGCACTAACCCATGCAGCGATGACGTGCCCTGTCTATGAAAGCATTCATCCTGATATCGTCACATCGGTGGAATTTCGCTGGGCTTAGCTTCATTATTCCGCGCCAATGGCTTGACATAAGAGCGTGTGCACCCCATGTATAGGCCAACAAATCGAGGAGATACCCTGTGGATGCACTAGCCCAATGGTTTGACCATGTCGTCGAATGGCTCGTGCATATTGTGGAGACGTTCGGTGTTTGGGGCATCTTCATCATGACCTTTCTTGAATCGACGTTTATGCCGATTCCCTCAGAGATTACCATGATCCCAGCCGGTTACCTTGTTCAGCAAGGTAAAATGGATTTGGTCAGCGTGTTGATTGCCAGTGTTGTTGGCACCATTGGTGGAGCCTATTTCAACTACTGGATTGCGCGTAAATACGGCCGTGAATTGTTCATTCGGTATGGCAAATATTTCATGATGACCCCTGCAAAAATGCAGAAGTTAGAGATTTTCTTTGTTAAGCATGGAGCCATATCGACGTTCATTGGTCGTTTGATTCCAGGGATTCGCCATTACATCTCATTTCCTGCCGGTTTGGCGCAGATGGATATCAAGAAGTTCATTATCTACACGGGTCTGGGTGGAGCGATTTGGATGAGTGTCTTGCTCGCTGTTGGCTATCACATTGGTGAAAACAAAGAGCTGATGACCGTCTATATGCCCATTATCAAAGGCTGCATTTTAGCCGCGCTTGCCGTGCTGGGAATATTCTATTTCTGGCGCCACAAGAAAGAGGCCAAGAAGTTACTGGCTAGTGAAGAAGGCTCGTCGCCAGACGATAAGTAATGAACGATGCCGCGTAGGCCAGCGCCATTAAATAGCCGAATGAAATCCACATAAACTTGGCACTGTTCGTTTCGCGTTTAATGACCGCGAGGGTGGAAATGCATTGCGGCGCGAATACGAACCAGACAAGGAATGACAGTGCCGAGGGGAGGCTCCACCCACTGGCAAGCGCCGTGGCGAGGCTGCTTACGTCCTCATCCACATTACCGATAGCATAGACAGTGCCAAGCACACCCACGGCCACCTCGCGCGCGGCCATGGCGGGGATGAGAGCAATCACCATTTGCCACGTAAAGCCAATAGGGGCGAAGAGCGGGGCAAGCGTGATACCAATCATGCCAGCATAGCTTTGCTCGATAGCCCGCTCGGTGCCCTCGGGCGCAAGCGGGAAGGTGGAGAGCACCCAAATGCCCACAATTACCACGAAGATGATGCCCCCAGCACGCCGCAGGAAGATCTTTGCACGCTCCAGCAAACCCAGCGCAATATTGCGGATGGCGGGGAGCTTGTAGGTGGGTAGCTCCATAACAAAGCTATCAACGGTTTCGGTATATACGAAGCGCTTCAACACAAACGCAACGAGCAGGCCCGACACGAGGCCGAGCATGTAAAGACCAAACATGACGATGCCTTGAAGGTTCATGCCATAAATGGGCAGGGCGGGAATGAAGGCGGCAATGAGTAGGGTGTAGACGGGTAGGCGCGCACTGCATGTCATCAGGGGGGCGATGAGGATGGTAATCAGGCGGTCGGATTTATGCTCGATGGTGCGGGTGGCCATGATGCCCGGAATGGCACAGGCAAAGGAGGAAAGCAGAGGGATAAAGGATTTTCCATGCAGGCCTACACCACCCATTAACCGATCCAGCAAAAAAGCCGCGCGCGCCATGTAGCCTGAATCCTCAAGTACGAGAATGAAGAGATAGAGAATCATAATTTGTGGGAGGAAAATGATAACGCCACCAACCCCCGCAATGACACCCTCAATAAGGAAATTCTTCAGCAAACTATCAGGCATCATGCTTCCGACCCATGCGCCCAATTGCGAGAAGGTTCCATCGATTGCATCCATCGGCATGGATGACCATGTGAACACGGCTTGGAACATGAAGAACATGAGGCCGATGAGAATAAGTAACCCAAACACGGGATGAAGTAGCAGGCGGTCGATTTTATAGGTGGTGACAGGCGGCGTGCCATAGCTCACCCCTGCTTGGTCGAGCATGGCTAAGGTGCTGCGGTTGAGTTCGCGTAGCTCGGTGCTGCTTGGCTCGCGCCATGTGCTGGCATTGGGTTTTTGCTTGGCGGCAAGCGCGGTATCGAGTGCGCTAAATAAGCCATCTAGCGAGCCGCCACGCACAGCAACCGTAGGCATGACGGGCACGCCAAGGAGTTTCGACAGTGCTGCACAATCGACCATGATGCCGCGACGCAGGGCAATATCGTGCATGTTGAGGGCAAGAATCATGGGGACGCCCAGCTGCTTTAGCTCGAGCGCAAAACGCAGATGAAGCTTGAGGTTGGTCGCATCCGCTACGCAAATGACTAAATCAGGCTGCCCCACATCATGCAGTTTGCCCAGCAACACGTCGCGCGTGACGGCTTCATCAGGACTGCGCGCCCGCAGGGAGTAGCTGCCAGGTAGGTCGAGCAGGCGGAAAGTTTGGCCTGTTTTAGTGTGGGCAATGCCCTCCTTGCGCTCGACGGTGACCCCTGCATAGTTAGCCACTTTCTGGTGGCTGCCCGTCAGGCGGTTGAAGAGGGCCGATTTGCCAGAATTAGGGCAGCCAGCAAGGGCAATGAGGGGCATAGACATAGGGCTTAGGCTATCCGTTCGATGGTGATGTGGCTGGCGTCGCGCCGACGCAGGGCAATGGTGCGGTGGTTGATCTCGATGGCAATGGGGTCGCGCCCGATGGGGCCCGCATGGGCAAGGCGCAGCTCTAGCCCTTCATGCAGCCCCATTTCGAGGAGCTTACGCATAAGGGCATCCTCGGCGTGGATGGCGGTAATCAGGGCTTTTTCGCCGCGTTTTAGATCCGTTAGGTGCATAGTGCTCTCGTGATATTGGGCTTATATTGCAAATGAGAACCACTTGCAACAAAACTTCTTGGTTAGTTAAGCCCTTCAGCATTCGCATGCCTTGATATGTATCAGGTGGAATAGGGGGTGCCTAGGGATGACCATCAGGGGTACGGCATTTGGCAAAAAAATTGAAAAATAGGCGTTTTTTCTTCTGTGTTGTCATCATGCTGTAACAATCTTGTGCCAAAGTAACAGGGTATGAGTCTACCGACTGACATTGCACAAGTGAAGCAGGTGAGCGCGCCTGAGGCAATTGCTGTGGCAAACGACGTTGCCAGCACGGTAGGTGAGCGCGAGTCGACCAAGCCGCAAAAAGATGATTCGTTGAAGGAGCAGCTCGCCAAACGCGATGCGGCCATTAACCAGCCCGTAGGCGCTGCTTGGAAGGATGTGCGCACCTCGTTGAGCCATTTGTTCACCAATGTTCGCCACCACGCCATCGATGCAACGCCGCGGTTCTTTGTCAATAATTCATCGAACCTTCTTGGCGCCGCGCATGTCGCCACCGAAGTGCTGATGACTAAATCTAGCATTCCGCACAAGGCGCTGGTGGAAAACCCCACGGGGCCGATTGATTATGTCACCCGTGCCTTGAAACGGGTGTTTAGCGAAGCGGCAGTGGGCTCTAAATCAGACATTGGCGAGATGCTTCAAGCGATGAAGGGCAAGCCTATCAGAGGCTTTATCGAACATGTGCGCAACACGGACGCTGCGACAGAGCGTGCTGTCGGAACTATTAAAGAGCGGGTGTTTAATAAAAAAGAGGTGTTGCAGCGCCTCGCAAAGGAAATGCCAGAGCCCAGTAAAAGTGAGCCACTGAGGCACATCTTAAATGCAAAGATGGATCACATTTCAAAGACAATGCCAGACCTTACTACGCAGCAAGCGCTGCATAGAAGTAGGAGAGAGGTGTTGGATGACTTTGCTAAGAAAGGAATGGAGCTCAGTAAAGAGGACTATGCACAAAAACGTGTAGATTTGAAGCTGGGTAACCCTTGGCAGACACGTTCGACGCTTGCAGGGCTGATTGTGTGGTCGCTAAGTGCCTTGATTCCTGATAAACGTGAGAGTGCCGAGGAAGTTGAGCGCATGGCAGTGAAGCGCGAGACAAATCCACTGGGTTATATCGGTGAGCGCTTGAAACAGGCCGTGTGGATACCCGAATGGCCTTCGCACAAGCGTCAGATGATTGGTGTTGGCATTATGAGCTCGGGCATTTGTTCCATGATTGGTGCGTGGCGGAATAATGTTAAAGAACCCGCCGTATTGAACAATAAACTAGAAAAAGTACTGAAATATAAATTCAATGGCGGCTATTTTGCTACCTCCATGCTTACATTTATTTCGTCTCTGCCACTGTTATTTGCTGCCGATGACCAAAAAGGCTTTGGTGGATTTGGTGCGTGGATGACGGGTCGCCTAGCGTTTCTTCCTGGCAGCATAGCCAAGAAAATGCAGGGGGATAAACTCCAAGCCACCTACTACACGGGAGCCATGGCAAGCTTTCAGGCAGAAAACTGGGCGCAAGCGCTTATTGGTGGCGCAGAGAAATTGCCAGACGGCACGATCGTTGATCATGAGGAGATAAAGCGTCGAGCACATGTGGAAGCGGCGAAAATACGTGCCGATCGCAAGAGTATGGCGAAGCACGTCAATAGCGATGCCACGCCAAGCACACTGGTTTCTAATGTATCCCACGAGAAAATGGCGATGCCTGAGCGTGTGGAGCAAACGCAATCGGCGTTGGCCTAACCAATAGACTACTATCACGATACTAAAAAGGGCACCTTACGGTGCCCTTTTTGTTGGGTAACGAGACCCCTCCCAAGGGAGAGGTCCAGCAGTTACTTGCTTGCGTTGAACTCGATCTCAACGCGGCGCTCTTTCGCCATGCAGGCGATTTTAGCAGCACGCTTCTTCTCGTCTTCACAACCAGCTTCGGGGCTGGACTTGCCAAGGCCCTTGATGTCGCCTTCGGTTTTGAGGCGCGACTTGGAATCAAGGTAGGCTTTAGCAGCTTCAACGCGCTTGGTGGCGAGGGCATCGTTATAGGAAGCAGTGCCAAGCTGGTCGGTGTAGCCGTAGATGGTCACATCGGTGATGGCGGACGAGTCGTTGATGACTTTTGCCAAATCATCCAGCTTCGCTTTTGATTCAGCGGTCAGGGTCGATTTGTTGAAATCGAAGTATAGTGTGCGCTTTTCACGCTCGGCAGGCGAAAGCTGTGCGATAGGTGCTGGCGCTGGAGCAGGTTGAGCAACCGGAACAGGTGCTGGTGCAGGCTTCGCTACTTCAGCAGGTGCTTCAGGTGCGCAAGGATCGTTTGCGTCTTGCCATTTGGTGCGCACACAATTGCCGCGGCTATCAATAACCGCGCCTTTGTTTTTGTCGTATGCCGCATCTTCGGACGAGGCAGCAAAGGATGGGGCAGCGGCGGTGAGCGCAATCAGGCTAACGGCGGCAAGAAGGGTAGAACGCATAGGAAACTCCTAGGTTGGGGATTGAATTCAGGCAAGCACCATAGCGCCCCCACCCATTTGGGCAAGCGCGAAATTAAAGCGGGGCATTAGCGACGGAATCAGACCGTTTTTTTGGCGTGCTGGCGAGCAACTGCACGTTCGATGCATTCGATCATTTGGCTTGCGATATCGAGCCCTGTGGTGGATTCGATGCCCTCGAGCCCCGGGCTGGAGTTGATTTCGAGCACTTTGGGGCCTGAGGCGGAACGAATAATATCGACCCCCGCGACTTTGAGGCCAACAATTTTAGCTGCCTGCACGGCAATTTTACGCTCCTCGGCGGTGATTTTAATTTCCGTTGCCGAGCCGCCGAGATGGATATTGGCACGGAATTCACCCTCTGGCGCGATGCGCTGCATGGAGGCCACCACTTTATCATCAATCACGAAGCAGCGAATATCGCGACCTTCGGCTTCTTTCACGAATTCCTGCACAAGAATATTGGCCTTGAGCGATTTGAACGCATTGATGATGCCCTCGGCGGCATTGGTGGTTTCGGCGAGTACGACGCCGACGCCTTGGGTGCCCTCGAGCAGTTTGATGACGACAGGTGCGCCACCAACCATTTTAATGAGTTCCGAGGTTTCCTGCGGCGAATGCGCGAAGGAGGTGATGGGCATAGGCACCGATTTTTGCGCCAGCATTTGCAGCGTGCGTAGCTTATCGCGGCTGCGGCTGATGCCGACGGCACCGTTCAGGCAATAGGCCCCTGAAATTTCGAACTGGCGCAGCACCGCGCAGCCATAAAACGTGATGGCTGGACGAATGCGGGGAATCACCGCATCGAACTGGCTGAGGATTTCACCGCCGCGATAGTGAATCTCGGGCTCATCCGCGCTCACGTTCATGTAGCAATGCTGGATGTTGATGAAGCGCATGGTGTGGCCGCGCTCGCGCCCAGCTTCCATGATGCGTTTGTTGGAATACAGCTCGCGGTCGGAGGCGAGAACCGCGATTTTGAGACCACCGCGTTCGCCCACAATATCCTCGCGGTAAAGGTGGCGTGCTTCGATATCCGACAGCATACCTTGGGTGAAGGATTTCTCAGGGTCGATCAGCATACGGCCTTGCATGGCCTCGCGACCAAGCAGCATGCGGTAGCCCAGTGCATCGCGGTTGGTGAGGGTGAGCTGAATGGTCTGGGTAACGGTGCCAATACGAATAGAGGTCTCGATGACTGCGCGGCGCTCGGTGTGGCCGGAGGAAGATTTGACATCGCGCTCATCGACCAGCGGGGCTCGGCAATGGACCGTGATTTTGCGGTCTTTCTGGATGGGATTAATGTCGAACCGCACCCATTTATCGCCACGCGAGGTGTAGATCTCGATATTGTCGGCATGCAGCGCGCTGGTGCGCGCGCCAGAATCGATGCGCGCCTTGATGGCAGGCAGTTGTAAATCGGGCAGGGCGCACCATTCTTCTTTACCAATAATCATTTTTTGGGTGATGAGCATGGATCCGCCGCGCATGAGTTGTGTGCCAAGGGCTATAGCAGACCATTTAGCGAAAGCAAGGTGGCAACAAAAAACCCCGAGATCGCTCTCGGGGTTTGATGTATTTTTGTTTCTAACCCTATTAGATTAGAATTTCGTAACCTTAGGCAAACGTGAAGTAGCTTGCGTTCAGATCGTCTGCGTTTACGCCCACGATGGTAATCGAGGCTTGATCGCTGAACGTCAGCACGGCATTGCCATCGCTGTTTGACGAAACGAACGAGCTGATATCGCTCCAATCATCGAACAAGCCGGTTTCGAAGGCGATGAGGTCGTTACCGTACGTGAAGTCGGTAATGATATCGTTGCCGAAGTTGAGGCCAGATGCGTCGCCGCATTCATCGGTAATGCCGCTGAATACGAAGATGTCGCAGCCTGCGTCACCGGTCAGTACATCGTTGTCTTGGCCACCATTGATGGTGTCGTTGCCTTTGCCACCGCTGATGGTATCGCAACCATCATTGCCGAACAGTTTATCGGCACCATCGGCCGAGTTAACATCGTAGTCGCCACCATAAATGCGGTCGTTGCCAGTGCCACCATAAATGGTGTCGCACTCGCTGCCACCTTTGAGGGTATCGTGGCCGCTATCGCCGTAAATGAGGTCGTTGTTTTGGTCGCCGCTTACATGGTCGTCGCCCTCGCCACCGTAGAAGGTGTCGTTGCCTTTCCAGCCATAGAGCGTATCGTTGCCAGCATCGCCGACGAGCAGGTCTTTACCGTCATCACCGTAGAGGGTGTCGTTGCCGGTGCCGCCGTAGAGGGAGTCATTACCCGTCCAGCCGAAGAGTCTGTCGTCACCATCGTCACCGGTAACGAAATCGTTACCCGCATCACCATAGAGGGAGTCATTACCCGTCCAGCCATAGATGGTGTCGTTGCCATCGTTGCCGTTCACGGTGTCGCAGCCTTCGTCGCCGAAGATTAGGTCGTTGCCAGTGCCACCCGAGGCTAGGTCGTTACCGCTACCGGAGTAGATGGTGTCGTTGCCAGCATCGCCGAACAAGCTGTCTTGACCATCTTCACCCCAGATTCTGTCATTGCCTTCACCACCATAAATGGTGTCTTCGGTTTTGTTACCGATCTCACCCGGGAGATAGGTGCCGCCATACAGATAATCGTCGCCGCAGCCGCCATCGATCCAGTCGTTATCTTCTTCACCGTAGATGGTGTCGTTGCCAGTGCCGCCAATCATGCTGTCGTCGCCCCAGTCGCCAACCATGTGGTCATTGCCTGCGCCGCCGTACATGGTGTCGTTGCCGACGATAGTGCCGTTCAGCTCGCCACCAAACATGGTGTCGTTACCTGCGTTACCGAAAAGAAGGTCATGGCCAGCATCACCCGTAATCAGGTCGTTGCCCGTGCCGCCAACAACGGTATCAGCGCCGCTCCACGCGTAGGCTGTGCCGCCATCGTTACCAAGGACGATATAGTCGTTGCCAATGTTGCCGTAGATAGTGTCGTTGCCACCATTCGATGCATAGTAGGTGCTCTCGGTTCCGAAATAGATGCTTTCCGAAGCAGTGGTGCCATTAATGGTTTTCAAACCTGCAGGAGCACCTGGAATGGTTACGTTGTCATTACATGGGTTGCATACCGGTTTTTTGATGGGCTTGATTGTCATTGCTTGTGTCCCTGAATAAAAGTTTTCTAAATTTTGCGACAAAATCTTAATAAACATTAATTACTAGATTTCTTTACTTTAAGCAATAAGCAAAATGTGAAGCTTTTGTTACAGAAACAAATCGCTGATTTATATAGTTAAAAAACATCGGCGCGTGTGTAGAAAACACTTGCTAATCTGTATTCGTATCATTACATTTTTATTAACAACGTGGTTTAAACTGGCTGGATAACGGCCATCGGAGTGTTGCATGGTTGGGCGTAGCGGCGGTCTGGGTCTGCTCATCATCGTAGCTGTTATCTATTTCAGCGGCGCTGGAAGCTGGATGGGGCGTCAGATTAACGCTATCAACGATAATTGCTATTCAACCTTGTCGAGCGTTGGCTCGGAGATTGCCAATGCAGTCTGTCAGGGTGTTTCCAAGGGGTTTAGTGTCGCTGGCCAAGTACTCGATGCGGCGGGCAATGAAATAAGTGACTTAAAACAGCGGTTTTTGGGGAATAGCTCGCTTGACGGTCTTGACTCGCTTGCAAGCGATTTGGCAAAGAACATAACGGATTTAGCAAGTTCGAGTACGGACTTATCGCGTATGATGTCGCTTGGGCCCAATAATCCAGCGGCATTCGCTTCGAACCAGCCGTTCCAGAATGCGATCGATAGTTTTGCGATCGGTCAGCGCTTCTTTAAGGACCCGTCGACAAGCATGCAAGGTGTTGAATGGTTGCGGCGCGGAGCGCGTCAGCCTCAGGGCTACGGTGTGATGTCCCAGCTGGCGCTTGGGAATGTGTATGCAAACGGTAGCGGGGGCATCCCTGCGAACCCACGGGCGGCTTCGGCGTATTTGGCACAAGCCAACCAGTCCATCGGATTGTTGTCGGCCAGCAATACGCCCCAGTCGCGGCAGATTCTGAATAGCCTTCCGATGAACCCACAGCAGATGCAGCGAGAGATTCAGCGGGCTATGCAGGATCTAAATAGGGCGATGAAATAATCAGGATTCAAAAACTGATTTTATAGCTGCTAGAGCACGTTGCTAACTGGTGCATTCACCCGTGTTTCCCACATGCCATTGCTACCGCCTCCAAGAGCGGTGAAGCCTGCAACGCAGGCAATAACAATGAGCGCACAAATGAGTGCGTACTCGATAGCGGTCGCACCAGATGTGTTGGAAAGCAGCTTTTTCATAGAAACTCTAAAGTAATATGGTCTACAGCATTACGCTGTAGACCATATTGTGATTCATCTAAATACTATGAAAGTATTAGAGTTTGTTAGCTACGTTGTTGAACGTATTGCCCAAGTTGTTACCAACGCTTTGCATGGCAACAATAGCCGCAACAGCAATCAGAGCAGCAATCAGGCCGTACTCGATAGCGGTCGCGCCAGATTCGTTCGAAAGAAAGGATTTTGCAAATTTGGTCATGTGAATACTCCTCGTTTATAGTGTTCGGCGAGCTTGGGTCTTGCCGACTCAGCGACCACTTAGGTTAACGCTGGACACCCAGCTGAGATAAGTAATACCAAAAATATTAACTTTCTGCAAAGCGATTCTCGTTTCTGCTCTCATTTTTATGGTGACATTTTAGCAATCTTTTTATGGCTTGCCATATGGTTATGCGTAATACGCGCCGCTGGGCGCCACTGTGCCGTTAGTATGTCGAGTCCTTGTAAAACGTTGCGATGGCAGCGGTTCAGTGCATCGGCGAGTGCCGGTTCAGCCCACCCACGATGTATGAGTGCAACGCTCAGGAATGCAGGGGTTTCATTGAATACACATAGGCGCATGATTGGCTCGTAACTACCCGCGCGTTGCAATTCTAACACGGCGCTATGATATTCTTTCTCTCTCAAGGCGCGCCATTCGTTGTTATTTTCGTCGACGAGGCATTGCGTATCTTTGTCGGCGTAGCGTGTCGTGAGAATGGGTGCCCCATAACGCAACGTGTAGAGCCAACGTAAATGTAGCCCGCACCAATGTTGGTCGGGCGAGATAAGCTGGCGATCAAGGCAGAGGTCGATGGGCTCGCGCGTGACCCCAAGAGCACGCTTGAACTGTAGCTCAGGGGTTCCGCTATCGGTGTCATCTAGGCGAGCGCGCGGCGGACGGCCACGGCGGGTCGAGAAAGCCATGCGTCCTCCTAGTGGTTGGGTGCGTGATAGATAGTGTTGGTGAGGCGACCCTGTGTGCGCCAGCCTTGCCCATTGGGCAGGCGCCATTCAAAATTGCGCTGCATCGCTTCTTTAACGCGGCGGCGGATGTAGTGGGGGTCGAAGCCAGCATTGTCGCACACGGCCTCGAAATCGCTGGAATCACTGAAAAGCCAGCGTAGTGCATCCTCGCGTGTGCGGCGCGCCTCGGATTTGCGGGATTGGCTGGCAGCATCCATCAGCGCCTGAGTGATAACGGCACGCCAAAGGCTAGGTTCATGATCGGCAAAGGAGCCCTGAGTGCGTTGGTGGTGGCTGGAAGTATATTCAGCATTGCCGTGGGTTGCTGTCATCGAAGTTTCTCCTTGGGTGTGGTTAGGTATTCAAAACACAGAAAAAACGATTCTAATCAGTGGGATTGACCGTCAATCTCATTAAGTGGACGAAATAAAAGTGCAATCTAAGGTTGTGTTAAGTGATATTTATGCAACCAGCAACCCCAATTATTTTTACTAAGGGGGGCTTCCTGAGTAGGTGGGGTTGACATAGGATGCGTTATTCAATGCCTGCGCATCTGGTGCGGCCAACTCCAACTGAAGATCTCTATGAAACGAAGCAAGCGACGTGCGGCGCCATCACTCGCGCGGGCGAATAAACGGGCGGAAGCACTCATTGAATCGCTGCTCAAGGAGATTCAACGCGGAGTGGACGATCCGGCGCTTTTGGAAAGCCTCGAATGGGAGAGGCTATTTGGCCCTAAACAAAGCGTGGTGGTGAATGTGCAAAAGCTGGTGCAGGCGCTGGCTACATTACCAAGCGAGGATGTTAGTAACGATAGCGAGGATAAAGCGACCCAGCAAGAGGATCGGCTGAGTGACGAAGAAATGCAGATGCTAACCGATTGGCTGGCCGAGAAAAACAGAGCCGATTAATGAATCGTATGCGGCGGCTGAATACGGCTGATTTCCGGCTGACCTTTGGCTTTCTCGCTAAAGCGGGCGGATTTGAGGGCATAGCGGCGCCAAAGCGGCCCGCTCTCGGCGATGGCATCGACAAGGGTGACAAGCGACGCGTGCTGGTGGTGAAGTTTGCGGGCAAAGCTCAGCATTTCAGCAAACAGTTGCAACAGTGGGCCTTGTCTAAATTGGTGAAAATCGCTGGATGCCAGTGCCTGCTCAACCGCGCTATCGACGGCATCTATCCAATCGTCGGGCAATTGCGATTTTTCCTGATGGGCGGCACGCATGGCAGCCCAACGCCGCTGGAGAATGAGGTCGCGCTCATTGGCGGTGTTGGTGGTTTCAGGCAGCATGAGCGGTTCGTAGCGTGCGCGCTCCAGAGCTGCTTCGAGCATGAATTGACGGATAAGGGCGGTGCCATCGCTGAGTGATTCGCGTAGCAGGGCGCGCACTTCGGTGGGGCGAAGCTGGGTGGCCTCGGTAATGGCGGCGCCTATGGTGACAAGGGCAGCCAGCATGTCGAGGATTTTAAAGGCCGGCATGTAACGCACGTCGTCGTGGCTGAGCAGATTGAGTGCTCGTTCGCGCACGGTGGCGGTGATGAGAGCACTGTGGGGGCCACGAATCTTTTTCTGCGCGAAAAAGCCGTCGATAACGGTGGAGAAATCATAGGCAGAGGCGGTGCTGACCATTGAATCAGGGTAGCATAAACGCAGAGGGTTTTCTAGCGAGAAGCTAAACCTCGAACCCGTATTTTTCCTTGAGGTAGTCTTTCACTTCTTGAGAAGGCTCCTCGCCATAGCAACTGGCGACGACCTTGCCGTAATCTTCAAGGTCAATCGTGCCGTCGCCCTCGATAGATTTAAGGAAAGCTGCTTCGCGTGGAGCTTCGACCAGCACGAAATAATAGGCCCAGCGGCCAGTGGTATCCTTCGCCTTCAGCTTATGGATCAGGTGACCCTTTTTGGCGATGATCGAATCGACGAATGAGCGTTTTTTGTCGTCCATGGGTGGTGCTGGGTTCCTGTTTCGGTGAGCCTAGTAGGTCGTAAAAGCATAGCCCTGAAACCCTTCAAACTCAAGAGATTCAAGAAAAATATGGCAAAAGAATCCGCAAAAGACCCCCTCCGTGGCCAATTCGACGCAGCCAGCCGTGCTGATTTCTCTCTCTTCTTGCGGCGGGTGATGGCAAGCGTATGCCCTCACGCCCGATTTTCAGCGAATTGGCATATGGAGGTGATAGCAGAGTATCTAGCTGCCTGCGCACGCGGCGATGTGACGCGTCTTATCATTAACTTGCCGCCGAGGATGCTGAAATCGACGATGGTGTCGGTGGCGTGGCCAGCGTGGCTGCTGGGGCATAACCCCGCCCAGCGCATTATGGTGGCGAGTTATGCGCAATCGCTAAGCGTGAAACACTCCACCGATTGCCGCGTGGTGGTGCAGGCGCCTTGGTATCAGCAGCTTTTTGTGGGAACGCGGTTGGCCGATGACCAGAACGAGAAGGAGAAGTTTGCCACCACCTTGCGCGGCTATCGGCGGGCGGTTTCGGTCGGTGGGGCGGCGATTGGCGAGGGCGGGAATATTTTGATTATTGATGACCCGCTGAACCCAATGCAGGCTAGCCATCACCAACAGCGAACGGCGGTGAACGAGTGGTTCGACCATACGTGGGCGACGCGGCTGGATGATAAGCAACGCGGCGCGATGGTGCTGGTGATGCAGCGGCTACATCCTGAGGATTTAAGTGGGTACTTGCTGGCCAAAGGCGGGTGGGAGCATTTGTGCTTGCCCGCCATTGCGTCGGAAAGAACAAAGATACAGGTGGGATCGTTTTGTTATGAGCGGGAGGCGGGGGAGGCGCTGCACCACGCGCGCGAGCCGTTGGCGGTGCTGGAGCGTTTGAAAATGGATTTAGGCAGCGCGAACTTCAACGCGCAATATCAGCAAGCGCCGATGAAGCGGGTGGGGGCCGTTGTACGGGCTGAGTGGTTCGGGAGGTTTGATTTAGAGGGTTTTAGCTCTGGGAGTTGATCGAGCAGGGGTACTTGGTGCTGACGTGGGCGGGCTAGCATCCTGCTGCACTGGCAAGCGTGTCGCCTTGTCGCGAATAAGCATTTCATATCCCAGTTCGTCCTTAGGCGGAGCTTTTTGAACAGCTGCGGGGTTAGCTGGTGCTGGTTTTTGAGGGGTTGGGATTGTCGCGTCATTGTTCTTGAAGCTATCTAGAATGATTAAGCGCTCTAGACCTTTTTCATCTTTTGGGATCTGATTCTGAATAGTTTGAAGCGTGGAGACGAACTTGTCGAAAGCGGCGGTATCTTTTGGCGGTGCTTTGGGTGCAGGCGGTGCTTTTGCTTCGGGCATTGGTTTAGTTGGAGATACTTTTAATTCAGGCGATGGCTTGATAGGAGCTGCTGCGATGACGGCAGGTTCTGGTGCGGCAGTTTTTTGAGGGAATGTCGGTTTTTCACCTGCTCCACGATGTAATGGAGATGTTGGGTCTGCTAGCAGCTTCTCTGCCGTTACGGTGGCTACGGTAGTGAACTCATTTCGTGCAGTGCGCGTTGGTTTATCGGTGTAATCATCGTAGGCATTTTTAAATTGGTTATAGATCTTGAGGTGAGCATCATCCTTGCCGACAACAAGACCCGGATCATCTTGGTTGCCCACTGCCCAGTCGAACTCGAAAGCGCGCCTGAAAAGGCCAAGTGCCATATTGGTTATACGGGGGTTGCCCCTGCCAATGAAGTGCGATTCTTGAATGAGTTTAGCGGTGCGTAAACGGCCATAAAGCCGTTCTTCTGCCTCAGGGTTGACGGCTGCGCCTTGCGTGCCCTTGGTGTCGTCACGCCCTGTGCTCAGAAATCCATTGGCATGAGCCACGGCATCCTTTCGTTCTGGGCTTCTTCCCAGACCTTTGGGAAGCAGTGGGTCGGCATGGCGGTGCTCGACCCCCGTTGCATAATTCAGTGCCCATTGCGCCGAACCAGGGCCACGATGGAACGAGATTTCCATGATGTATTGCTGAATTGCGGGGCTATTGATTTTGTCGAAACCTGGTTTGGTGAAAAAGGTCTCATAGGTGATTTGTGATGCCTGTTTAGTAAAGGCTTCGTCGGAGAGGTTGGAATAGGGTTTCCCGCCTTTTCCTGCGATCGCGCGCAGATCATCGGCCGCCATCTCTTTGGTGAATTTAATACCTTTGGGGTTCAATTCGGGATGGGTGTTTAACCACTCCGCCCACACCACTGCCGTAATTCCCTTCAGGCACGGCAAATTGTCGCGATCAATGGGATTATAGCCGCCTTCGACGCGGAAAATCTCGTTAATCACTTTTTGCAAATGCTTCGGGATTGGCTTGCTCATCACATCACTCTAACTGCAGGAGGTTAAATTTATGTTAAGTCACGGAAATTACGTGCAATCATGGGATACGGGGGTAAAGGCAGGGGATAGGCATGACCCTAGCGCCTGCGCCACGTTTGCGGTGGTAGAGGGGGGGCATCACCTCATCGATATGCTGGTAGTACGGCTGGAATACCCCGAATTGAAGCGCGCGATGATAAACCACGCCGCACGGTTTAACCCTGAGGCTATACTTATTGAGGATAAGGCTAGCGGGCAATCGCTGTTGCAGGATTTACGGCGCGAGACCGAGCTGCCCGTGATTGCCTGTACGCCTGATGCCGACAAGCTGACGCGGCTGCTTAGGGTGACGCCGATGATGGAAGCTGGCAAGGTGGCACTGCCCGCAAAAGCGCCTTGGCTTGCGGCGTTTGAGGTTGAATTATTCAGCTTCCCCGATGGCGCGCATGACGACCAAGTGGACGCGGTGAGCCAGTACCTCAACTGGGTGCGCGGGCGCGCAAATCCTAACGTTATGCGGGTGCGGAGGCTGTAGTTGTTAAGGGTTTTGTCATAAAAAGTTCACAATACAGGCTACATTTTTGTGATAAATTTTAATCATGGAAGATTCTAACCCATCCAATCAAGCTGAAGATAATGGCACCACGCCTTTCCGTGGCGGTATGCCGCGCGCGGTATTTAGCGCAGCGGTATTTGGGGCGATTGGGGCGTATTTTGGTAAATGGCTGGGTAAGCGCGGCAATGCCGACGGTAGCCACATGGCCGAACCAATCATGAAATGGAGCATGGGCGCATTTTGGGCCGTGCTGGCGGCCTATGCTTCGCTGAAGGCAAGTGAGCCTTTGCCAAGAGAGCAAACGCCAAACGAGCCCAAACCCAAAGCGCGTGAAAAACAATCTACCATTCGTGATTACTCGACAGTGGTGGATATGAATCAAGCGCAGGCAAACCTCGAGATACCAAGCGTACAAGTGCAGCAGGCAACGGCGGCAATGCATGGACTAGTGCAAGAACATGCCCCACAGATGGCCGTGCAAAAATAATTTCATTTTGCCACTTCCTGATAGCTAGCACACGGGTTACAACCTTAAATATAGAATGGATTTCGTGTGAGAGGAGCTAGGGCTTCAACCTCACATTAAATGCATCATCAATCGCCCTCACGTGATGTGATTCGGGCGATTTTTTTTATTTCAAATCTGCACCCCTAACGACGGAGTTGAATTATGGCACGCATGATCCCGTGGCTTTCGCGCTCGCGCATGCCGCAAGCACCCGAAGCTAAATCCTACCCCAGCACGACAGCTTACATGATTCCCGCTGGCCAGCCAGTATGGATGCGCCGTGATATGAGCAAGTTTGCGGATGAGGGGTATCGCCGCAATGTGATTGCGCACCGTGCAGTGGCGATGATTGCGACGGCAGCTGCCTCCGTGCCATGGAAACTAAAGCAGCGCACGGCTCGTACACATCGCATTCTGGAAATGCACCCGCTGCTGACATTGCTCAACAACCCTAACCCGCTTCAGGGTGGCACGGAATTGTGTGAAGCGCTGTTGGCGCACCGCCTGATTGCGGGCAATAGCTACCTGCATGCAATTGGCCCGCGTGATTCCGCACCGCTGGAGCTGCATGTGCTGCGGCCTGACCGCGTGGCGATTATTCCAGGAGCAGGAGGGATTCCGAAAGCCTATCGCTATACGATTGATAGCAAATCTGTCGATGTGCCGGTCGATGGTATCTCGGGGCAATCGCGGATTTTGCACCTGAAGGCATTTCACCCGTTGGATGATTGGTATGGCCTCTCGCCCATGGAGGCCGCGGCCTATAGCATCGACCAGCATAACCAGTGTAGCGCGTGGAACCAAGCACTGCTGCAAAATGGCGCGCGGCCAAGTGGCGCGCTGATGGTGAAAGCGGTGGATGGGCAGGCGGGGACGCTCAGCGAAACGCAATATGGGCGGCTGAAGGCGCAACTGGATGAACAGTTTAGCGGTGCCATTAATGCGGGTAGGCCACTGCTGCTTGAGGGTGGCCTCGAATGGAAAGAGATGAGCCTGAACCCGAAGGACATGGATTTCATCAACATCAAACATTCCTCCGCGCGGGATGTGGCGCTGGCATTTGGCGTGCCGCCGCAATTGCTGGGCATTCCGGGGGATAATACCTATGCGAATTTGAAAGAAGCGCGCATGGCGCTGTGGGAGCAGACGATTATTCCGCTGCTGCAAAACGTGACGGATGCGCTGAATAATTGGCTGGTGCCGATGTTTGATAGCAGTTTGAGTTTGAGCCTCGACCAAGATGCGATCCCGATTTTCACCGAGAAACGCGACGCCTATTGGGAGCGTATTGCGAGTGCCGACTTCCTGACGGCGGAGGAGAAGCGCAAGTTGCTCGGGATTGGCATTGAGAATGCGAGTGCGGGCAATAAGTAGAGACCGTGATGCAGACTACATCTGAACATATCCGAGATTTGCGGCTGAAATCATGGCAACTGATCCACGAAGCTTCTGCTTATGTGGTGAGTGAGCGCTTTCGGCAGATACAGAAACTGCTTGCCAAATATAGCCCTAGCCAACCGCGTGTGCCTGCGGGTAGTTCCGCAGGTGGGCAATGGACGAGTGGGGGAGGGGGAGGAAGTGCCAGCCTAAGTGGAACAGACACTGATACTAGAACTGAACGAGAAAAATATCCTGATGCAATTGAACCAGTTTATCCACTCGAAACCTTGATAATTGGATTCTATACGGGGCCAATCCTTTCAGCAATTAGGACTGTACTAAGCATAGGCAGGCTATTTTCTTCCGAACAATCACCAATGACAACTCATGGCGCAATAAGAGTGGGGCAACGTAAAATTTCTCAGGCTGAAATTCAGGAAGCACAGAGAACTGCGTTAGAAAAAGGTAGCGTTATTACTAAATTAGGTAAGTATGGAACGCCTCAAAATGTGTATAAGGGGTCAAACGGAGTAACGGTTATTATTGAGTCGTCTGGCCGAAATGCTGGTAAGATAATCACCTTATATCGTCACTAGGATAGATTTTTATGGACATCTCCCTTGAAAGAATAAAACTCGCCTTACAACATGAAGATGTTGAGGGACTTATAGAATTGGGAGCGCCAAAAGATGAGTATGATTCTGAGGCGGTGGCAGTTTTATCTGCGCTGCAGGCTCTGCCACCGTCAGAATTAAATCAGTCCTCACTTGCAGCAATTATTGCAGTTGTGTGGGCTGAGTCATTCGGGCGTATAGAAGAAGAAATCAAGCAGCGCATGCCTGCGTTTATGAACATTGCGAATTGGGTGCTCGGTAAAAACTAAATCTATCATCAAAGGATTGTATGGAAAACAAAGCGAACCACCGTGCGCGGGGGCAGATGCCTTGCGCGTTTGAAATGAAAACACTCAGCGCCGATGGCACGTTTGAAGGCTATGCGAGTGTGTTTAATAATATCGACAGCCAGCGCGACCGCGTACATGCGGGGGCGTTTAAGGCGAGCATCCGCGAGCGGGATAAGCCAGTGCAATTGCTGTGGCAGCACCAGTGGGAAAAACCCATTGGGGTGATCACTGCGCTGTTTGAGGATGCGCGTGGGCTGTATATGAAGGGCAAGTTGCTGTTGGAGGTGGCGCAGGCGCGCGAGGCCTATGCGCTGCTGAAGGCAGGCGTGGTGAGGGGATTGAGCATTGGCTATAGCGTGAAGCGCAGCAGGCGAAACCCCGATTCGGGCATCCGCGAATTGCTGGATTTGAATTTGTGGGAGATTAGTTTGGTGACCATGCCCGCGAATGAAGCGGCACAGGTGACCGTGGTGAAATCCCTCGCCACGGATGAGATGAGGCAGCTTGCTAAGGCAATCGACCGAGCAGGGATGAGTTTGCTTTACGCGACTTGGTCATCCAACTTGAGCGCTTCCACACGGCCAGAGTGAGCAACATTGCTGCCCGCCAGAACCATAGGGGCGGCTGCGTGGTAGAGGCTCTCGGCACTGGAAACAATAACAGCGTCAATCGCGGTCTCTTTGAGGTAGAAGACGTTGCTAGCCATGGCCGCATGGCGGCGCGCTTCGCGCAGGTGTTCTTCGCTGATGCGGATCACGTTCTCGAACAGGTGAATGGTCTCGCGCGGGGAGAGGCTGCGCACGCGTTCATCGAGGCTAAGCTGGATGCCAGCTGCAACGATGCTGGCTACCCATGCAGGGTCAGCACTCGTGAGGGATTGGCCGTGAATATTGTGGTAGGCGCGGGTTAGCAAATCCACCACATGGGCTTTAAGTTCTGGATTTGCAGCAATAGCCGACCGTGACACTCGGCCAAATGCTAACGTAAATTCTTGCATAAGCTTGCCTGCGCGATGCCTCCTGACGGAGGTGTTGTTTTTAGCAGTTGATGAGAATGATTATCAACTACCACCCTTTTTGCCTTATCTTTGCCCAAAAAGCAACGGGGTTCTGCGACCCATCAACAGCTTGGTTGCCACAATTTACATTGAAGCGATGCTGCTTTTGTTAACGAATTATTAACATATGGCAAAGATTAACACAAGTTAAATATTCTAAAATTTTAGCAAATTTTACGGCCGAGCTATTTCAAGGAGTTCCCTTGGGGTGGCTTTTTTTAAACCCACTAACGAGGACTATTATGACGATTCAAGAAGTAACTGAAGGCATGTATGCGCTGGGCAATGCTTGGGAGCAATTTAAGCATGTGAACGAAACCCGCCTTAGCGAGATTGAGCGCAAAGGTAGCGCTGATTCGCTGTATGACGGCCAGCTCAAGAAAATCAACGATGCACTCGACCACTACAAAGGGCGCTTGGATCGTATCGAAACCGTAAATGCCCGCCCCGGCCGTGAGATGAAATCACTCGGCTATACAGGCCATGACCAATCGGAATATAAGTCGGCATTCAACACCTACCTGCGCAAGGGCAGTGATGCGGGGCTTGAGCAAATCCAGAGCAAGGCGCTTTCAGTGGGCGTGGATGCCAATGGCGGCTTTTTGGTGCCTAACCAAATGGCGGATCTGATTGTTCAAATCGTCAATGAATCCTCGCCGATGCGTGCTCTCGCGACCGTGGAAACCATTTCCTCGGACTCGCTGGACTTGATTGAAGATGCCACCGATGCCGATGCCGCATGGGGCGATGAAACCACCGTGCGCACTGCCGAAACTACTTCGCCAACTTTGGGCCGCAACACCATCGACACCTTCGAGATGTATGCTCAGCCACAAGCAACGCAGAAGCTCATTGATGACAGCTCGATTAATATTGAGGAGTGGATTGCCCGCAAGGTGGCCGATAAAATGGCACGCCTTGAGGCAACGTCGTTCATCAGCGGTAACGGCACCAGTCAACCCAAAGGCTTGCTGACCTATACGGCGGGCACCAGCTTCGGCCAAATCCAGCAAATCAACTCCGGCACTTCAGCCGTGGTGACGGCGGATAGCCTTGTGCAGCTTTACTTCGCGCTGAAGGATGAATATGCGCGCCGTGCAACGTTCCTCATGCACCGCACCACGGTTCAAGCGGTGCGCTTGCTGAAGGAAGCGACCACCAATCAATATTTGTGGCAACCTGGCTTGAGCGCGGGCACGCCTGACACGTTGCTTGGCGTTCCTGTCGCCTTGGCGGCGGATATGCCAGTGCCTGCAGCGGCGTCGCTCTCGGTAGCGGTGGGTGATTTCAAACGCGCCTACTTGATTGTGGATCGCATTGGCATCCGCACCCTGCGTGACCCATTCACGGCGAAACCCTTTGTTAAGTTCTACACCACCAAGCGCGTCGGCGGCGAAGTGGTGAACACGGATGCGGTGAAGATTCTTCGCCTCGCTGTGTAAGCTATTCAGTGCGCCCACGGCTGTTCGTGCCCCCCACCAGCACGTGAAAAGTGCGGCACTGAAGGGCGGGTATGCCTTCGGGCATACCCGCCTATTTCATCACGGCAGGATTAAAAACGCCCTTAATTCCTGATCTTATGGCCTTTTAGTTGACAAAAAACCATTATCTAGCCTAGGGTTAGGCTCGTCAGGAGGGTGCGTGAGCGATCTGAGCCGTTCGGAGAAGATGCTAGCCGAGAAAACCGTCTGCGTACTGCTGGTGCGCGGCGAAGACCCTGACGGCGCGCCAATTTATGCCTATGTCGGTGTGCGCGCGGATAAGCTCCAAGCGTTTATGGAAGCGCAGAATAGCGGTATGTTCTATCCTGAAGAGCACGGTGTTATTATTGAAGCGGGGCAGGGCGAGCCGAATGCTGAAGTGCGCGCCAAAATGGAGCGTGAGTATGGCTTCAACCACGAGGGGATGCTCGACATTCCTGATTCCGACAATGCCAACCGGATTGCGGCGGAGCTGAGCAAAAAAGCAAACAACAAAGACGAATAACCGCACCTAGCGCCATCTAAAAATCATGTATGCAGTTTCACCTCTATCGTCCCATTACGTGGCGGCGGGGCGGTGTTTGTGTGCGTGTGGATGAGGGAACTCGGTTCTCCTCACACGAGATGGCACTTTTGGTGCAGCTGAAATTAGCCACGTTTATTTCACCCATTTCCCCCAACTTTGGAGATTTTATGAGCGATGATCGGTCATCGGCGCTTCGCCTTGTCACGCCGCCTGCGAGCGAGCCGCTGACATTGGCGCAGGCCAAAACCTTCCTGCGGATTGAGCATTCGGCGGATGATGAGCCGATTACCCGTGCCATCTCCGCAGCACGGGCGGCAGTAGAAAATTATATACGTTGCGCTCTCCTTCCCCAAACATGGGAAGTGAGTGTGGCGAACCCAAGCTCGGCAAAGCTGTGCCTGCCGATTGGCCCTGCGCAGAGCATTACGAGTATTACGCTGACGACAGAATCGGGTGCGACCTCGACCATGAATGCTGGCAATTATCGGCTGAGTGTGGATGGTTTTGCGGTGCTATTCACCGACCCCCCAAGCATCGAGAAATTGACGGTGCGCTTTGTGGCGGGGATGGCGACAACTCCATCGGAAATTCCGCTGCCGATTATTCAGGGGATGCTGCACCACATTGCGGTGATGCTTGAAAATCGCGATGGTGATGTGCCGATGCCAGTGCAGTCAATGGCCTGCTACCAGCCCTATCGTCGGATGGCGCTATGAGTATCGCCTCTCTTTTGCGCGAGCGGGTGCGGATCGAGTATCTCGCAACCATTGATGATGGCTATGGCGGTAAAACCGCGACATGGACAGAACTTGCGACGGTGTTTGCGCAAGTCGAGCCGCTTTATGTGGGGCAAAGCGAGCGCAGTGTGGCCGACCAGCGCACTTCCTATGCGGGCTATCGGGTGCGGGTGCGCATGCGTAGCGATGTGGCGGCATCGATGCGGGTGATTTGGAAAACCCATGTGCTCACCATTCATTCCATTCACGAGCAGGGCGAAATTTTGAGCATTCTGACCTATGAGGAAAATGTATGAGCAACCTTGCTTTGATGGAAGTGCAGCGTGCGCTTTACACCAAACTCAGCGGCGATGGCGTGCTGATGGGGATGGTGACGGGGGTCTATGACGCGGTGCCACAGAAAACCGCACTGCCCTATGTGGTGATTGGCGATGGCCGTGCGAATGTGGAACCTGCGGATGAAGTAACCCTGACCGAATTGCAGATGCAGATAGAGGTGTGGGGCGATGCCACGGGCCGCAAGAAAGTGCTTACAATCCTGAATCGTATTTTCTCGCTGATGCAACTAGGAACACTAACGCTGACGGGTTATCAGCACGTGCTGTTGCGCTGCGAACAGGCCGATACCGAAATAGCGGAGCAGGGGCAAAACACGCGTGGTGCTTTGATTGTGCGCGCCATTGTGGCGGAGGTGTAGTATGGCGATGATATCTTCGGATGGATTAAGCTTGCTGGTTGGCGATGGCACAACGACAGAAGTATTTGCGCCACTCAAAGGTGCGCGTGTGACACGGCTGGAGATTATCCAGCGCGGTTATGCATCCAACTCGGTGAGCAACGATGCATGGGTTGCGCGCGTGGGCACGGGCGAGCGCCAAGTAGTGATTGAATGTGAAGCGTTTGCGAATGATGAGGCCGCTGCGCTGCGTGTGCGTGCACTTGCGATGAGTGGCCTCGCAGGAAACTTTAAGTTAGAAATGCAGGGTGCGCAGACACTACAGATGGCGGCGTATGTGCTTTCTTACCGCGAAGAAATCCGCGCAGGTGAAATAAAAATAGTGCTAATCCGGCTCGAATCCACCAGCGCGGGGATCATTGGGTAGGTAAGCGTCAACCCATGTTTGCAGTTGCTGCTTAATCACCGGCAGTTTCGGGTCGTCGCACTTGGTGCGGCTATACAATAAGGAGTATGTCGCATTGGCAGCTTTTGCAATGGCGTATATTTTATTAGAAGCCATTTTTTGATCGGGAGCCATCTTACTTTTCTGAGCATAGATAATAGCGGCTTTGTAGGTGCGCTTATACTCGTCATCTGACAGCATTTTGCAGTTAGCTAGTACGAAGCTTGTAGCCAAAAGCTGTTCAATTTGCTGCCTGATATTTGCCTCATTCAGTTGCTTGGTAAGCGCTTTGTCCGACGGGCTGAAGAGCTCGAGTATGCTGGTTGCGGCATCCTTTGGTTTTGAAGGTGCGGCAGGTGCGGCAGATGGGACAAACGTTGGAATTGGGACAGGTGCGTCGGGCGATGGTTCTTTCTTGATCATAGCGGCCACACCCACAATAAGAGCGCCCGCTACTACTGCGATGATAATTGTGCGATTAGTGGGTGTCGGTAGGCGCATGAGAACCTGTTGGGTTGGTGCAATCAATTGTCAGAGGCTTACCTTGGCCAGCGTTTATGTTGCGTAGGCGATCCACTTCAAAACACCGATACGATAGTTCGAGTTGTTTGAAACAATCAACATATGGCTCAGTACCAAGGGCTTGGCTATCAACCGATATTTGGCACAGTGGTTTGCCTTCGCAAATCTCTTTGACGCGCGTGAGGACGTTATCAAGCGCAACTGTCTTCAAGGTGGGACGAAGGATGGCAGTGCCGTCCTCTTGGCGTTCTAGCCCTTCTTTGGCTTGAACGTCCATAGCCGATTCGATGGCATGATTACAATTTTTCCCCCACGTGGCGCTGACAACGCGAACGTAGTTATCGGCAGTGGTTAGGGGGCGATTCTCGACGGGAGCTTGTTCCTTTGGCCCAAAAAGCATGAAGATAACAATGATAACCGCCGAAATGATGGCGATAGCGAGGGCATGAAATTTGTAGTTGATGTGCATGAAGCCACATTAAGCGCTTTCGGCTTAGCGAGTCAATCCCTGTGTGCTTTTGGCATTCGGCAAATCGGTTTGTACACGCGGGTCGAGCGAGGAAAGCTTCGAGGAAGTGCCATATTCGAGCTTAATACCCTCGCGCAACTGCCCGTAGATTGAGCCATCCATGTCTTGAGGGGCTGCCCCCGTTTGCGAGGCGCCCGTAGCGTACTCTGCGGCTGCCGCCAAGTTTCCGCCCGCATTCTTCAGGCGAAAGTATATGTTTGAAGAGGCACCTTGAAGCTGGCGCAGTTTTGACATTTCTACGGCTTTATCGTTCGTGGCCGATAGGTGATCGCTGAGGTTGCTGAAGTCAGTCGTACCTTTGCCGCTTAGTAAATTGCCGATAAAGGCAAATAAGAGATACAGGACATTGGAGGGGCCCATGGCAGAAAATACTGAGTTATCGTAACGATTTAGCTCTTCGCGGGTGATTTGTTCGAGGCGTTTCTTCTCCGCTTCCGAAAGCTGGATCCCTTTTTCAGCCAATCCGTCATAAAGCGGCTCAAACTTCAGGCGCTCGCTGAAGTTTGTCTCGATACCACTGCTTTGCGCTGCTGCGCTTGCGGGTGGGGTTGAGGCTGGGGTGCTAGGAGTGGTCATTTTTGGATGCCAGCGGCGGGTTGCGATGGACTTGGTGGGGTGGTTTGTGCGGGGCTGGTGCTAGCCGATACGCCACCGCCGATGTGGGTTTGTGCTAGTTTTCTGGCTTCCTCTGCTGCGCGGGCAGCGGCTTGCTCGGTTAAGCCATTGGCGCTTTGTTTGATTCCGGAAATCATGGCCTCCGCTTGTTTGGCGGATTCGCCAGTGAGGAGAGCTGGGGCTGATTCTAGTGCTTCTAGGCCTCTTCCTACGAAAGTACCTTTAAAAAAGAAATCCTTGGCCATGCTTATGATTCCTTTGAAGATTTCCCCAAAGTTAAGCTCGCTTAGCCATTTTTTGAAATCAACGTTCATTCGGAATCCCTCACATTTACTGTCTTACTATACCAAACCATACCTCTCAGAAGTATGAAGCTTTTGTGACAATTGGGGAGTGGGGAGGGCAAAACCTTCATAAAACTGTCATACAACTCCGCCTCGTAATCGCGTATAGTGCATGGTGAAGGAATATATACGCATGAACGATCACGGCCCAATCATCCATAAAGACGAATTGCGCGGCGCAATGGACGATGCGACGCGCGCGGCGTTTGAGAAGTTTGATGAAGCAAACCGCAGTGGCCAAGGCGAAAAAACGGTGAAACTGTTCGGCATGTTCCCGATGTCCGCGTCGTTTGCCGGTTTGATTAGCGGTTTCTATAACGAAGGGGCAGCCAAAGTTGGCGCCATTGTGGCACCGAAAGCCCATGAAATTAGCGCGAGTCTACTAAGTAAGCATACGAACCTGAAGGGCGCTAATCTGGCGCGCACGTCGACGGTTGCCGCGGTATCGGCAAATTTGGCGTTGAGTGGCGCGGCCTATTTTAACCCGCTGGTTCAATCGTTCCGTGGGCATCGCCAGACCTATAAAGACTTAGCGCGATCCATTGCGCCAGTGCTTGAGGATATTCGCGGCGACCACTCGGTGGGCGCGCTGATGTCGATTAAAGCTGAGGACAATGAAATGGTGTTCGCCCACCGCAAGGGGCTGGCGACGAAAATGAATGTTGAGAATACGAATAACGTCATCAGCCTGCTGATGAACGCCGGCCCTGCAATTTTTGAGACGCAAGACGTGAAGGGCATGTGGAAAGGTGAGCATTTACCTGCATCGCTGCAATCACATGCTGCAATGACGGCGAATAATGCAAAGCCGCAATCCGAGCAATCGAAAGATTTGGTCAACTGGGCGCTGACGACATTCCGCGTCGGCCGCGGTTCGATTGCGACCTATATTATGGCGCAAAACGAGCGCAAGCTGGACAAGATACGCCGCCCATATTCGGCGCTGGATATGGTGATGGAGTTAGACAAGCAAGTTTCGGCTGATCCGCAGGCGCGTAGCTATACCATGCCGCATGGTCGTGAATCGTATCGACTGGATGAATATATTGCTCAAATCATGCGCGCCCATCAGAAAGACATGGCGGACATCAGCGATAAGCACACGGAGATTCGTGAGGCGCTGAGCGAGGATGTAATGAAAGTCTCGCACAAATTGGCTGAAGCGATTCGACACGGGGAAATGAGCACCCTTTCGCTGGTGCGCTTGATTGGCGAAGGAAAGATCATCAAAAAGCAAGGCCGCGCCATTGCATCGCTGGCTGAAGTGAAACAGCTGATTGAAAATGCATCGATTAAGCAATCGACCTATGTGAATGTTGACCCTGCAGATTATTACAAGGATGCCTCGTTCACGCAGGCACAGCTTAAAACCGCCCTGAAGGGACTGGAAGGGGACGAGCGCACGACCTTTGCGGCGATGTTCCCGGATTCGGTGCTGGAAGAAGCAGGCATGAGCACCAAAGATATCAAAGCCATGCGCGCCGCAACGGCCAAGCAGTATGATACACTCCTTGCGGAAGCGATTATAGGCCTCAACGCTAAATCCGATGATGCGTTGAAGGCAATGGGGCTGGCGGAGAACGAGATCAAGCATGTGCGTGATTCGCACGAGCATTTGGCGGAGTTGGGTCTGCCTGCCATCAAGGAAATGAAATCTAGCGCGACCAATGACCGTGGCGTCGAGCATGTGGTGGCCAATGCCGTGGTGCATGATGTGACGCTGTTTGGGCCATTGGTGAAAGAAGGTCAGGCTAAAATTGGTAGCTTGCCAACACCTGAAGCGGCAGATCGTGCCGATGAAATGGCGGACGCCTCGCTTGCGCGTATTGGGCGTTCGGCGCGTGAGAACCCAAGCAAATATGGCCTTAGCCATGCTGACCGTGCTCTAAGCCGCCGCGAAGAAGGCAGCGAGACTGAGATAGGATATTAGCGTTTAGGCCATATTTTCGGCCTGTTTTTATCCGTGATTGTCACAAAAGCTTCACACTTCTGTACCGCTGAATTTGCTATGATTTAGCTATGGAACAAGGATTTTCACCAGAAGGATTTGCGCCAACAGCTGCAGCGAAGCAGGCGGGGAATGCACTGAGCCGTGCCACCCGTGGCGGCCATGCGCCCGCGAAATCAACGGCACCCGATAATGTCAATGCCGCGGCTGAAGCCGTAGCAAAAGGCACCGCACTTGCCAGCGATGTTGCCAAAGGCGAGCGCCAAGCGGAAGAAAGTCTGCGCGGGGTACAAAGCAAGTTGATGCTGCCAGCGATGGTGTCCTTTATTGGCATGCCCGTAATGTGGCTTGCAAAGAAATTGCCCATGGAGCGTACCAAGACGGTAATTGGTTCGGTATTTACTGCATCGACCAGGGCGTTAAATAAGACGCAAATTAGTGATCTTGGGCAATTGCCAGCAAATTACATGAAAGCAGTGGCGAGTCAGGCGAAAACATCGGGAGCAGAGCAGTGGGCGGCTTCGGCATTTGAAACATCGAAGGGTTTGAAAGTCACTGGCGAAGCGGTGCAAGGTAAAGTAGCCGAGTTTATCAAACCCGTGACCAGTGCTGTTTCTGGCGTGGTCGAGAAATTCGGCCAGACTGGATTCGCGAAAGCAATGCCATCGGCAGTCAAGAATGCGCTCGGCAAGGTGCGCGGGGCTTCGGTATTTCAAGCGTTGATGGTGGCGGGCGTAACCGCTGGCATGGCCGCAACATTGATGGGTTCGCGTGCCGAGAAGAAAGAAACGAAAGCCGCATTTGATAATCTGATGACTGATATTGGCGGCAATGAAAACAGTTCCTTCGCCAAGGCGGTGAAGCAGACGTATACATCGCAGAAAAAATGGGGTGTTGGGAAAACAGGAATTGAGCTAGTAGGCGGCGTGGTGGATGGTGTCATGTGGGCCAAACCTGGATTGGGTGGTATGGCGATGATGGGCGCGATGATGGTGCCGCAACTTGCCCAAAGCCTTGTGCCTGAAAGCCCAACGCTGGGCGCCTATGTAGCGCTTGGTAAAGCGGATGCGGGAGAGATTAAGCTCGATGCTGCGGCGCGGACGGATTTGGTGAAGCAACTGGTTGCGGTCATGCCAACTGTGGCGGCCAATGGTGGGCAGTATAACCGCCTTGTGACCCCCGTTGCCAAGGAGATGGTGAGTAAGAACATGACGGCTAAACAAGTGGTGCAACTGCTCAATAACGACCAAGCGTTTACGGCGCTTGCAGGTGAAGTTTCGGCGAAGCAGCAGGCGGCCAAAGCGGCATTGCTGAAAGACCAGCCAAAACATGCGGAAAAACCAGCTATTTCTCAGGAAGCTGCCCCCATTCAGGTGGTGGGTGAGGCACGTGCCGCCAATCAGCCCAGCATGAAATTGAGCAGCATTGAGCACCAAGGCACGGTCAACAGCCGTGAATTGCTGCGCGCCTAGCCCTCTGCGGGTGAGGATAAGCCTGCAATTGTCATCAAACCTTCATAAAACTTTTGGCCGGATATGTTAGAATTCTAACATGAACCAAGCAACTCTCAATCGACCTGCGCCGCAGTCCATTGGTGGACAGACCGTCCATAGTGGCATGATGCCTAAGCGTGAGGGGCGAACCATACTTAAAGGTGGCCTGACGGTAGCGAGTGTTGCTGTGGGTCTCTTAGGCGCGGCGACATCCTTCTTTCCTGTGATTGGTAATATGATTGCGGCACCCGTCCTGCATACATCATCGTATTTGATTGATCGTGTGAAGAACGGAGTTGAGACGGGCGATGAGATTGGCTTCCGTGCAAAATATTATAGCCCACAAATTTTCAAGACGCTGGGTATCCGTGCCCGCGAAGGCCAAGTGGCAGATGCAAAACTTTTCAAGCAAGCTGCGGCAATCAATCCTGAGTTAGCCAAGCTCTATAATGCGCCACTGAAGAGAGAAAAAATTGAAAACCGTTCGTCGTTGCTAACCAATGGCGGCATCATGGCGGCAGGGGCTTTGATTCCTGGAGGCGGTGCCGTTGCAACGGTTGGCGCCGTTGGGAAGAATGCAATTGAAGCCGTGAAAACGATCAAAGATGTAAAGACCGTTGCGCAAGTGGCCAAGAGCGGTTTGCAAACGGCCGCGCTTATGGGCAGTGGCGTTGCAGGTGATGCCATTGCCAGAGCTATCAGCGGTGATGTGGTCGATCCTCAGGAATTATTGGAGGGTGTTCACAAAACAGTCATCGAGGCTAAGGCGCGCGGAATGAACATGCGCGAAGTGGTATCTCCAAATTTGATTTTTATGCTTCGAGTTTCGCAAGATGAAAAATTGGCGACTTCGATTGAGAAGCAGTTCAAGAAGCCATTTCATAAGATGAATCAGGCCGAGCAAGCGAACGTCATGAATGCCCACCCTGCATTAAAAAATGCGGTGACCAGCGAAGCCTATGCTGTGGCAAATAATATTCTGCCAGTACAGGAATTAGGCGCTAGCAAGCCTAATTTGAATGCGGTTGCGACCCAATATGCAGTTGCCGCGCGCAGCGGCTCGTTTGCATCACGCTTGCAGGCGCAACGCGATGCAGCAGCGCAAGTGCAGGGTGCATCAGTTTAACTAAGCGCTATTATCGGCACAAAAAAAACCAAGCCGCCCGCAGTTGCGAGGCGGCTTTTTTCGTTCTGGTGCTGAAGTGTTGCATCAGCATTCCTATTCATAAAACTACCCAACCATAAGGATTCATCATGGCATTTGTTGAAGTGCAGTTCCCGTCCGATATTAGCTATGGCTCTGCCGGTGGGCCAGAATATGCGACGGATATTGTGGCGAGTGTGGGCGGCTATGAACAGCGTAACATCAATTGGGAGCAGGCGCGGGCGCGTTATAATGTGGCGCATGGGGTGAAGACCAAAGCGCAGCTGGATGCGTTGATTGCCTTCTTTCGCGCACGCAAAGGGCGGGCGCATGGGTTTCGCTTCAAGGATTGGACGGATTATCAGGCCATCAACGAAACGCTCGGCACGGGCAATGGCACGCAGACGCAGTTTCAACTGGTGAAGCGCTATGTGAGTGGCAGCGCGACCGACATACGCACGATCGTGAAGCCAGTAGCGGGAACAGTGCAGGTGTATAAAAACGCCGTGCTGCAGACTAGCGGTGTGAGTGTCGATGCTGCAACGGGCGTGGTAACGTTTACTGCTGCACCCGCCGCGGGACACGTGATTACGGCAAGTTTCCAATTCGATGTGCCCGTGCGGTTTGATACGGACAGGCTTTCCGCGTCGCTCGATGCGTATGGGATTCATTCGTGGCAGGATATTTCGCTTGTGGAAGTGAGGGTGTAGCCATGCAAAATTTACCGACAGCATTGGCAGGCCACCTTGCGCAAGAAGTGACAACATTGGCGACATGTTGGAGCATCAAACGTAAGGATGGCGTGACGCTTTATTTCACAAGCCTTGACCGCGATGTGGTGGTGGATGGTAATAACTATGAAGCCGCCGACAGCATGAGCGTGAGTGCAGTATCGTCGCAAGCGGGATTGACGGTTGATAACCTTGAATTCGAAGGAATGCTGAGCGCGGCGGCGATTACGGAGGAGGATATTCTCAGCGGGCGCTATGACCATGCGCAGATCAGCATTTTTATGGTGAATTATGTCGACCCCGCGATGGGTAAGCTGCACCTCAAAACGGGCTGGCTGGGCGAGGTGACACTGCAAGGAGGTCAATTTATAGCCGAAATGCGCGGGCTGACCTCACGCCTGCAGCAGACAATTGGGCAAGTATATGCCAGCGGATGCCGCGCAACACTGGGGGATGGTCGGTGCAAGGTCGGCCTTGCGGGTTATACTTTTAGTGGAAGCGTGACAGCGACCGAAGCAGCTTATGCATTCACGGACAGTACCAAAGCGCAATCCAATGGCTATTTCGCGGGTGGTGTGGTGACGTTTACAAGTGGCGCCAATAGCGGCCTTAGCATGGAAGTGCGCGATTTCAGCGCGGGACGATTTAGCTTATTTTTACCAATGCCAAACCCTGTAATGCTTGGGGACAATTTTACGGTGAGTGCAGGGTGCGACAAGCAAATCGACACCTGCATTGCGCGGTTTAATAATGCAGTCAATTTTCGGGGCGAGCCGCATGTGCCTGGAACGGATAAGATTCTTGAAACGTCGGCGACGCGGAGCTTATAAGTTGGTTGCAACTTGAGCGCGCATCGCGCATGATGGAAAGATGTTGATTTTTACCATCCTGCAGGGGTTGTCGTCGGGCTTGCGTATGCATGAAAGCCCGCTCTATCGCTATCCATACCGTTCGGCAGAGGAAGCATTTAGGGGCGACGCCAAAAAAGTCTATCAGGATGTTGAGGCAAGTTTGGAGCGTTACCATGAGTGATAATTTTTCGCGCAAACCACAGGGAAAGAAAGCGCCAGAAGGCCTACCATCGCCCGAGATTTTAGAGGCTTATGACACAGTGATGCCAGGGTCGGGCTTGCGCATTGTGGAAATGTTCGAACGCGAGCAGATGCATCGCCACGAATGGGAAAAGCGGGCGCTGAAGGTGCATCAGGTTTCGACTATTCTGGGGCAACTGCTTGGCTTTGTCATCGCAGTGGCCATTTTTGGTTCGGCGACCATTATTGGGCTGAATGGTAACTCGACTTCGGCCGCGATGATTTGGGTGTTTGGTATGGCGATTGTGACCATGGCTGCCGTGGTGTGGTGGTATGCGAAAAGCCTTGGACAACGTCCACTGTTCGCGCGCCCAGCTATGCGCACCAACTTTCGTCCTGAGAAAAATTCGCAAAGCGAGTAGTATCAGCGATGTCTCATCGCCTGAATTTTAAGGTCATACAACCGTAGTATTTTTGCGCTTTCATTCTCCGCTAATCGCTCTGCGATTTTGGGAATGACGCTGTTTCTTTTCATCCTTCATTCATCGAGAGAGCTATGACGACTTCACACGAAGTGATCGCGTGTGCGCGGCAATTTGTTGGCGTGCGCTTTGTACATCAGGGGCGCAGTGTGACGGGGGTGGATTGCCTTGGGCTGTTGCTGTTAACCGCTCAAAAACTTGGTTTGCGCTTTGATGGGCAAGGGGTGGAAGCATTGGATGTACCGCATTATGGCACGCGACCTGACGCCCAGCTGCTGAAGCAAAAACTGGATGCACATTTGGTCCCTATAGAAAAATCGGAGGTGCGCGAAGCGGGTATTGTGCTGTTGAAGATTGACGGCAGGCCACAGCATTTAGGGCTGCTAACGGATTATCCGCTGGCAGGGGAATTGGGGATGATTCATGCCTATGCGCCAGCACGCGAAGTGGTGGAGCACCGCTACGACGCACATTGGCGACGCGATACGTACGCGGCCTATCGCCTGCCGCAGTTAGCAAAATAGAAACATACCACACAGGAGTCGATGAATGTCGTCCAATATTTTAAAAGTTGTAGGGACAGTTGCGGGAACGGCGGTAGGATCTGCCTATGGTAACCCGCAGCTTGGCGCATTCATAGGTGGACAAATAGGTGGTGCAACTGGTGGTGCAATTAACGGTTCACCAAAGCATATCTACGAGGGAGCGCGGCTCGAGACGCTAGCGGTGCAAAGCTCGACCTATGGACGCATGATTCCGATGGTGTTTGGCACTGTGCGGATTGCTGGGAATGTGATTTGGTCGCGCCCGATCAAGGAAATTGCAAGCACGACGACGACCCGTTCGGGCGGAAAAGGCGGCGGAGGCGGAAAATCAAGCAGCACGAGTACCACGTATAGTTATTATGTGTCGCTGGCGATTGCAGTGTGTGAGGGTGAGATTGCGCGCATCAATCGCGTGTGGGCTGACGCCAAATTGCTAGATTTTAGCCAAGGAGCCTACCGCATATATAAAGGCAGTGAAACGCAACTGCCCGACCCGCTGATTGAAAGTTACGAAGGAGTGGGGGAAACGCCCGCCTATCGCGGGTTGGCGTATGTGGTGATCGAGGATTTTCCGCTGGCGGATTTTGGCAATCGTATCCCGAATTTCACGTTTGAGGTGACGCGCCGCGCGCCGCAAGAGGATGTCGGTAGTTTGCCCGTTGAGTCACTCGTGAAATCGGTCATGCTCATCCCTGGATCGGGCGAGTTTGTCTATGACACGCAGGCTGAATACAAGATTACAGGAAGCAGCGCGGGGGGCGGCATTGTACAAAGCGGATACCAAGTGCCGCTGAATGTGCACACGGCAGAAGGCAAAGCCAATGTGCTTGTTGCGCTCGACCAGTTGCAGGAAACATTCCCCAACCTCGAGTGGGTGGGGGTGGTGGTCAACTGGTTTGGCACCAGCATGGATATTGCGACCTGCGATATCTGGCCGTGTGTGGAATATCAGGCTAACACCCAAACCACGCCCGATGATTGGCAGGTAGCGGGGTTCACACGTGCAACAGGGCGGCAAATTGGCAATGATGCGGGTAAGCTGCGTTATGGCGGCACGCCCGATGACGGCAGTGTGCTGCGACTGCTGACGGAGCTACGTGCGCGGGGGCTTAAGATATTTTTCTACCCGCAAATGCTAATGGATGTGGCGGGCAAGCCGTGGCGCGGCGAGTTGACGGGGGCGGCCTCGAATGTAACGAGCTTCTTCACCAAAACACGCGGCTATAATGCGTTCATCAACCATTATGCGACATTGGTGGCAGGTATGGTGGATGCGTTTGCCATCGGCACCGAGATGCGGGATTTGACGAAGATTACGAGCAGTGCAGGGGTGTTCCCTGCCGTGACGCAGATGGTATCGCTGGCGGCAAGCGTGAAGGCGACGCTCGGCATAAGCGTGAAAGTGACTTATGCAGCAGATTGGAGCGAATATCACCATACGGATGGGGGATGGTATCATCTTGACCCGCTGTGGGCCTCGTCAAGCATTGATATGGTGGGCATTGATGCCTACTTCCCCCTGACGGATGCGGTGCAAACGGGCTATGACATCGATGCGTTGCGCGACGGTTGGACGAGTGGCGAGGGCTATGACTGGTATTACACCGATGGCGCGCGCACCACAATGGCAACACTGGGCGCTGCCTATGCGTGGAAAAATATCGCATGGTGGTGGAACAATACGCACACCAATCCCGATGCCAACGCTACGGCATGGGTGCCGCAAAGCAAGCCCATCTGGTTTACGGAATATGGCTTCCCAAGCGTTGATGGATGCGCCAATCAACCCAACGTATTTGTCGATAGTACGGCCAGTGGCAGCGCTTACCCGCGCTTTTCGCGCGGGCGGGTGGATTTTATGGCGCAGCGCGCGGCCATTGCAGCGACAGAGGCGGAATGGGAAAATAGCACCATGGTTGCGAATAAGTTCCTTTGGACGTGGGATGCGCGGCCTTACCCGCATTGGCCAGATTTACGTGAGGTGTGGAGTGATGGCGCAAGTTGGGTGACGGGCCATTGGGTGCAAGGAAAATTAGGTGCAAGCCACGTCGCCGCAGCGGTGGAGCAAATTGCGTATCGCGCTGGGTTGACCAATGCGCAGATTGATACGAGCCAATTACAAATGCTGCTCGATGGATTTGTCATCAACGACCGCGTGACGGCGCGCGCTGCACTTCAGCAATTGATGGAATCGTATTTTTTCACGTTGGTGGAAACTGAAGAGGGATTAAAGGCGCTGGTGCGCGACGCATCGGTGGATGCGAGTGTAGTGGCAGAAGAGTGCTTGCCACAAAAAGCAGGAGATCAGCTCGTGCCGTATGTGTTGACGCGTCAGGAGGATGTGGTGTTGCCGCAGCGGCAAGAGGTGCATTTCCTTAATCGCCTGCAACGGTATGAAACCAATGTACAAGCGGCTGAGCGTAGTACCCGCGATGCGACAGACACGGTGAGTTTAAAGTTAAGCCTAGTGCTTGCAGAAGCGCATGCACGGGCGATTGCCGAAACAAAACTTTCTGACCAATGGGCCGAGCGCAGTAGCCTGAGCTTGCAGTTGCCGATGAAATATGCGGCGCTGGAACCTGCCGATGTGCTGACACTCATCGACGGTAATGTAACGCATCGTATGCGTGTGCGCCGTGTGCAGGTTGGCCGCCCTGGGGTGGTGAATGTGAAGGGCGTGATCGATGCGGCAGAAGATTGGGATGGTTATATTGCCCCCACCATTGGCAGTAGCGATACGCTCTTGCTACCAAGCCCTAAAACGCGGCTAGAGATTTTGGATATTCCTGCATTACCGAGTGATGCACAGGATGCTATGAAACTGCGCTTTGCAGCGTGCGGCATTGCCAATGGTTGGAAGGGTGCAAACCTTGTACGTGTTCAAGATAGTGGAGATGATGAGCAGTTACTTAGCATTGATACGGCTGCAATTATTGGCTCAGCCGTAAGTGCTCTAGGCGCTGGGATAAGTCAGCTATTCGATGAAATGAACGCCGTGGATGTGGCCTTGCTAGGGGATGCTGTGCTTGCCAATGCAGTGAGCGTAGCGTGCTTGATGGAGCGAACGTGGCAGTGCTGGGCGATGAGGTTATTCAGTTCAAGAATGCCACGCAGCTAGGTCCCAATCTCTATCGTCTCAGCGGGCTGTTGCGTGGACGGCTTGGTACCGAAGCGGCGATTAGTTCGCATGCGGCAGGTGAGCGCTTTGTGCTGCTTAATGATGCGGTAAAATCCCTAACAATTTCACCAAGTACTATTGGCCAAAGCTGGATCATCCGCGCGGTTTCGTTTGGTGATGCCCTTTCGGACGGAATTGACTCGGCTTTCACGATTCAAGGGAACACATTAAAGCCACTTACCGTAGTGCATGTATCAGCGATTAAAAGTGCGGTGAATGGAGACGTGACGTTGAGCTGGATTCTCCGCTCGCGGATTGATGGGGGATTACGTGATTATGTGGATGTGCCCCTAATGGAGCAGGCCGAGCTCTATGATGTGACGGCGATGAACGGCGCAAACCCCGTGCGCAACTGGCAAGTGAGTGCTCCTAATGTGGTCTACAGCGCAGCACAGCAAATAGCGGATTTTGGCGCTGCACCTAGCAGCCTGACGCTAACCATCACCCAGCGATCGGGACTGATAGGCCCCGGTAAAACATTATCCACAATGGTTTTGGTGCAGTAACGGTTTGTTAATAATTTCACGCTATGCTTGGTTCATGATACAAAAAAACCAAGTGTCTTCCTTGCACACGCACTCTTACGGCGATGACAGTTTTGTTTGGCCAACGGATGGAGGGCTGATCCCCAAACCCAATGTGACGGCAATTGCTTTGCATGAGCGATGTGGGTTCACCACCGATATTATGGGTGATCTGATTTTCAAGCTAACGGTCAATCAGCTTGCGAGTTCCATTCGCTTACATGGTATTGACAATGAATCGATGACCATGCTTGGTATGCTGGAATCGTTGGTGATTGCTGGGGAGATCGAGTTCAACGATTTCATGCGGCGTATTCAGAATCTATTCGGCGATGTGATGGATAAAATTGACCCCGCACTTTTGGCTAAGCTTTCGACCTACGCGCAGGAATAACTAGCTGAGTAGTTTTGTTTTCGCTGCTGCGTACTCTGCGTCGGTCAGGTGGCCTGCTGCCTTCAATTTTGCAAGGCGTTCCAACTCATTGATCATGGCATTTTGTGGCAAGCTGCCTGTTGTTGCAGCGGTGCTATGCGCATTGGTTGCGGTGGCGGCCAGCTCGTGCACCATAAGCCGCTTATAGCGATCCATTGCATCTTGAACGGTTTTCACAAACGGAGCGATGGTGGATTTAAGAATAAGCGAAACAGACATCGATGCCGCTCCATCCCATACGCGAATATCGCCAAAAGCAATGCCAAAGCTCGAATCAATTGCCTGAATGCGGTCGAGGTTCATTTGCAATTGGCGCAGTCCGAAGAACATGCCGCGGTTGACGAAAAGAATGCGGCGGTTTGTACAAACGAGTAGCCATGTTTGATTGTCCATAAACCCTGAGGTGAGGGCAAGAATTTGCTCGTTCTCGTTCAGGATCTTTGGCAGGTAGCGGATTTCCTTGCGCGTGTAGAAAATATATTTGTGCGGCAGATTTTTAATCTGTGCGTTGATTTGCTCCAACGTCGGCATTCGGCACTCCCTTGTTACACTAATCGGCATCACTCGCGTGAGTAGTTTACGCGAAGCGGCGCCATATCACCACTATTTTTGAGGATTTTATGGCTATTACCCCTAATTTAGGCATCACGCTGGTCGAGCAATCACAGGCGCAGAAAGAAGTGACGATTAATCAAGCGCTCAGCACGCTCGATGCCATCACGAGCTATGTGGTGGTGGATAAAGATCTCGCCACCCCACCGATCAGCCCAGCGACAGGTGCGCTTTACATAGTGGCGGCTAGCCCCACAGGGGCATGGGTGGGGAAGGCGACGCAGCTTGCCTATTTTGATCAGGTCTGGCGCTTTATTACCCCACAAGATGGCATTCGTGTTTGGGTGCGGGATGAATCTGCCGATTATCGGTTTAATGGTACATCGTGGGTAATTGTTGCTTCAGGTGGTGGTTCGGGCGATATGCTGATGGCGACCTATGACGCGGCAAATATTTCGCAGCAGGTGGTTGGCACCACAGCATCGCAAACCCTGACGAATAAAACAATCAATGGCGCAAATAACACCATCACCAATGTGAACTTAGCTACAGCGGTGACGGGTAATCTACCTGTGGCGAATCTTGGAGGTGGCACCAGTGCTTCCGCGAGCACCTTTTGGCGTGGAGATGGCACATGGGCAACGCCTGCAGGTGGCGGTGGCGCAAGTATGGCGATTGGCGGAAGTATCACCAGTGCAACCTCTGGCAGCGTAATGTTTGCAGGCGCCGCAGGGGTATTACAGCAGGACAATGCCAATCTGTTTTGGGACGAGACCAATGACTCGCTTGGCGTTGGCACAGCAACACCGAATGCATCCGCGAAGCTTGACATCAACAGTACAATAAAAGGCTTACTAATCCCGCGCATGACAACAACGCAGCGCAACGCTATTTCTTCCCCTGCCGCAGGATTGTTGGTGTATGATACAAGCCTGAATATTTTCTATTACCGCTCAGACTTCCAATGGGTTGCCATCCCGCAGTCAATCACACCGCCAACATTTTTTGACCCTGCGTTTTTTAGGTTGGCTGAAGCAACTACCAACGGCGTAAACTCTGCAAAATATCAAGCGCCCGCAAGTATCGCTGCCGATTGTACGGTTACGCTTCCTGGAGTGACTTCGACGGTAAACTGTAGTGTAGGAAAGCAGGTGTACGACACCACTATTACGCCTGCTGGCACCAATGGTGCACAAACTATCAATAAGCCCAGTGGAACGGTCAATTTTGCAGCAGGCTCAACATCGCTTGTAGTCACAAATTCATTGTGCAGCACCTCTTCGATTGTGTTGGCGGTGGTGCGTACCAATGACGCAACAGCGGAAATTAAGAACGTCGTTCCAGCAGCGGGAAGCTTCACCATTACACTTAATGCAGCGGCAACGGCAGCGACATCCGTTGGCTTTTTTATCATCAACTAATCAGGAGTTTCTATGGCCTTATCTATCCAATATCCATCACCGTTTGGTGGTGAAGCGTTTACGTATTTCATCGTTGGCGAAGTGCATGAAAATCGTTATCGGAGTCATGCAACCGTGGTGGCCTATGGCTTCCTGAATGCTGATGCGCGGCAGGCAATGGCTAACTATGTGACGATCAGCACGTCGATTGATACTGAGAACTGGATCAAAGATGCGACCATTGCTCAGATTTACAGCATGCTGAAAGCAACCCCGCAATTCGCCAACGCGACGGATGTGTAATGCTGGAGGCAGAACATCAGAACGCCCTAAAAATCGCCGTGATTGAGGAGCAGATTGTGGGTTTGCGCGAGCAGCAGCGGTTGCATAATGCTTCTACCCAGAAACGCTTCGACGGCATGGAACGAAAGCTCGACGAGCTGACGGCGATCATGAATCGTGGCAAGGGCGCCTATGCGGCCTCGATGGCGTTGGCGGCGGCGATTGGCGCCATTCTCATTCAGGCAGTGAATATTGTTTCATCCTTCTTTCACGGTAGGTGATTATGATTGCATTACTCAGTGCGTTGCTTGGGTTTTTCTCGAGCGCGGTGCCTGATTTATTTAAACTATTTCGTGACGCAAAAGATCGTGCGCACGAGTTGGCAGTTCTGAAGCTGCAAATAGAGTATGACCGCGAGAAGCTTGCCGCGACGACGAGCGAGAACGCACTTGCGCGCCAGCAGCAGCTTCAGGCGATTGAGGCAGAGTCGTTTGCGCAGGAGCAGGTGGCACTGAATGCCCGCATCAAGGATTCGCTGACGGGGATTTATTGGGTCGATGCACTTTCGGGCAGTGTGCGCCCCACCATTACCTATGCGTTTTTTGGTTTATACGTGTTGGTGAAAGCAGCGCAATTTAGCATCCTTATGCATCCTGAATTGCCGTGGCAGAACGATGTGAGCGTGGCGCAAGCCCTAGTGAGTTTGTGGACGCAAGAGGATGTCGCCATATTCTCGGCTATTATGGCATTTTGGTTTGGTAGCCGCGCGATGCTGCGGGCGAAGCGCTAATGAAAACCTCACCCACAGGACTTGCCCTCATTAAACGGTTTGAGGGGTTCTCAGCCACACCCTACCTCTGCCCCGCGCGGATTTGGACGATTGGCTATGGCCATGTGCTACTGCCCGCCGAGCGCGACTCATTCGTGCAGGTGGATGAGGCGATGGCCGAACGGCTGCTGATTGGCGATGTACACTTTGCCGAACGGGCGGTGCGTAAATACATCCATATTCCCCTCACCCAAAACCAATTCGATGCGTTAGTGAGTTTTACCTTCAATGTGGGGGCAGGGGCGTTGCAGCGCTCAAGCCTGCGACGGGTGATTAATCGGGGGGAAGCCGAAGAAATACCCCGCCAATGGATGCGCTGGGTGTGGGGCGGCGGACGGCGATTAACGGGGCTGGCACGGCGCAGGGCAGCAGAATTGCTTGTATTTCAGGAGTAATCGGCGCGGATAGGGGGGTGTCCCCCACCCAAAAACTTCATAGAACTGTCATAAAACTTCTGAATTACTGTGCTATAGTAAAATCATGAAATAACGCCTTAGGGAGCCTACCATGACGGATACCACAGCCAATGCAGGAAATTTCTGGAGAGACCGTATTGCGGGCTCATACCATGCGCATGGTGGCCTGAAAGGTGCTGCACAGGCGGGCTTGGGTGATATCAAAAATATCGTCGGTAAAGAGGTTCCAATGGCTCAGCGCGGCGTGGGTTTTGCCCGTGTTGGTGGGGTTGGTATCGGCCTTTACATTGCCAAAGGCGCACTCGAAAGCAAAACGGTGGATGGCGAGGATCGTAGCGCGCTGGCACGTATTGGTCAGGCGGTGCTTGGCACCGGTATTGCGGTTGGCAGCTTGGTTGCAGGTAAGGGGCGCTAAGCCGTGGACCAACCCGATAGCAAAGCAAAGGCTTGGCTGGACGATATTATAGCCAATGCGAAATCGGGCAAAATCATTCCAGATGCAGCGAAAGATAATGCAGATAAGGCAGTGCCGCTTCGTAAGCGTTTAGCCCAGCAGTTAGAAGCTGTGCCTGTGGAACACAAAATCAACGCAGGCATGTGGGGCGCAGGGGCGCTAATGGCGGCGTTCGGGTTTGCCAGTGCCGCAAAGAACAGTGTGCAGCAGGATTCCGATGGTAATCGCCATGTGCAGTGGAGCAGCGTTGGTGTCGCGCTGTTGCAAGGAGCGCTGGCCGCAGGCTGTGCTTATATGGGCGCGCAAGTCCTTCGTAGTGGTGTAGGCCGCTAAATTAATACCCAAATTGCTGATGAAACCGTGCGGCGTTTGCTGGGCTTAAGCGCACTTCGTAATGGGCATCAGCGTCGCCCTCCTCATGATGCATCACCTGACCATTGGCATACAGCCACGCAATGGCGCGGCCATTCTCGTGGGGGATGCTGTAATGGTGGGTGGCGAGCAATTCAGCCGATAGTTTTTCATCAATCCGTTGCAGCAGTTCGTGGCAACCTTCACCCGTAATGGCGGATAGGGGCATTGCCCCCGCAGGCGGAAGATAGGGCTCGTGGTTATGATCGGCCTGCCATTGGTCGATTTTATTATGCACCTCGATGAGGTGATCGAGGCTGGCGTCCTTCTCGAACAAACTTTTCAACACGCTCATCACGTCATCGCTTTGGGCTTTGGTATCCTCGTGCGCAATGTCGCGCACATGAAGGAGAATATCGGCGGAAAGTACTTCCTCCAGCGTCGCGCGAAAGGCAGCGATGAGTTCCGTAGGCAGGTTGCTGATGAAGCCTACGGTATCGCTCATCAAAACGCGCAACCCTGATGGTAGAACCGCTTCACGAATCGTGGGGTCGAGCGTGGCGAAGAGCATATCCTGCGCGACGACATCGGATTTGGTGAGGCGGTTGAATAATGTCGACTTGCCAGCATTGGTGTAGCCCACAAGCGCAATGAGCGGATAGGGGACATCCCGCCGCGTGGCACGGTGCAAGGTGCGGGTACGCACCACATCGGCCAGTTGTTTTTTGATTTTGATGATGCGATCGCCGATCATGCGGCGGTCGAGTTCGATTTGGGATTCCCCAGGGCCGCCCAAGAAGCCAAAGCCGCCGCGCTGGCGCTCAAGGTGTGTCCAGCTACGCACGAGGCGGGATTTTTGATAAGTCAGGGAGGCCAGCTCCACCTGCAATTTTCCCTCCGCCGTGCGGGCGCGAGCACCGAAAATTTCGAGGATGAGCGCAGTGCGGTCAATCACCTTGCAGCCAAAGGCAGTTTCGAGGTTGCGCTGCTGCACAGGGGTCAGCGCGCAATCGACAATGGCGAGGCCGATCTCGTGCTCCTCAATCAGTGCAGCGAATTCCTCCGCCTTGCCTTTACCGATATAAGTCGCAGGCGTCACCTTCTGCAGGCGCACCACGGCGGCGTGGCTCACCTCAAGCGCGATAGCATGGGCGAGGCCGACCGCTTCCTCGAGCGAGGCGTGCAAGGAGCGTTCTGGCCGTTCGCGGCCAGTGAGGGTGGGGTGGATGACGAGGGTGTGGGTCAAGCCTTAGGCGCTTGGCGCTTCATCCGCTGCCGGTGCATCGCCTTCATCTTCGCCTTTGTAAAGGCTGATGTTGGTGCTTGGCACGATGGTCGCAATCGCATGCTTATAAACCAACTGAACCTGCGGGCTACGGCGTAAAACGACACAGAAATTGTCGAATCCAGAGATATTGCCTTGAAGTTTAACCCCCGAGGTGAGGAACACGGTGACTGGCACCTTTTCCTTGCGCAGGGTGTTTAGAAAAACATCTTGAATATTCTGGTTTTTTTCGCTTGCCATGGATTCCTCTTACGGGGTTTTTGGTCGTGTTTTGTTAGGCTTCGATTGCCCGAAACCGCTAGTTGTTTAGTGGTAACCTGCTCAGGATGCAAGTGATTTGGGGGTCAGGAAATGGCCAAAGGTTAAAATCTTAACAGAACTGTCACACTTCTTAACCTTTGTTAATGCTATTCTACAATCATTACTTGGACAGTAACCCGCACGGGTTCAACCAGATTTAAGTGGCGCCGCAGCGAAGGCTGCCAAGCGACGCTGATGTGACGAGTTTCTTCTGTGCGAGGAAAACGCTTGGGGCGGTGGAGCAATCCACCGCCTCTTTTTTTATGCGCGCAATCTAGCTGCGCTCCCGCACATCGAAAATACGGGCATGTTCGTCGAGTGCGAAGCGGTCGGTCATCCCTGCAATGAAATCGGCAATCACTTCGGCGGTGCGCTGGGTGTTTGCGCCATCCGTTTGCGCATACCACACATTCGGTAGGCATTGTGGCTCGGCGAGGAAAAATTCGAACAACTCGCGCACCACGCGCCGCGCCTTGCTGGTCATGCGGTTCACTTTGAAGTGGCGGTACATGTATTTGAACAAGAAGGTCTTGATCGAGCGATGCGCCAGCTCCATATCGCCCGAGAACTGCACCAGTTGTTGGCCAAGGCCACGCACATCATCAGCCGAGGCAATATGAAATTGCACAATGCGCTGGCGGGTGTGGGTCAGCACATCTGCCACCATGCGGTTAATCAGGCGGCGGATGATTTCGTGCCCTTGCCGATGGGTAGAAAGCATGGGGTGCTGGGCGCGGACTTCAGTAATAATATCCCCCAGTAACGGCAGCCCCAAAAGGTCGTCGAGCGTGAAGAATCCCGCGCGCAGGCCGTCGTCGATATCGTGGTTGTTGTAGGCAATATCATCGGCAATTGCGGCGACTTGGGCTTCGATGCTGGCATAGGTGGAAAGTTCCAAATCCTGTTGCTCGGCATAGGCGAGCATGGCGCGGGGCAAGGGTTTTGCGCCTGCAAAACCGGTGAGCGGACCATTATGCTTGGCAATGCCTTCTAGTGTTTCCCATGTCAGGTTCAACCCATCGAAATTGGCGTAGCGGTTTTCAAGATGCGTCACAATACGAATGGTCTGCGCGTTATGGTCAAATCCACCAAAGCCTTCCATCGCCTCGTGCAGCCCGTCCTCGCCCGCATGGCCAAAAGGCGGGTGGCCAAGGTCGTGCGCCAGCGCCAGCGCTTCGGCCAAATCCTCGTTGATATTTAAGCACCGTGCAATGCCGCGCGCCAGTTGCGCCACCTCAAGGCTGTGGGTGAGACGGGTGCGGTAATGGTCGCCCTCATGGTTGACGAACACTTGCGTTTTATATTCCAGCCGCCGAAAGGCCACCGAGTGAATAATCCGGTCACGGTCGCGCTGGTGGGGGGTGCGCATGGTGCATTCCGCCTCGGGCACCAGCCGCCCGCGGGTTTGGGCGGGGTTGGTGGCATAGGGGGCGAATGTGCTGTTTTGGGTCATGCGCAAACGATAGAGCAGAGATTTAGAGAGTGCAACTATTGCTATCGTATCGCAATCGCCTATATAATGGCTGTATGACCCAGCCCTTCACCATCTCCGAATCTGCGCTTGCGCGCATCGCCCACTTGCTGAAAAGCGAGCCTGCGGGCACGCGCCTGCGCGTAGCGGTGGATGGGGGCGGCTGCTCAGGCTTTCAGTATAAATACGATTTCGTGACCGATGTGCCCGCTGCCGATGACCAAATTTTTGGCAATGAAAACGCGCCCGTGATTGTTGATGAAATCTCCCTCGGCTTCATCAATGGGGCGGTGCTGGATTATGTCGAAACGCTAGGCGCTGCGGCGTTTGAAATTAAAAACCCGCAAGCAAAAAGTAGCTGTGGCTGCGGGAATAGTTTTTCCGTCGCGCTCTAGCGAAGCATTAATTTGCGCGCATCTACATCACGCTGAGTTTCCGCAGTATAAGGTAATTCTGGCGTGTTCGTAGCGACGCTTCCTACCAAGAGATAATTTCCTCTTTCATTATGCCCAGCCTTCTCGATGGCTTCGCTTACTTCTTTTGCCGTGAAGGTGAGAGGATAACCTGATGCATCAAAAGTCTTATTACGCGCCAGCTGTGCAAGTACAGCGCTCCCTGCGGGTGCTGCTGAAATACCAATTGGTTCCAACTTTCCCGTACTCTGTTCATTAACAAAGTAGACCACTAGCTGGCCTATGCGGGCCATACGCAATTCCCCGCACTCAGCTAAAGCGATGAGTTGGTTGTAAGCGGTATTGTTAACGCTAAATGCCATTGCGTTCTCCTGAATTGCTGGGATTGCCTATATATTAGCGCCCACGCGGAGTTGATAAAGCAGTTGTTCCAGCACGCCCGCCACGCTGTGCAGCTTCTCGCGCCTTAAGCATATCTTGGAATGTTTTTGCTACTACTTCTTTGGAGTACGGTACGAGGCTGATGCCATTCAATGCGTGCATCACGTTATCAATATTACCAAAGGCGTTGATCAACCCTCTATCACCTTCCCATGTAATCAGGTTTTGCTTGTCGCCTAGCTCTATTGATGCATCGGAGAGTGCAGCACGGGTTGCGCGGCCAATGTGCTTCGATGCTAGCCCCAAGTCGTCAAGCAGGCTGGCGGTCTTCGCATCCGTTACGAGTTCTATTCCACCGCCATGCTTCTGAACGCCAAGGATACGGCTTTCGCGAACGAACTGTTTGATCGCATCGTGCAGTGGATTCAATTCGTGGGTAGTTTTCATCGCGCACTCCATTCATCATGAATGGGCACAATCTAGCGGATGCCGCGCCTAAGAAATATGAACCTTTTATGACAATTGAGGCAGCCTAACGCATGCACCCGCGTACTGCTTCGCACACGCGCAGCACATCGGCATTGCTCATGGAGCTGCCGCTGGGCAGGCATAAGCCATCTTTGAATAAGGCCTCGCTAACACGGCCACCCACCATAGCTGCGTCTTTGAACACAGGCTGTAGGTGCATGGGTTTCCACATCGGGCGGGATTCAATATTCTCTGCCTCAAGTGCCAAGCGAATCGTTTCGCGATTTGCACCAAATGCTTTCTCATCGATCAGTATCACGCTCAGCCAACAATTACCCTCGCCAGTGGAGGCTTTGGGCATGAAGGTAATACCAGGAAGGCTGCCCAACTCGCGCTGATACATCGCGAAGATTTCACGACGACGGTTCATGTGTGCGTCGAGCACTTCAAGCTGCCCGCGCCCAATGGCGGCTACAATATTGCTCATGCGGTAGTTATAGCCAAAAGTGGTGTGTTCGTAGTGAGGCGCGGGGTCGCGCGCTTGCTGGCTGAGGTGGCGCGCTTCGTCGATCAGTTTTTTATTGTGGCTGGCCAGCATGCCGCCGCCACTGGTGGTGATAATCTTATTGCCGTTGAACGAGAACGCTGCCGCATCCGCATGGTAGCCCGCATGCTTGCCTTGATAGGTCGCGCCGACGGATTCCGCTGCATCTACCACCAATTTCACGCCATATCTGTCGCAGACGGCGCGTAGCGCATTCATATCGCAGCATTGGCCGTAGAGGTCAGTCGGCAGCACGGCCTTGGGCAGTTTATTTTTTTTCTTCAGGTCGGCCAGTGTCTCTTCCAGTAGTCCCACATCCATGTTCCACGTCGCTGCATCCGCATCGATAAATATCGGCGTCGCATTTTGATAGAGAATAGGCGAGATGCTCCCAATGAAAGTGAGGGAAGAGGCGAGTACCGTATCGCCCGCACCCACGCCCAGCCCACGCAATGCAAGGTGAATCGCCGCCGTGCCGCTGGTGAGGGAAACGCAATGCGGAATGCCAGTATAAGCTGCAAACTCTGCCTCGAATGCATCCACCATCGGCCCCAGCGGAGCAATATAATTGCTTGCGAACGCCTCACTCACATAGCGCTGTTCGTTGCCGCCCAAGTGCGGGGGGGACAGAAAAATACGGGGCTGGGTGCTCATGCGGTTCCTTTGCTTACGCGCTCCACATCCAGCCGCTGCATGGTGGCGTGGCCTTCGGCGCTGATACCATCGCGTTTTAGCACAACGGCGGCGGTCTGCCACAAAATTGCTAAATCCCGCGCGAAGCTGAATTGCTCGACATACTGCGCATCCATCTCCAATCGCGCATCCCAGCCAAGCGCATTTCGGCCGTTCACTTGCGCAAGGCCTGTAATGCCAGGACGCACCGTGTGGCGCAGCGTTTCGCGCGCGGTGTAGTAGGGTAAATATTCAGGTAGCAGCGGGCGCGGACCGACAAGGCTCATCTTGCCAGTCAGAATATTCCACAATTCAGGCAATTCATCGACACTCGTCTCACGCAGCCATTGGCCAAACGGGGTGAGGCGAACGGAATCTTCCAGCAAATTGCCATTCGCATCACGTGCATCCGTCATCGTGCGGAATTTGATGAGGCGGAAGGGTTGCTCGCCTCTGCCAATACGGGTTTGGCGGAAAAAGATGGGGCTGCCGAGTTTCAGGCGCACCAGCAGCGTCACCACCACCAGCAAGGGCGCGAGCAGCACCAGCAGCGCAAGCGCCACGGTCACATCCAATAGTCGTTTCAGGCAAGCATCCATCCTGTTGGGTTAGGCGCGCCATTGGCAATTGTCAATGCGTGCGGGCTGTTGTAAGTACGGGGCATGAAACGAGAATTAGTCATTATCGGTGGCGGTGGCCACACCCGCGTGCTCATCGGCATGGCGCAGGCGGCTGGCTTGCGCATCAAAGGAATTATCACCAGCAACGCCGCCCTGCTGGGCGAAGAAGTGCTGGATGTGCCCGTGCTCGGGCTTGAGGGTGAGGTGGCGCTTGATCCTGCGCAGATTGTGCTCATCAACGGCGTGGGCAACCTTGCCAGCCGTTCTGGCTCGGGGCTTTCGGTGCGCCGCGACATTTACCAGCGCTACCGCGCGCGTGGGTTCGATTTCTTGCCACTCATCAGCAATCATGCGGTGGTGCAGCCACACGTGATGATGGGTGAGGGCGTGCAAGTGATGCCAGGTGCCGTCATTCAATCCGGCGCCATTATTGGCGAGAATGTCATCATCAACACCCGCGCTTCGATCGACCATGACGCGGTAATCTATCCACACTGTCACATTGCACCCGCGGCGGTGCTGTGCGGCCATGTGGTTGTGGGCGAGGAAACCCATATCGGTGCCGGCGCCGTGATTATTCAGGGCGTACGTATTGGCTGCAATGTGGTGGTGGGTGCGGGGGCTGTGGTGACGCGCCATGTGCCCGATAATGTCATCATCCGCCCTGCCGCGAGCGAGCAGACCCGCCAAAAACCCGCCCACGCCGAATGACTGCCACCCGCCCATTGACCGAAGCGGAAATCAATGCGTGCCTGCTGTATCGCGATGCGCTGATTCTGGTGCTCAACAAGCCCGCAGGCATAGCGGTACATGTGACAGGGCACGACAAAATCGCGCTCGATCAATCCTTCCACCATTTGCAATTTGGCTTGCCGAAAAAGCCAGAACTGGCGCATCGCCTTGATCGAGGAACGAGCGGCTGTTTGGTGCTCGGTCGCCACCGCCAAGCGCTCATCAAGCTTGGCAAGTTGTTCGAAAATCAACGCGTGAACAAAACCTACCGCGCAATCTGTGTGGGCGTGCCTGCTGAGGCACAGGGTGTCATCAACCGCCCCATTTTAAAAAGCGGCGCTGGCAGCAAATGGAAAATGTCGCTGGATGAGGCAGGGCAGGAGGCCGTGACGGAATATCGCGTGCTAAACAGCAATGGCACATTGAGTGAAATCGAGTTTTCGCCCAAAACAGGCCGCACCCACCAAATTCGACTGCATGCTGCGTTTGCTCTTGGCTGTCCCGTCATCGGTGACCCATTCTATGGCCCCAGTGAAGGCGAGTTCTCGGCAAGTGCCGTGCTAATGATGCTGCATGCTGAAACCGTGGAAATTCCCTTACAGGCTACTAAGTCGCCTATTAAAGTGACCGCCCCATTGCCCGATGCGATGCGGGCGATGCTTGCACAAATAGCGAACTAAGTTGAGAAAGAAATGGTGGCCGGAGACGGGATCGAACCGCCGACACGGGGATTTTCAATCCCCTGCTCTACCAGCTGAGCTATCCGGCCACTAACGCGTGTGCGTATCGTGAGGGCAGTGCTATAGCCAAAGCAATGGCTTGTGGCAAGCGCGGTGTTGAGGGAAAAAGGAAAATCGTGCGTGCGGGCCGCTAAGCTGGGCTTTTATGAGGGTTAGTGCTCGTTATCGGGGTTAAGCAACTGGGCTGCGGCCTCGAGGCTTTCATCGTCCACATCATCCAGCTCGACCGCGGGAACCGCATAGCTGGCAGTGAACCACTTGTTTAAATCCACCTCGCGGCATCGCTCGGAGCAAAAGGGTTTATGCGCCGCCACAGTAGGTTTCGAGCAGATGGGGCAGGCTGGCATCAGGCAGGCACTCTATCTGCCCGTTGTGGCATGGGCAGAAAAATAATTGAGGAGGTGGTGGGGTTACGCATGACGCATGTACTAGCAAGCCACGGTGAGGATGTCTAGAGTGCCGCGACAGGTGTGGGTGATGCTACGCCGACGCGCTCGTTTTGGCTAACGGCATGTACTTGCGGGCTTGGAACCTCAGGGGTCGCCGCTGTCTCCTGCATAGAGGCAGCTGGGAAAGCAGTCTGCTCCATCGGTGGGGTGGGTTTGCTGTACGCCATTTCGCGCAAGCGCTCGATGCGGGTTTCGTTACTGGGGTAACCCGATCTCACTTTACCAAACAACTTACCAAAAGACAATTTACCGCGGGTTCCTTCGATTTTACCTAAGGCAGAAATCAGCGCCTCGGGGTCGCCCGAAATCATCGCACCTTTTTTGTCGGCATCGAGCTCAGTTGGGCGTACGGTGAGCTGGTTGGCGGCAATACTGCCGATAGTAGCGCCCACCAGCGCGTACCACACATGCCCAAACATCGACAGGGGCTTCTTACCGTTATCAAACAAGGCTTGCAGTGTTCTTTTCGTGCGGCCTTCTTTCATTGCATCGAAGTCGATGAACGATCCAACACCACCGCGATGGGCAATAATGTCGCCCGTAACAGCGCCGCCACCTGCAAGCGTAACCGTCGCCACCACGCGCGATTTGGTGTGATTGCTTATTTCGTGCCCGAGTTCATGCCCCAGCACCGCGCGCACTTCACGAAAGTTCATTCGGCTTAGTAGGCCAGTGGTCATCACCACTGCATTTTCGCCCGTGAAGGACGCAGCGTTGAGCGCCTTACTTTCAGCTAGAATCAGTTGTGGTACGCGTTTAAGGCCAGCGCGCTCACACATGCCTACCCATTCGTGGTGAAGTTCGGGGTGGGTTTCTGCGGTCATCTCCTTACCGCGCTTCATGCCCATTTTACCAAGCTGGGCAAGCAGGTGCACATCGAGATTACTGTTACTCATCGGCACGCGCGGCAAAAAGCGCGAGTCAATCCCGGGTATTTGTTCCAAATTCACTGGTGGTGAAAAATCCTGATGGCCAAAAATCCCCTCGACCTTGCTCCACGCCGAGGAAACGACTTCCTGAGCGGCATCGATTAAGGAGTTGCTGGTGGGGGTCAGTGGCATCCGCGCGTTAGGCTCCAATCGCGAGTTTGTCTTTGTTTGCTGCAATGCCTTGATGTTCAGCAGGCGTTACCACTTGGGTTACGGGAGCAGCTAAAAGCCCTTCGGGTTTAACTTCGCTCACGGCAGGTTGCTCGATAGCAGGTGTGGTGAGGGCAGGACTTGATACCGCTGCATTTTCTACAATAGCAGGTGCTTCCTGCCCCTTTTCGGGGGTAGAGGATGGTTGGGCAGCTGTAGGCGACTTATCAATCTTCACAGTCAGGGCGAGCCCTTCGATAGGGATATTCGCCCCGTGAATATTGGCTTGCGCAATTAGTTCGCCGGCTTGCTTTGCGGCATTTGCCTCTAGGATTGCTGCGATGCTTGCAAGGGTGCTTGGAGCAGCACTTTCAGCTTCCGACGTCTCTGGCTTAATAATTGGCGGGCGATCTTTGGGCGCAATCGAGGTGTCGAGTGCAGTTTCAGGCACAACAGCATGCTGCTCGGGTGGTTGCACTTCTTGGCGCGCCGCATCTACAGCAGCGGCCGATGTATTTTCGAGTGCCGCAGGGGGTGTTGCGACCGCGCCCTCGGCGACAGTTGCATGCGCGGCTTGTGCTTCAGGTTGAGCAACGGCTTGAGTTGTAGACATAGGAACCCTCACGAACGATTGATGAACTCATCTATCACTATAGCGCGTGGCAGAGTTTCGTGTGTGACAGTTCTGTGAAGATTAGGGGTATAGGGGTAGGCAACACCCTAAAAAATCAGCCACTTAGTAGCTGGTGCGGATGGAGGGACTTGAACCCCCACGCCTTGCGGCGCCAGAACCTAAATCTGGTGCGTCTGCCAATTTCGCCACATCCGCGCTCGGGAGGCTTCTAGAGTGGTTTTGCGTATTTTGAAAGCATTTCCTTGCGTGGGCGGAGATTTTTCTTCGAAGCAGGAGTTGTGTCCTGTGAGTATGTTAGCCAGAGGTTGCCAAAAACCTATCCGCCGTTCAGGAAGGTTCCTAGTCACTTTATTTCGGAGGATTTTATGCGCACCAAAACCACGCTTTCGGCGGCAGATGCTGCCACAATCATCGCCGCGTGTAAGGCCGAGGCGGCCAAGAATCAATGGCTCGTTTCCATCGCCGTGACGGACGAGGCGGGCTATCTTCTCCACCTCGAGCGCATGGATGGGGCAGGGCTGCCCAGCGCCGAAATCGCAACCTTGAAGGCGCGCACCGCCGCGATTGCCAAAGCACCCACCAAAGCACTCGAGGATGTGGTGAAGGAGCGCCCCGCCGTGGGGCTGATGCCTGGGCGTTTGCCAGTGCAAGGCGGTGTACCAATTATTTACAACGGCGAATGTGTTGGCGGCGTGGGTGTTTCGGGCGTAAAATCGCACGAGGATGAAATCGTTGCCATCGCAGGGCGCGAGGCGTTGTTAGTTAGCCTTTAATCGTAAACGTAGCGGGTAAAAAAATAGCCACCCCATTTTCATGAGGTGGCTATTTGCTTTTAGGTTGGGTACGTTCTTACGCAGCCATTGCCGCTTGTTTACGCAGCACTTTCAGCAAGCGGTCTTGTGCGTCTTTCACTTCCACGCGCTCGCTTGCAGCCACTTCACCACACAGGCGGTGCATCGCCGTTTCATAGATCATACGCTCAGAGTACGAACGCTCGGACTGATCCACGTTTTTGTGCAAGTCACGCACTACTTCTGCAATGGCCACGAGGTTGCCGGAGTTGATTTTTGCTTCATACTCCTGCGCACGACGGCTCCACATGCCGCGGGCAATTTTCGCGCGGCCTTTGAGGGTGGCAAGTGCTTTGCTGATTTGGTCGTTGCTCGAAATCGAGCGCAGGCCAGCAGCTTCTGCACGACCCACAGGCACGCGCAGTGTCATTTTGTCTTTCTCGAACGAGATCACGAACACTTTGAGTTCGTGCTCACCGATACGCTCAACTTCGTGCCCCATGATTTTGCCCACGCCATGCGTTGGGTAAACCACATATTCGCCCACGGCGAAGTTTTTGCGGCCGTTGGTAGCTTGTGGTGGCACCACAAACATGGTGCGGCCATTTTGTTGCGTGGTGCGACCCACCGACGAAATAGGCGCTTTGTTTGCAGCGGTTGGTGCACGATCCAGCGTTTTGCGGGTATCCATCGAGGACTTAACTACCGCGGCTTTTGCTACGGGAGCTACTTTCTTTGCCTCGGGTTTCTTAGCGACAACTTTCAATGCAGGTTTAGCTGCAGCTTTGGGGGCTACTTTTTTAGCGACCACTTTTTTAGCTACAACTTTCTTCGCCACTACTTTTTTAACTACGGCTTTCTTGGCAGGGGCTTTCTTCGCGGCTACTTTTTTCACCACGGCTTTTTTAGCAGGGGCTTTTTTAGCGACTGGTTTTTTGGTGCTTTTTACTTTAGCGGCTACTTTCGATTTCGATACAGCTTTCGCTTTTGACTTGGTTGCCATAATTTCGTACTTTCTTAACATTGCGGCGCGTGGTTGCCCTAATCGCGCCAAAACCGTTAAACAAACGACACCCACCTAAAACTGGCGGGAGCCAGACCATAGTACACTTGGATGCTTAAGCACCTCCATCTAACGGGAGATTTCCTTAAGATTTGCCCTTTATAGCACAAAAAAGGGCATCATAATAAGGTAAAATTTTAGTTAATTTGTAAGTTTATTGGTTGATAAATTTTTTATTTATACAAATCAGCCATTTAGATGGTATAAATACTTGGGCTAGGCGTCGCCTGAGCCAGCATTGGGGCTGAAATAGGTCTCGAACTTATCCTTAACCCCATCCATTTCCTTCGCTTCTGGTAGCGGGGTTTTCTTCTTCGTAATCACGGGCCATTGCATCGCATATTCGCGGTTGATTTCTACCCATTTGAGTAGTTCTGGCGCTTCAGGCTTAATCGCCTCGGCGGGGCATTCCGGCTCGCACACACCACAATCAATGCATTCATCAGGGTTGATGACGAGCATATTTTCGCCCTCGTAGAAGCAGTCAACTGGGCACACTTCCACACAATCCGTGTATTTGCAGCGAACACAATTATCCATCACCACAAAGGTCATTTTCGTCTCCCTAATCGCTAAGTGCTGCGTTCTTTAGCGCAATGCGCTGGATTTGCAAGCGGCGCAGCTTTACTGATTTCAATGCTGTATCGGCACGCACTAGCAGCAGCGCGACAAATAATGCCGAGAACGCCGCAATCATGAGCAATAGTGGAGTGAGCATGGAGCTATGGATGCTTGAACCACCATCGCGTACAATACTTGCGCCTTGGTGCAGGCTGTTCCACCATTCTACTGAATATTTGATGATAGGTAGGTTGATAGCGCCGATTAAAGCAATCCATGCGCTTGCGACTTTCACCCGCTCCGAGTGTTCGCCGCTATGGGCGATGCCCATATAACCTACATAGAGCAATAGAAGAATCAGCATACTGGTCAGCCGTGCATCCCACACCCAATAGGCGCCCCATGTCGGCTTGCCCCACAGCATACCCGTGATGAGGCAGATAAGAGTGAATACTGCACCAATGGGCGCTGCTTCGCGTGCTAGTACATCCGCCATCGTATGTCGCCAAATGAGAAAGCATGCCGACATCACCGCCATGAAGCCGTAGCAGGCGGTTGCCATCCATGCGGCGGGCACATGGATGTACATAATTTTTACCGTCGCACCTTGTTGGTAATCGTCAGGGGCTATCACCAAGCCCAAATAAAGGCCGAGCGAGCCACACAACACTGTAATCGCCATGGCAATCGGCAGCACAATAGCGCTGATGCGGGCAAACTGGGCAGGGTTGGCAAAACGATGCATATTAATGGGCTTTTTGATGGCTGGTATTTTGGGGTTTAGCGGTTGGGGAGGGCTTGCGCAAGTTGGACATGCCATATTGCATGGTCTTTCCCTTGCCCAACCTGATATTGGCGCGGCTGCATATTTTCCATGACCTATATCAAGCCGATTAAGATTGATATAGCCTGATTACAAGGAAGCGAACAGCGCTGCGCTAACCACTAGTAACCAGATTTGAATACCAGTGAGCACGAGGTATTGGCGGTGTTGAGGAGGTCATAAGCGACGCTGGATGCAGTTGCCGAGGTTGACCCTGCGGCATTGGCGCAACCATTCGGCGATGCAGCACCTTGGATCTCAAGCGATACAACAGCCCCAGTAGCAGGCTTGCCGTCATCCATTTTTATATCAATATTCCAAGCATCCTCTGGTCTTAGAGCCCCGCTCGCCGCAGTAGGTGCCACAAGCGTCACGGCTTTCATAAGGAAGAAAGCATTACCATAAGTGCCTTCATAGAGGATATTGGTGCCAGCACCTGTGGTACCAACGACGGTATCATCGACACCTACGGTGCCCACCGAGCGCATATTCCAACCAGCACTGCGCAGCTTGCTGGCTGGATTGGTAGTTTCCAAAACGGGTGCAGCCCACGAAGCAGGAGTGTAAGAACCTTCGACTAAACTAGCATTAACAAGCTGAACCCAGAAATGGCCAGTCTCGTTATTGGCTGCAGTAGTATTTCCCTCGATCAGTCCATCACCATCACCATTGGTTGTACCTGTTGCCCAAAAACTGGTGGCATTGCTCATATCGCCGGGGAGTGCAAAATACTTATCACGAAAGGCGCCAACTGCAGTTGCGTAGCGCTGATATTCGCTACTAACAGCTCGTAGCTCTGCCGCTCGGATAAGTGTTTGCCCTGTAAGGACGCCGCCAGTGATAAGGCCGATGATGACCAAAACAATGGAAAGCTCGACTAATGAAAATGCTTTGTTATTCAGTTCTTTGGAGCAGTTTTTCATGGGAGAACCTTAACATGCTTAATGTTACAGATCACTCTAGCATGCAACGAATCTCAAAGCCAAAAATTAAACAGCTGCCCTAGCTGAAATAGCATTTTAGCACGAGGATATGGTTGTTTTAGAGCAACATCTGGCGTGGTTAAATCTTGCGACTGACCATCAACTTTTTGATTTCGCCAATGGCCTTGGCAGGGTTCAAGCCTTTCGGGCACGCCTTGGCGCAGTTCATGATGGTGTGGCAGCGATAGAGCTTGAAGGGATCCTCTAACTCGTCCAACCGGTGACCCGTTGCTTCGTCGCGGCTGTCGATAATCCAGCGATAGGCATGCAGCAAAATTGCAGGGCCAAGGTAGCGCTCGGGGTTCCACCAATAGCTTGGGCAGCTGGTGGAGCAGCAGGCGCAGAGAATGCACTCGTACAGACCATCTAGCTTTTCGCGATCCTCGGGGCTTTGGAGGCGTTCAGCGTTTTTAGCGGTAGGAGAGTCCGCTTTCAGCCACGGCTCCACCGACTCATATTGCGCGTAGAAATGGTTCATGTCGGGCACCAGATCCTTCACCACTTTCATATGCGGCAGCGGGTAGATGTTCAGCTCGCCCTTCACATCCGCAATAGATTTGGTGCAGGCCAGCGTGTTGCTGCCATCAATGTTCATGGCGCAGCTGCCGCAAATTCCCTCGCGACACGAGCGGCGGAAGGTCAGGGAGGGGTCAATCTCGTCCTTAATTTTGATCAGCGCATCCAGCACCATGGGCGCGCATTTATCGAGGTCGATCTCGTAGCGATCCACCCGCGGGTTTTTGGGTTTGCCATTGGCATCCACATCCTCGGGGTCGAAGCGATAGATGTTCACCACCTTCACGCGTGTTGCACCTTCAGGTGCAGCGAAACGCTTTCCTTCTTTGCTGATTTTGGAATTTGCAGGGAGTGAAAACTCAGCCATTCGGGGCTCCTATTGCTTTGGCTTAATATTGGGGATGAGGGGCAGGCCAGCTTTTTGCTTCGCACGGATCTCAGCGACGGTTTTACCCATCGCAATTGTGCGTGCAGGGTTGTTGGGATGGGTTGAGCTAACATACACCGCATCGGGGTTTGCTTGCGACATGATACGCCAGAAATCTGGCGCATCCTCGATTTTATAACCTGCGCGGGCGAGAATGTAGAGGCCAACATAATCCGCTTCGGACTCAAACGCCGAGGAATATTTCAGCAAACCTTGTTGTTGGCCAATTTTACCAAATACGCCGCCTGTGTTGGCACCAGCAGCGCCAGCAGCAATATCTGCCACCGAGCCGAGAATGGTACCAATCGTGACATTCTGTCGTGTGGCATGGATATGCCCCATGATGTTGTGCGCAAACTCGTGCGCAATAACGAAAGCCAGATGATTGTCGTTCTTCGCGAAATCAATCATCGCTGGGTAAATCACTACATTTTGGCCATCAGCATGGGCGTTGAGACCTTTTTCCTTGGCATCCAGAATCACCTGAAAGTTACAATTTGATTTTGGCACAACGTCTTGGCACACGGCGGTGGAGGCATCTTCTACGCGCTTAGCAATCGGTGCAAGACGCCCTACAAGCGCTTCGACCTGAGTGTCGCCGTAGGCCTTTTTGTCGTTAAAATCAATGGGTGCTTGTTTGGCGGCTACGGCTTGAGCTTCTTGCTCAGCGCGCCATTCGGCTTGCGTCACGTTCGGATTATCCGTCGTCGGCGCGACACACGCGGCGAGGCTGATGAGGCATGCCAGAGGCACACATGCGCGCACAGCAACCATTAATAAACCCGCTTCTTCGGTGCCACGTATTCCACCTCGTCCGTCAGGGTTTTGGTGTGTACTGGGCGGTAGTCGATTTTGTTTTTGCCCGCATCATCCAGCCAGCACAGTGTGTGTTTCATCCAGTTCACGTCATCGCGTTCGGTGAAGTCCTCGCGGCTGTGCGCGCCACGCGATTCCTTGCGATTCTCGGCGCTCACCACAGTGACAAGCGACTGACCACGCAAATTGTCCAGCTCCAGCGTTTCCAGCAGGTCGGAGTTGAAGACAAGACCGCGATCCGATACCTTCACATCCTTAAAGGAATCATAGGCTTGCGTCATTTTGTTAACGCCCTCGGTGAGGGTTTCTTGCGTGCGGAAAACGGCTGCGTTCGTCTGCATGATTTTCTGCATGTTTTTGCGGATGCCCGAGGTGGGGTTGGCGCCGTTGGCATAACGTAGGCCATCGAAACGAGCCAGTGCTTTCTGGGTCGAAGACTCAGGTGCCTTGGCGACTTTTAGACCAGGCTTCACAATATCCTTCGCACGATGAGCGGCGGCGCGGCCAAACACCACCAAGTCGAGCAACGAGTTGGAGCCTAGGCGGTTTGCACCATGTACGGAAACACATCCCGCCTCCCCAATCGCCATCAGGCCAGGTACCACGGTTTCAGGGTTACCGTTTTTGTGCGTTACAACTTCGCAGAACACATTGGTGGGGATACCGCCCATGTTGTAATGCACCGTTGGGATGACGGGGATAGGTTGCTTGGTTACATCCACACCGGCAAACACTTTCGCAGTTTCGGAAATACCCGGTAGGCGCGCATGCAGCACTTCAGGCGCAAGGTGATCGAGATGCAGGAAGATGTGGTCACCTTCAGGGCCCACGCCACGGCCTTCGCGGATTTCCATAGTCATGGAGCGGCTTACCACATCGCGGCTTGCCAAATCCTTCGCGCTCGGCGCATAGCGCTCCATGAAGCGTTCGCCTTTGCTGTTCACAAGGTATCCGCCTTCACCGCGTGCGCCTTCTGTAATCAGGCAGCCTGCACCGTAAACACCCGTGGGGTGGAATTGAACGAATTCCATGTCCTGAAGCGGTAGCCCTGCGCGAAGCGCCATGCCGCCGCCATCGCCCGTACAGGTATGGGCGGAAGTAGCCGAGAAATAGGCGCGACCATAACCACCCGTCGCGAGCAAGGTTTGTTGTCCCCAGAAGCGGTGTAGCGATCCATCATCAAGGTTCCACGCCAGCACGCCGCGGCATTCGCCGTCATCCGTCATCAGCAAATCAAGCGCGAAATATTCCACAAAGAACTTCGCCTTATGGCGCAGCGCTTGGGTGTAAAGCGTGTGCAAAATAGCATGGCCGGTACGGTCAGCCGCTGCACAGGTGCGCTGCGCGGCGGGACCATTGCCATAATCGGTGGTCATACCACCGAAGGGGCGTTGGTAGATTTTGCCTTCCTTAGTGCGCGAGAAGGGCACACCGTAATGCTCCAGCTCGATGATGGCTTCAGGCGCATTTTTGCACATATATTCGATGGCATCTTGGTCGCCCAGCCAATCGGCACCTTTGATGGTGTCGTAGAAGTGCCAGCGCCAATCATCTGCGCCCATGTTGCCCAGTGCAGCCGAAATGCCGCCTTGCGCCGCCACGGTGTGGCTGCGGGTCGGGAATACTTTGGTGAGGCATGCCGTGGAAAGCCCTTGCTCAGCCATACCGAACGTTGCGCGCAAACCAGCGCCGCCAGCACCAACAACGATAACGTCGTAGTAGTGGTCGGTAATAGGGTAGGCGCGGCCATTGACGGAGGGCGCAGATTTATCGATTTTCGGAGCGTCAGCCATGGGTTATATCCCGAAGAAATGGAGTTTAAATACGGCCATCAGCGACATTGCGCCAAGGCCAAGCGTAACGGTATTGAGCAAAAGCAAGAGCGCAATTTTGCGCACTTCGCATTTTACATAATCCTCAATAATCGTTTGAATGCCGAGGCGTGCATGCATGAACAACGCAAAAACAAGCGCGCCAAGGGCAAGTGCAGTGAGGGGGTTGCGTAGCCATTGCGCCACCACAAAAGCTTGCGGCGAAAGAAGCCGAGTGACAAGCGCCGTCACGAACCAAATGGAAAGCGGAACCAGCGCCACGGCGCTGACGCGTTGCAGCCAGAAATGGTGCGTCCCCTCGTGCGAGGAGCCAAGGCGGCGTGCGCGTTTGAGAGGTGAACGAAGCGAATGCGGATTATCCATGGAACCACCCCATTGTTTGAGCGATATAGGCCCAGGTGAATAATGTCATCGAGAGCGCAAAGGCAATCACCACGCGACCCGAAGCAAGCACCTCGTTAAGCGCAAAGCCGCGGCCAATGTCCCAGTTTAAATGGCGGATGCCATTACCCAAATGATAGTAAAATGCCAACGACCATCCAAACAAGAATAGCTTACCCAGAATGCTTGCCGCCGCACTGGTCATTGCCACAAACAAAGCGGGATTATAGGCCGCACCCCACAGCCACAGGGCAAGGGGAATAAGCCCAAGCGACAAACCAAACCCGCTAATACGGTGTAGAATGGAAAGCGTATTAGTAATCTGCCAGCGATAGACGCTTAAATGTGGCGAAAGCGGCCGATTCTCATGGATATTGCTCATGTGCGACTCGAGTGGTTGGTTATTTTCGCCTGTTATGGCGCGTGGGGCAAAGTTTGTCAAACCATGTGCTACGGCAGCCCACAAACATTGGCCATTCACTAATATTGTCACACAATTGTCACGCACAGCTTGGTTTGCAAGCGGTATTGGTAGTGCTCTAAATGCAAGAGAGGATTCCCATGATTCAGCCGCCAAGCGAGCTTCTTCCCTATGTTCGGGACAACCATTTGACCCTGACCGATGGCGCCATTTCAGACGTGATGGCGGCTGCCGAGTATCTGCAAAAGCAGCGGGACCTTACGCATATTGCATTTTCGGAGGGTGTTTATATTCCGCAGGCCACACCTGATATGACGGGGTATCAGTCCTTGGCCTTAGCGGTGCAGCGTGGGCGCAGTCCCAATCTTTTAGAAGTTTCGATTGCGGGAGGGCACTATGCGCCCCAACTAGCTGCAATTGTAGATGGGAATTATCGGTCGGCAGCAGAATTATTGAGGTTAGCTCGCGATCCATCGCATGCGCTCAATAAGAACGAATGTGAGCGTATCGCAGAGCGATTGCCCGCTATTCTTGCTATTGCTGAGGCGCGCGGTGCAGTTTCGACCGAGCATAGCATGACGCGTTCGGGGCTTGCGGATACCCTTGAGCGAATCAGGGCGCATGCCCATCAGCATGGCGTAGATGTGGGGGTGAGCGATCATATTGCGCGGCTACGGCCAGCTACGACCGTTACGGAAGTTGATCGGGAACCTACGATATCAGCAAGTTTCGCGCGATAGTGGCACGGCACGACCGTGAACCAATTGTCACACAATTGTCACGTGCGTTGGAGTCGATAAACGTTAATATGCCTTAACATTAAGGTATGTCATGTCACCCAAAGCAAACGCTGTCGCACTAATAGGACATAACAATCCCCCGCCACAAAAAGCGGGATTTGTTATCAGTGGCTATGACGCGGATGAAAAATTATGCATGCTCATGCCGTACTCTCAGGGGCGTTTCAGTGCCGACCCCACGGATAGCCGTAAATATTATGTGCCAGCCAAAGGTTCGTTGGATGAGGGCGAAACCAACCCGATTCTGGCAGCCGTGCGCGAAACGTTTGAGGAAACAGGGATCGATGTAAAGCGGTTGCTAGGCGAGGATAATTTTAAGAAGTTTGCCAGCGGTGAGGCTGTTGGCAAGTTTGAATCCCCTGGCTATGCTGGGGTGACAGTCAGTCTTGCTGATCCTAAACAGCACAAAGAATATGGCTATTTGTCGGTCGCAGGGAAAAAGTGGCGTGCGGATGTGTATGCGATTGAGCTGGAGCATATCGAGAAGTTGCAACCCTACCTTAAGCGCCTGCCAAACCCCGAGCAGCCTGCGAGGGCAACTGATATTCAATCCCCGCAGGAAACGTTACGCGAAGCAAGGCCACACGAGCCGGAAGTGATAGGCGGAACGATTGCTCAGTATGTGCGCGCGCAAGGCTACCCCACGTTTAATCAATTGCTCGCCATACTGCGCACAGGCAAGGTAGAGAAGAAAAAGGGTTCGAAATGGGCGACAGAGGATTGCACGCTATTTGATACCCCCAGCTTGGACGAATTTGCCAGTGCTCATGGAAAAACAATCAGATCGGTTGATGATTTGGCGAACCTATATCGCAACGTGCTCACGGGGCCAGAATTCAAGGTGATTCGTGCGCAGTTAGGTAGCATTAAAGAGTACCTCAAGGAGAAAAATCTGGTCGGTGATAATTTCTCGGTCAAGATGGATGACAAGGATTTGCCTCTCAGCTTTTACCACGAGGCGGCGGAAATTTTACCAGTGGAAATTGCCATCACACGCTCATTAAAGGCGGCGCTCAGCAATCCCACCTACGCGCATGCGATATGGGGAACAATCGAGCCAAAGCAAGTCCAGCAATCTGCGGAGAATTATTTTAAAAATGCTCAGATTCGCGGGGTTGCTATCGGCTTAGGATTTCGTTCGATGGAGAGCACCAAGGCAGCATGTGTAGGCATCACAGCTGCCGCTCATCGGTTACGCGAGCAGTTAGGTGCTAGCCCCAGCGATGTATCACGAAATCTAGTGAATGGGGGGCATGCTTTCGTGCACCGCATCAAGAAATTGAACCGCGAATTAGGCGGCGAGCAAGCCGCTTCCATCTAGCCTATGCCGCTTCCATCGCCGGTTTTAGGCCGAACTGCTGCACCAAGGTTTCCGCAATCTGCACAGCGTTAAGCGCAGCGCCTTTACGCAAATTGTCGCTCACGACCCACATGTTGATGCAGTTGGGTGCGCTGTCATCCGCACGTACGCGGCTGACGAAAGTTGCGTCTTCGCCCACACATTCCACGGGGGTGGTGTAGCCACCCGCTTCCCGGCGATCAACCACCAGTACGCCTTCCGCACCTTCCAGCAGGTCATACACTTGCTCGACCGTGATCGGGTTGGTGAACTCGATGTTGACTGATTCCGAATGGCCAACGAACACAGGGACGCGCACACAAGTGGCGCTAACCTTAATGTTCTCGTCGAGGATTTTTTTGGTTTCCTCGACCATTTTCCATTCTTCTTTCGTTTTGCCATCATCCATGAACACGTCGATTTGTGGAATCACGTTGAACGCAATGCGCTTCTGGAATTTCTTTGGCTCTTTGGAATCATGCACGAACAGGCCTTTAGTTTGTTCGTAAAGCTCGTCCATACCCTCTTTGCCGGCACCCGAAACACTTTGATAGGTGCTCACCACCACGCGTTTAATGGGGTTCGCGGCATGCAATGGCTTCAGTGCCACCACCATTTGAATGGTGGAGCAGTTAGGGTTCGCGATGATATTCGTTTTACGGAAATCTTTCAGCGCGTGGGCGTTCACCTCGGGCACCACCAGTGGGATATCTTTTTCCATGCGGAAGTGCGAGGTGTTGTCGATAACAACACAACCAGCCGCAGCGGCTTTAGGCGCATAGATTTTGCTTACCGCCGAACCAGGCGAGAACAAGGCAATATCGGTGCCTTTGAAATCATAATCATCGAGCGCTTGCACGGTGAGAATTTTCTCCTCGCCGAAGCTGACTTCCTTGCCGGCGCTGTTGCGGCTGGCAAGTGCCACCACTTCGCGCACAGGGAAGTGACGCTGCGAGAGAATTTCCAGAATTTCGCGACCCACATTACCCGTGGCACCAACAACTGCAATTTTATAGCTCATGATTCTATCCGATGTAAATGACGTCAAGGGCGCGCATTATCAGGCCAAACGGCGATAACGTCAACTGCTTATCGTGGTTTTTCTGCGCCTATTGATTTTTAGCGATCTTGTAACCGATACAGGCATCGGCATCTTTCATCTGCGTTTTGGCGGCTTCCGTATCACGTACCCAGCTCGCATAGCGTGCGGCATCGGCCGCCAAACGCTTGCCGCCGAGGGCTGCAAGGTTAGGCGCTTGGGTATCGTAACAGCCAAGCGCTGCCTTAGCGACAGGGTGATCGGCGTTTTCATCGATGGTGGTGAGAAGTAATGCGCGCGCCTCGGTGCCGTGGCCGCGTTTGCAGTAACCCTCGACTGTCTTGCCGATGGTTTGCATCTCGTTGTAAAACGCCTGCGTTTCCTCTTTGCCAGCCGTTTTTTGGGTGCAGCCCAGCAGCGTGCCAATGGCAAGGGCTTGGCCGAGCACTTGCTGCGAGTTCTTGCCTGCCATCATGCGCTGCAATTGCTGCATCATTTCGGCATTGGGGTTAGCGCTTTGGGCGAGCACTGGGCTGGCAAACAGCAGTGTAGCCATGAGCAGCGATTTGCGCACCTTACGCAACCTTTGCTTTGGCCGCGAGGGTGTTGAGCGCCGCTAAAATCGCATCGCCCATTTCGCGGGTGCCGACTTTTTTGGCGCCTGCTTGCATAATGTCCCCCGTACGCAAGCCTTGCTCCAGCACATTCGCAATGGCTGCGTCCACCAGATCCGCCTGTGCATTCATGCTAAACGAATAGCGCAGCATCATGCTCACCGAAAGAATGGTGGCGATGGGGTTGGCAATGCCTTTGCCGGCAATATCAGGCGCGGAGCCATGCACTGGCTCATAGAGTGCCGCACGTTTGCCGTCTTTTTCAGCACCGAGGCTGGCGGATGGCAACATGCCGAGTGAACCCGTCAGCATCGCCGCACAATCGCTGAGGATATCGCCAAAGATGTTGCCCGTCACCATCACATCGAATTGCTTAGGCGCGCGCACCAGCTGCATTGCGGCGTTGTCGACATACATATGGCTCAGCTCGATATCCTTATATTCTGCATCGCGCAGTTTCTGCACTTCCTCGCGCCACATTTCGGTGCATTCAAGCACGTTTGCTTTATCGACCGAGCATAGCTTTTTGCCGCGCGCCTTCGCTAAATCTAGCGCTACGCGCGCAATGCGCTCCACTTCCCAATCGGCATAAATCATGGTGTTGCGGCCAACACGGTGGCCATTTTCAACGCTCACGCCGCGTGGTTGGCCAAAATAGATATCACCCGTCAGCTCACGCACGATAAGGATATCAAGGCCGCCGATGATTTCAGGCTTCAAGCTCGATGCATCGGCAAGCGCTGCAAAGCACATGGCGGGGCGAAGGTTCGCGAACAGATCGAGATCTTTGCGAATACCCAGCAAGCCACGCTCGGGGCGTTTGGCATATTCAAGGCTTTCCCATTGCGGGCCGCCGACGGCACCGAGCAAAATGGCATCCGCCTTCTTGGCTTTCTCCAGCGTTTCAGCGGGGTAGGGGGTGCCTACTGCTTCGTAGGCGCTGCCGCCGATGAGCGCTTCGTCGAATACGAAATTCACGCCTGCGTTGCTGCCCGCCCATTCAATGACGCGTTTTGCTTCGCCCACGACTTCAGGGCCAATGCCGTCACCAGGCAGGAGGAGGATGTGTTTCGTTGTCATAGGGCGCTCCGTTATCCATTGTGAATGCCGCCTTCTGGCGGAAAAAGGGGCATTTGTCAAACAGCGACACAGCCCCTGATTTTTGATGACGAACCCTACCCAATCGTTCTAAAAGAGTGCTCTTTTTTACGAACGGACGAACCATGAACATCTTCGAAACCTACCGCAACCATGTGCTGGCCGCTGTTGAGGCGGTATTGCCGAATTATAAGACGGACGCGATTACGCTGGAGCCGCCGCGCGAGGCTGCGCATGGCGACCTGAGCACGAACGCGGCCATGGTGCTGGCGGGGCAGCTGAAGGCCGAGGGGCAAAAAGCCAACCCGCGCGAGCTTGCCGAGAAAATTGCCGAGCAGCTACGCGGTGTCGATGGTATTACTGAAGTGACGGTAGCAGGTGCAGGTTTTATCAACCTTCGGCTGACCGCCTCGGTCTGGCAGGCGGTTGTTCCTGTCATTCTCAAAAGCGGGAATAGTTTTGGCAATTCGCGCATTGGTGCGGGGCAGAACATCAACGTAGAATATGTGTCGGCAAACCCCACGGGGCCACTGCATATTGGTCACACTCGCGGCGCGGTTTATGGCGATGCGCTGGCCACACTGCTGATGAAGGCAGGTTATAAAGTTACCAAGGAATATTACATCAACGATGCGGGTGCACAGGTGCAAGTGCTCGCGCGTTCGGCACTGCTGCGCTACCGTGAGGCGCTCGGTGAGAATATTGGCGAAATACCCGCAGGGCTTTACCCTGGGGAGTATTTGAAGGGCGTTGGTGAAACGCTGAAGGCCGTCCATGGCCGCGATTTGCTGCGCGAGAGCGAAGAAAAACAAATCGAAATCGCGCGCGATGTAGCGATCGAAGGCATGATGGCGCTGATCAAGCAAGACCTGGCCGATATGGGCATCCATCACGATGTTTTTACCAGCGAAGCCAAGCTACGAAACGCCGGTAAAATTGAAGAGGCGATCCAAAAACTTGAGTCCAAAGGTTTTGTCTATCGCGGCGTGCTCGAAGCGCCCAAGGGCGAAAAAGTTGAGGATTGGGAGCCTGTCGAGCAATTGCTGTTCAAGTCGAGTGCGTTTGGCGATGATGCTGACCGCACCTTGGCGAAGGCTGATGGTGCCTACACCTATTTCGCGGGTGACATTGCCTATACGATGGATAAAATTTCGCGTCAGTTCGATACCCTGATTTACATGTTCGGCGCCGATCATGGCGGCTATGTAAAGCGCATGGAAGCGAGCGCTGCTGCATTATCGGATAATAAAGTCTCGGTGGATATAAAACTGTGCCAGCTCGTGCACCTTACCAAAAATGGCGAGCCCGTGCGTATGAGTAAGCGCGCAGGCAATTTCGTCACCGCGCGCGACGTGCTCGATGAAGTGGGCAAGGATATCCTGCGCTTTGTGATGCTCATGCGAAAAACCAACGCTGATATGGATTTCGATTTGGCGAAGGTGAAAGAGCAGAGCAAAGATAACCCCGTGTTCTATGTGCAATATGCCCACGCGCGCGCCAAATCCGTCCTTCGCTTGGCGGCCGAGCAGATGCCCGATGCCTATGCGCAATCCGAAAAGCTCGCGGATGTTTCGTTGCTCAATCACGAGGCGGAACTCACCCTCATCAAGCTGCTGGCGGGTTGGCCGCGCCTTGTTGAGCAAGCAGCGGTGGCGCACGAACCACACCGTATTATCTATTATCTCGAACAGCTCGCGGCTTGTTTCCACGGGCTTTGGAATGTTGGCAGCAAAGATTCCGATATCCGTTTTGTGCAAGCTGAGCAGCCCGCACTCACCGCCGCACGTTTAGCACTTGCGCGAGCGCTGACGGTGGTGCTAGCTTCAGGCTTAAATGTATGTGGCGTTGAACCCGTGGAGGAATTGCGATGAGACCAAACATGGAAGAATATGAAGACGTGGAAGAGTCAAACGCGGTGAACTCACGCGCTATGTCGTGGGCGGTTTTGGCCGTTGCTGTGGGCGGTTTTGCGGCGCTTGCATACTATGCTTACAATTCTGGCAGTAAGGCAACAGCCGAAGGCAACATGATGGTTGTCGAGGCCGAAGGCTCGCCGATTAAAGAAGCCCCCATCGACCCTGAGGGCGAGGAATTTCCACATCAGGATAAAACCATTTACGATGCAATTTCACCCAGCGGAAATGCACCTGCGGGCGAGAATTTGCTGCCTGAGGCCGAGCAACCTGCTGCGGCGATGAATGTCGAGGATTCCGAAGATAACGCGCCTATCGCTGTGCCACCAACAGTGGCGCCGCAAGCTGCACCAAGCACCACCACCTTTGTTGCAAAAGAGCCTGTGGCTGAAACACCGGCACTAACGGTTGAAGAGCAAGTGGCTACCTCGCCAGTGGTGGAAGCAAAACCAGCGGAAAAATCGATCAGCAATCCAGAAATCATCAACGAGAAAAAAGTGGTGGTCAAAAAACCTGCTCCCGTTGTTCAAAAGGCGCCAGTAAAAGAAGCCGAAAAAGCTCCAGCTAAACCGAAGGCTGAAGTAGCTTCATCCGAAGGGGGCTCTTACAAAGTACAGCTAGGTGCGTTCAAGTCCGAGGAAGAGGCGCAAGCCGCGTGGGCAAAAATCAGCAGCAAGCATGCATCGGTGCTTACGGGGTCGCCAACTATCATCAAGGCGGATTTGCCAAACGGCACGTTCTATCGTTTGCGCACGGGCAGCTTTGGCAGCAAGGCCGATGCTGGTGCGGCATGCGCCAGCATGAGTGGCCAGCCGTGCATTGTGGTTAAGTAGTTATCCACCTGCATTCCCGCGCTAGCTCACGCTTTGCGGCGAAAAAGCCGCATCTTGAATTTTGTCCCAAATAATACTTGATTCTTGTCCCAATTAATGCGTATAACTATCCGAAAGCAATTGTCGCCATCGGTAAGCGCGTATAAGCATTAAGGGAGTCATCATATGGAGAAAGTTATGTCGATTGGAAATAAGTCTGAAATGAAATCTGCTGATAAAAAGAAAGCCCTCGATTCAGCGCTCGCGCAGATTGAAAAAACCTTCGGCAAAGGCTCCATCATGAAGTTCGGCAATCAGGAGCGGTTGGAGATTGAAGCAATTTCTACCGGCTCGCTCGGGCTCGATATTGCACTCGGTATCGGCGGTATTCCTAAAGGCCGCATCATTGAAATTTACGGGCCTGAAAGCTCGGGTAAAACCACCCTCACGCTGCATTGCATTGCTGAGTGCCAAAAAATGGGCGGTACCTGCGCGTTTATCGATGCTGAGCATGCGCTTGACCCTGTCTATGCACGCAAACTTGGCGTGAATGTCGATGAGTTGTTGATCTCGCAGCCCGACAGCGGCGAACAGGCGCTTGAAATCGCTGATACACTCGTGCGCTCTGGCGCGATTGACATGGTGATTGTGGATTCCGTTGCTGCGCTGGTTCCCAAGGCCGAGCTTGAAGGCGAAATGGGGGACGCCACTATGGGCGCACAAGCACGGTTGATGAGCCAAGCATTGCGTAAGCTGACAGGTACCATCAGCCGCACGCAGTGCACCGTCATTTTCATTAACCAAATCCGTCAAAAAATTGGCGTTATGTTTGGTAACCCCGAAACCACTACGGGCGGTAACGCCCTTAAGTTCTATGCCTCGGTGCGGATGGATATTCGCCGCATTGGTGCGCTGAAGGATAAAGAAGAGGTGGTTGGCAACCTCACGAAGGTCAAGGTGGTGAAAAATAAAGTATCGCCCCCCTTCAAAACCGTGGAGTTCGATATTCTTTATGGCCAAGGCATCAGCAAAGAAGGCGAGCTGATCGATATGGGCATCAAGTCGGGCATTGTCGAAAAATCGGGCAGTTGGTTTAGCTATCGTGATCAGCGCATTGGCCAAGGTAAGGAGAATGTCCGCCAGTTCATGAAGGAGAATCCAAAAGTGGCCGCCGAGATTGAAGCAGCTATTCGTGCCAAGGCAGCAGAAATTGCCGCTGCGCTTCAGGGTAATCCCGCCGAGTACGCGGACGATAACGCCCCTGCAGATGCAGCCTAAGTAACCTCATACGTTAACAACAGGGAAGCGCTCTATGTCGCAAGGCATGGGGCGCTTTTCTATTGAGCTTTAGAAGATAGTACTGCTTTTTGGCGGCGTCTGTGGATGTCATTACATGCTTGCATCTGACAAGATATCCGCTATGAATTGGTTGAACATATTGCCAATGAAATCCATCTAAGCAGGAGATTTCCTTATGTCGCGGGCAAACGTCAAAGATAAGCGTAAGGCACAGCTCATAGCTGCAGCGCTTGAATCCATCGCCAAACGTGGGTTGATGGAGACGACTATCACCCATATCAGTAAGGGTGCAGGCATGAGCCGTGGCATCATTAATTTCTATTTTGCCAGTAAAGAGATGCTGCTGCGCGAGACGCTCAAAACCCTGATTGATGAATATGAAGTAGAGTGGGCGGAGGCCATTGCCAGAACGGGCGACGATGGCCGCGCAAAACTGGATGCGTTGATTGCCGCGCACTTCAATAAAAAGCTCTGCTCGGCGCGCCGCCTCAATGTCATGTCGGCGTTCTGGGGGCATGCGGCCACGCAGTCGGCCTATCGCAACCAGCTCGAGGCGGCAGACGCAAAAATCGAGACCGTGTTGACTTCTGCGCTGGCTCACACCCTAGGTGGTTCGTTGGATGAGGCAAAGAACGCTGCCACTCAGCTCCATGCCCTGATTCGTGGCTTGTGGCTGAACTTTATGTTGAACCCGCGCGATGTAGCGCGTGATATGCTCGCGGCGCAGGCCGCCAGCTTCATCGATCGCCTGACGGGTGCGCCCGTACGCATCGTGCGCGATCACATTATTGCCCGCCCAGCGGTGGAACGTACTATTGGCGAAGCCAAAGCCAAGGCTGCCAAAGCCAAAAAAGAAGCTGCTCCCAAGCAGCTCGATATCGAAGATTTGTTTGGCAATCGCGCGTAGTTATTAGGCGCGAACGGTCATTTCACGTGCATTAGCCGCCTGCAAGCGTTCATGGGTTGCCACGTGCGTGACTTTGTTTTCAGGTTCCGCATGCATCGCGCGGTGTGCTGCCTCAACTTTTGCCATTGGCTCTTCCAGCACTTTATCCAGAATCAAATCCTCAATCTCGCGCGCCTTTTTACGCGTCGCAATGCTGGTCAGCAGGTTGTAGGTACCAACGCCAATTACTGTCGCAATAGTGATACCCTTAAAAATCACATCATTTTTCTTCGTGTTATCGCCAATATGCCAATAACGTTCATAGGTGCCTTTGAGGAGTCCTGTTAATCCCTTCGAGGACATATTGTATTTTTTTTCTAATATTTCGACTACATCTTTGGCGTACTGTTTCTTGAGGGCATGCTTTTGTTCCGCATGCATCTTCCAATTGGTGCCTTCTTTTTGGTAGTGCTCTAGATCGACTTTATACAATTTCTCTTCTAGTTTGGAAGTCAGTCCTGGTTCTTTAGTATTGCTAGCCTCGTCTTTAAAATCCGCGATGCCCGGCAAGAGTTTGGCCAAAGCACTAAATTCATTGCGTATTGCTGCGCCAGCGGCCACGGCACCACTCAGCACCCCAGCAATCGTCGAGACAACCCACTCCTTCGCTCCACCGCCATAATTGCGGTTTGCTTTGTCGGGTTTCTGTTTTGTTTCGTCGGTCACTCGGTTGCTATCATCGTTGGGTTGGGGGGCACTACATTAATCTACATTAACATTAGTAGAAAATGATGACAGTTTGATGACAAAACCGACTTTTTTTTGGGAAAAACTGCAAAAAACGGATTTTTCTCTTATTTTGCAACGTCTGGATAAAGCTTGCTGCACAGCTTGCGTACTACAGGGCCAAGGAGAATGGCCACCGGAATGGCAACGCACAGGTCGATAAACAGGACATGGGGCCAATTATCCCAGAATGCATCAATGGGGCGCAGGACGCTGGTTGAAACGGCCGACATGATGACGCAGGTGCAGCTTGCCATCACAATGGCATAAGTGAGTCGTGCGCGTTTCACTTGGGTAAACATCATGAGAAAGCCTCCGCTGCCACTATAGCGCCTCGATTTGCTTATGCAGCGATTTTTTCACCTGTCCACATCGCCAAATCGCGTAGGGCGCGGCTGGTGTAGGCCTGTGGGCGGCCATCTTTTTTCACTTTTTCGGTGAGCGGCGGGAACAGGCCAAAATTGACATTCATCGGCTGGAAGGTGGCAGCATTGGCATCGCCCGTCACATGCGCCAGTAATGCGCCCAGCGCCGTGGTGCGTGGCGGCGGGGTGATGGCTTGGCTCAGCAACTCCTCGGCGGCGAATTTCCCCGCCATCAGGCCGCTGGCGGCGGATTCAACATAGCCCTCGACCCCCGTAACCTGACCTGCAAAGCGCAGGTGGGGGGCACTTTTCAGACGCAGCGAGCCATCCAGCAGCGTTGGGGAGTTGATGAACGTGTTGCGGTGGATGCCGCCAAGGCGCGGGAATTCGGCATTCTCCAGCCCCGGAATCATACGGAAGACGCGCAGTTGTTCGGCATATTTCAGCTTAGTTTGAAAGCCGACGATATTATATAGCGTGCCGAGTTTATTATCCTGCCTCAGTTGCACAATGGCGTGCGCTTTTACCGTCGGGTTATGCGGGTTGGTCAGGCCAACGGGCTTCATGGGACCAAAACACAGGGTTTCGCGGCCGCGTTCGGCCATCACCTCGATTGGCAAGCAGCCCTCGAAATAGGGGGTATTTTTCTCCCATTCCTTGAACTCGGTTTTCTCGCCCGCAATCAGCGCGTCGATGAAGGCGTGGTATTGCTCCTTATCCATCGGGCAGTTGATGTAGTCTTTGCCCGTTCCACCTGGGCCGACTTTATCATAACGGCTTTGGAACCATGCTTTGCTCAGGTCAATCGAATCAAACGCCACAATCGGTGCAATCGCATCAAAAAAGGCCAGATATTCCGTGCCGGTATGTTTCAGGATCGATTCCCCCAGCGCAGCGGAGGTGAGGGGGCCAGTGGCGACGATACATAGCCCTTCTTCGGCAGAGGGTAACGAAGTTACCTCCTCACGAATGATGGTGATGTTGGGGTGGCTTTCCAGCGCCTCGGTCACGGCCTTGGCGAACAAATCCCGATCCATCGCCAGCGCGCCGCCAGCGGGCACTTTGTTGGCATCTGCGCATTTCATGATGATGCTGCCGCAGCGGCGCATTTCCTCGTGCAGCAGGCCCACTGCATTGCGCTCATGGTCGTCCGAGCGGAAGGAGTTGGAGCAGACCAGCTCAGCCGAATAGGTGGTATGGTGCGCCTCTGTCTTCTTCACCCCGCGCATTTCATGAATGATTACTTTCACCCCGCGCTCCGCCGCTTGCCAGGCCGCTTCGGAACCCGCAAGGCCAGAGCCAATAATATGAAGGGTGGGGGTCATAGTTCCGCCAAAAATGAGAAAAAGGGTGAATCTTCACAAAATTGTAACAGTTTTAGGGCTTATAATGGTGTAGTCTTTAACTAGCAATCCCATAGCCTCTTAATAATAGGAAATTGTATGTCAATTGCAGCACCACAAGGCTCCACTGCACACGAAACGCTCTATCCAAACCCTATTAAGCGAAAAGTGGATGCGCTCGCCCGTGCAGAATTTGGAAAGTTTGTCATCAAAGTGGGCGATATAGCCCCGATAAATCCCGAAGTGATGTCGATGCCCATGCCAGATATGAACACCTATTTCATGGGTAACGAGGCAGCACGTCAAGGCGAGGTCGACAAAATGAACGCACTGGCGCAGCAGTTAAAAGATCCAGAAATAAGCCAGCTGGCAAAACGTCTGGAAGGGCTCTCCAATCTAAAAGACAGAGTGGAGGGCATTTTTGTTGAATCTGCCTCGCCGCTGCTGGCGATGTTGCCGCAAACACAATTGATTGCTGGTGTCGCCAAGATTGGCAACCAAAAGCTTGCCGCCGAAGCGCTGGCTAATTACTGGGCCTCGATGCTTGAAGATAAGTTGTTACCCGAACGCAATACCACGCTAAGTGTCGATGGGCTGAGTGCCGTTTCCCCAAAGCGTGCGCAAGAGTTAAAAACCGCTGAAGCGCTAACGACCTACGAACATGGTGATGGCTTTGCTGCGTATGCCACAACACTTGTGGGTGATTCTAAGGCGTTCACCGTAAAGCTGGGCAGGGCTCAGGATGCCTTCTTCGAAAAATGCCAGAATGTATCGGGTTTATCGGCTGGCCGCGGCATTGCTGGCTAGGTTTAGGGCAGGCAAAATAGTGCCATCGCCCACCGCCACCACATTCGCATAGTTGGTCAGCGTCACGGCGTCACCATCCCATCCTGTTATTTTTCCGCCCGCCCCTTCGACGATGGGCACAAGGGCGAGTATGTCATAGGGCTTCAGCCCTGCATCCATCACCACATCGCGCAGGCCACGTGCCAGCAAGCCATAGGCATAGCAATCGCCATCCTTCACCGTCGCACGCACTTGCTGGGCAAGCGCCACCACCTGCTTGGCTTGGGTGGGCGTGAAGTAGTTGGCGCTGGTAGTCGAAAGTTCCGCATCTGCTAAGGTCGCGCACGCGCGGGTGCGAATCGCAACCTCCTGCGAGCGCATTCTGGCGTCCGGCTGGCTGGCAGGCGCGGCGGAATACATGGTTGGTTGGCCGCTGATGCCCACCCAACGCTCGCCCGTGATCGGTTGGTCGAGAATGCCGAGGATGGGGACGCCGTTTTTGCACAGCGCAATCAGGGTGCCCCATTCCTTGCGCCCTGCAATGAAGGCGCGTGTACCGTCGATGGGGTCAAGCACCCATGTATACTCGCTGATGGTTTTAAGGTGGCCGCCTTCTTCGCCCAAAATGGCATGGTCGGGGTAGGCAGCCTCGATCAGCTTACGCATCGCTTGTTCGGCCTGTTTGTCAGCCAGCGTAACGGGCGAGTTGTCGCCCTTGGCTTCCACATCGCCATGCGCGCCGAAATAGGGGCGGATGACTTCGCCGGCCGCATCGGCAAGCGAATGGGCGAAGGTAAGAAATTCACTACTCATGAGAATGCTTGAATCCCCGTAATGGCGCGACCAAGGATGAGCGCATGGATGTCCGCTGTGCCTTCGTAGGTATTCACCGCCTCAAGGTTCATCATGTGGCGAATCACATGGTATTCATCCGCAATGCCGTTGCCGCCCAGCATATCGCGCGCCACGCGAGCCACGTCCAGCGCCTTACCGACATTGTTACGCTTAACGAGCGAAATAATATCCGTGGAATACTCACCCGAATCGAGCAAGCGCCCCACGCGCAAGCTGGCATGGGTGGCGAGCGTAATTTCCGTCATCATATCCGCCAGTTTTTTCTGGATGAGCTGGTTGCTCGCCAGTGGCTTACTGAACTGATGGCGTTGAAGCGTATAGTCGCGCGCCACTTCCATGCAGTGAAGCGCCGAACCTGTCACACCCCAGCTAATGCCATAGCGCGCTTTGTTGAGGCAACTGAAGGGGCCTTTGAGGCCGCTTACATCTAGCAAGCGCTCATCAGGCACGAACACATCATCGAGCATAATCATACCCGTGACGCTGGCGCGTAAGGACATTTTGCCTTCGATTTTTGGGGTAGTGAGATTACCTTTGTCGCCGCGTTCCACAATGAACCCGCGGATTTTATCGTCTAGCTTCGCCCAAATAATAAAAATATCCGCAATCGGCGAATTGGTAATCCATGTTTTGCTGCCGCTGATTTTATAGCCGCCATCCACCTTCACGGCGCGTGTTTTCATACCTGCAGGGTCGGAGCCAGCATCAGGCTCGGTCAGACCAAAGCAGCCCACAATTTCACCGCTCGCAAGGCGTGGCAGATATTTCTGTTTCATTGCTTCGCTGGCGAACTCATGAATCGGGTGCATGACAAGTGACGACTGCACCGAAAGCGCCGAGCGATAGCCGGAATCGACCCATTCAATCTCGCGGTTCACCAAGCCATAGGCCACATGGCTAACCCCCGCACAGCCATAGCCGTTGATGGTGCTACCCAGCAGTCCTTGCGCGCCCATATCGCGCAGAATTTCGCGGTCGAATTGTTCGTGGCGATTGGCCTCAATCACCCCAGGAAAAAGCCGGTCACGCGCAAACCCACGCGCGGCATCACGAATCAGGCGTTCGTCTTCGCTCAATTCTCCGTCAAGGTTCAGGGGGTCTTGCCAGTTCAGTTCGGTGGCCATCGCAATGCTCCATAAATACTTTGTAAGCCTACCAAATTTGTCATTCCTGCGAAAGTGGGAATCCAGTTTTTAGGCGAAAGATGGATTCCTGATGTAGCCGTGCGTCTGAATGCGTTGCATTTGGGCACAGTTAGCATGAGAACGATAAGGGTAAGGGGGGCGTTTAAACTAACAAATTGAGTATCGACCCACGCGCCCAGCGCACACCACGGGCGAGGGCTGCGAGCGCATTACCAATCATGCCACCCAGCGTTTCATCGTCAGGGATGTGGTTGAGGCGGGCACGCACCTTGGCGCTGGTCTTCTGAGGTTCTACCAGCGGTGTAGCCTGTGCAATTGCGCCTGCTTTTTCCGCCTCACGCGCTGCGCGCACGCGTTCTGCCGCGCGGGCGAGGGAGTTGTTGTTGGAAATAGGGGCATTACTCATGGGTTATAGTATAGCATGATTTTACAGCCTTGTCATTCCAACGTTCGACGGAATGAAAAAGTGATTGTGGTGCCTAGAAACTCACCGCCATCAGGTCGTGCAGCGTCCGGTCGAGCCAAGTGAGGATAGGCTTGGTGTCAGCGTCCGTCATCAACGCAGGTGCGTGGCCGACATTGGGGTAGGTGATGGATTCCGCATTCAGGTTACTAGCGCGCATCGCCTTCACGGTTTCGTCACTCAGAATATCCGACTGCTCGCCACGGATAATGAGCGTAGGGGTTTGAATTTCGTTCCAGATGGGGCTTAAATTCACATCCGCCACCTCGGTAAAGTTTTTGCTGCCAGCGGCGAGGGGAATGGCAATCGCTGGGTCACACGCATAACGTAATGTGCCCTCGCGAGTGATAAGCGACGTCTCTACAAAACGGGTCCAGATGGTTTCGTCCGTAATGTTCCACGGTTTAAAAATCTCGCGCAGGTAGCTGTCGGCAGCAGTGCGACTTTCAAAGCTTGCGGGCATGGTTCGCACATAATCATAAATGCGAGCGAGGGCTTCCTTGCTCAGCAGCGCCCCAATATCGTTGATGACTAGTTTTTTAACGCGCTTAGGGTTGCTTGCGGCCAACATCATGCCAATAATGCCACCCATGCTGGTGCCAATCCACTCCACCTCGCGGATATGGAAGTTATCCATCACCGCCATGCAATCCGCCACATAGCTCGCGTAGTTATAGCCCATCGGGTTGGCCAGCCAGTCGCTTTCCCCGCGCCCTGCCATGCTAACAGCAAGCACGCGGCGGCCCGTGGCGGCAAGCTGTGGGGCAATGAAATCAAAGTCCCGCGCGTTGCGCGTTAGTCCATGCACACACATCACCACGCGCTGTGCATCGGGGTTGCCCCAATCATAGACGGCAAGTTTATGGGTGCCCGTTTCTCCGACGGTGTTGGGAACGGGGAGTCTGTGGGTGGTGGGGGTCATATTACAGCTTGATGAGATTACGTTCGATATCCAAGCCGCTGAGTGGAATTTCCGTTGGCTTGCCATCAATCACATCCGCCAGCAGACGCGAGGATCCAGCACCTTGTGTCCAGCCCAGTGTGCCGTGGCCGGTGTTCATAAACAAATTACCAATCGGCGTCTTGCCAATCACCGGCGGGCCATCAGGCGTGGATGGGCGCAGGCACGCCCATTCGGTAAGTTCCTCGAGCGGCGCTTTCGGGAACAGTTGCGCCATGCCGCGCTTCAGCGGGTCAATCCGCACTTTGCGCACGTCCTCGTTATAACCTGCAAATTCCGCCGTACCCGCGACGCGCATGCGTTTGCCCAGCAAGGTATAAACCTGTTTTGCAGCATCATCTGTAATGCTTACTTTCGGGCAATGCTCACTAGCGTTGAAGGAAATGCTGTAGCCCTTCATCGGATAAATCGGCACGTATAGACCCACTTTACGCAACTGCGGTGCGCTGTGGCTTCCCATCGCCATCACATAGGCATCGAAGCCACTCATATAATCTTTGGTCTGGCCTTCCACCTCGACATGGGTGATGCGGTTATCGGTTTTGTGTAGCCGCACGATTTTCTGGTTGTAGAGAAATTTCACGCCGTATTTTTCAGCGCAATGCTTGGCGAGGTTGACCGTAAAAAAGTGAATATCGCCGCTCTCGTCAATCGGTGCATACATGCCACCCACCAGTTTTTTTGTGGTGTTGGCCAGCGTTGGTTCTTTCTCGAAACACTGGGCGGGCGTCATCGCCACTTCGTCGCAGCCGAGTTTGCTTTGGAATTCAGCATGGCGTTTCGCACCGTCGAACGATTTTTGATCATCGAACACGTGCAATGTGCCGTTGCCGAGGAAGCTGAATTCAACCTTGGTATCGGCACGCAATTCGGCCATTTTTTGTTTGCTGTAAAGGCCAAGGCGCAACATGGTTTCGCAATTGGCGCGGGCTTTGGCGGGCAAGCAATTCAGCAAAAACAGCATGCCCCAGCGCAGCATGTGCGGGTCTGCCGTGGGGCGCAGCACCAGCGGCGCGTCGTCCTGAAACGCCCATTTGAATAACTTAGGAAACACATGCGGGTTGGCCCATGGCTCGGCATGCGAATAGCTAAGCTGGCCGCCATTGGCGAACGAACATTCACGCGCGGGCTCGCTCTGGCGCTCGATAACGGTAACCTCGTGCCCACGTTTTGCTAACTCATACGCACTGGTCACGCCCAGCACGCCCGCACCCAGAATACAAATTTTCATAAGCCCCTCGAATCGTATCGTTTACCTCTACCAGAGGGCAGAATTTTCGCAAACGCAGCGGCAGAAGAGATGGCGGGCTGTGGATATCGCTTATTTCAATCCTTGCGCGGCCTTCAGCACCTCGGCGGCGTGGCCAGTCACGCTGACCTTCGGCCATGCTTTGGCGACTTTGCCGGCCTTATCGATGAGGAAGGTGCTGCGCACAATGCCAAAATAGGTTTTGCCATACATGCTCTTTTCGCCCCATGCGCCAAACGCCTCGGTGACGCCCGAAGCATCGCTCGCGAGCGCAAACGGCAAATCATACTTCGCACGGAACTTGTCGTGGCTTTTCATGTCATCCTTGCTGATGCCGATGACCACCGTATCTGCCTTTTCGAACTGCTTATTGAGCTTGGCGAAATCATTCGCCTCAATCGTGCAGCCTGGGGTGTCGTCCTTAGGGTAAAAATAAAGCACGACATTTTTTTTGCCTTTGAAGCTCGCCAAATCAACATTCTTATTGCCTGTCAGCGCAAGGCTGCACGCAGGGGCAGCAGCACCCTCGCGTAGCGATTTAACAGCGGGTGCAGGCTTCGTGGCCGCAGCTTTCACGGCTGGTTTCTTGGGGGTAACTTTCTTCGCGACAGCTTTTTTAGGAGCCGCTTTTTTGACGGGTGTTTTTTTAGCAGCTGGTTTTTTGGCGGGTGCAGGCATGCGGTGCTCCTATACGTTTGATGATGGAGTAGATGTAGTGCGTGTGTCTGAAACGTCAAGCGCTGCCCGCTAAAACTCCGACTGTGCCATGCGCTCGAATGCTTGGGTAACATTAGCCTCGAGCGTAAGTAGGGTTTCCTTCAGCGCCGAAAAATGCTCAACGCGCATACACTCGGTTAGCAGGTTCTTCAGGCCAATCGGCGCATCATCGGTGATCAATCCGCCAGAGGCGGAAAGGCGCAGTAGGCTCATCAAATCGGAGAGGAATTTCTTTGCCTCGATGAGTGGCGCGGTGATGTCGGATGCAATAATCCCATCGGTCTGCGCTGCCTCGTACACTTGCCGTGCACTGCGGTGCCAAATGCTTGGGTGCTCCGCCGCATAGCGCAACACCATATATTGGGCGATAAAGTCCATATCCACCATGCCACCGCGAATGTGCTTCAGCGCCCAAGGGTTTTGGGTGGGGAATTGCTTGGCAATGCGCGCACGCATATCGAGCACGTCTTTGAGCAAAATAGCATGGTCGCGTGGCTTCACCACATGCGCGCGCACCACAGCCTCGAGCCGCGCGGCAAATTCAGGCGTGTTTGTGGCCACGACGCGGGCACGGGTCAGCGCCATGAATTCATACGTCCATGCGCTGTTACTGAAATAGGCATCGAAGGCGGCAAGACTCACCGCGAGAGGGCCATCCGTTCCACCGGGGCGCAGGCGGGTGTCCACTTCATAGAGCCGCCCCTCGCGCGTAAGCAGGGTGAGGGCGCTCAGGAAGCGTTGGCTGATGCGGGTGAGGTGTGTGCGTGCGTCGGAGGCTGCATCCACCGCATCGTCGTAAATCAGCACAATATCGAGGTCGGAACCAAAGGTCATCTCGCGCCCGCCGAGTTTGCCTAGGGCAAGCACAGCGAAGGGAACGGCTGTAAATGTGCTGCTATTGCTGGCGTATTCGGCCGTCACTTCCACCATCGTGCACTGGAGGATGATCTCGGCAATATCCGACAAAAATGCACCCACACGCTTGGGCGTTGCAAGGCGCTTGAGCAGGTGCACGCCCGCTTGGAAGCGCTTCTCATTATTAAACGTGCGCAAATAGAGCATCTTCTGCTCGAACGCATGAGCAAAGCGCAAGCGCTCGGTGACGAGGTTTTCCAGTTCCTCTTTGGAGGGCAGACCCAAAAAGAAATCTGCCTCCAGCACCCCATCGAGCAGCGATGGGTTGTTGCTCAGCGTATCGCCAAGCGCAGGGGCAGAACCCAAAATATCCGCTAGCAAGCTCAGCATTTCAGGGCGCGAGAGGAATAGCGAAAAAATTTGCGCACCGCTGGGCAAGCGGTCGATAAAATCATCGAAATGGAAAAATGCCGCATCGGGGTTGGCGGTTTTGCCAAGCGCGGTGAGGAGTGCTGGCACCAGCTCCGTCAGCACTTGGCGCGAACGCTTGCTGCGGGTGGAGCGGCGGTGGCCCCGATGCCAGCCTTGAATCATATCGCTGATGCGTTGCGTTTCCGTGTAGCCAAGGCTGGCCAGTGTTTTTAGCGTGTCGGGGTCGGCCTCAACGCCAGTGAACACTAAGTTACCATCCACCGCCAATGGTGCCGAATCCATCATCGAATCGGTGTAAATTTTATGTACGGTTTTCAGGGTGTCGATGCACTCGGCGGCAAAACTTTCGGTGGAATCATAGCCCGCGAACAGCGCCACTTCGTGCAACCCCGCTTCATCGGTTGGCAAGGTGTGTGTCTGCTCATCGTTGCGCATTTGCAGGCGGTGTTCGATCATCCGCAACCATTGATAGGAGCGGGTGAGGGTGTCGCGCACTTCAGGCGTCACCAGTTCGTATTTTGTTAACGCTTCAAGCCCCGCCAGCGTGCCCTTCACGCGCAATTCAGGGATACGCCCACCCCAAACCAGCTGTTGCGTTTGCACAAAGAACTCAATCTCGCGGATGCCGCCCATACCGATTTTCACGTTGTGGCCAGCCAGCTCAATCACCTTGCCCGCCTTCACATTCATCTGGCGTTTGATGGAGTGAATGTCGGCAATGGTGGCGAAGTCGAGGGTTTTGCGCCAAATGAATGGCACCAGCTCGCGCATGTAGGATTCGCTCGCGAGCATGTCGCCCGCAATGGGGCGCGCCTTGATCATTGCGGCGCGTTCCCAGTTCTGGCCGACGGTTTCATAATAACTCAGTGCCGCAGCGGTGGTAACGGCAAGCGGGGTCGACATGGGGTCGGGGCGCAGCCGTAAATCGGTGCGGAACACATAGCCCTCACTGGTGCGCTCTTGCAAAATGGTTTGCAAATCACCTGCCAGCTTATTCATGAATACCTGCGCGTTGCGCGCGCCTGTGTAGGGCAGGGCTTCTTTGTCGAACAGCACGATCAAATCGATATCGCTCGAGTAATTCAGTGCAAATGCACCCAGCTTGCCCATGCCAAGGATAATAATCCCGCTGCCTGCTTCAGGCTCGGCTGCATTGCTTATCGCATATTCTCCGCGCTGCGCTGCTTTGTGTAGCAGGTGACGCAGCGTCAGCATCACCGCATCGCCTGCAAACTCGGAGAGGGCGCGGGTGACGCTGGCCAGCGGCCACGCCCGCGCAATATCGGCCAGCGCGATGGTCAGTGCTGCACGTGCTTTCAGGTGGCGCAAACGAAGCATCAGCGTAGCTTGGTCGAGTGTTGCTACTTCCAGACCGCGTGTTTCTTCGCTCAACTTCAGCCACGCATCATCAAAGCCGTGTAGATGGATGGCGCTCAATTGCTCAGGGTATTTCTTCATCAACCGCGAAAGGTAAGGCGCATTGCCTGCTGCGCTCTGGATGAGAGCATGCATGCCCTCATTGGCAAGTGTGGCACGAAGGTCAGGAATGGTATTAAGTGCCTCAATACAATGCTGGCTTTCCGCTTCGCGGCTTGCCAGCGGTAGTGGGAGGGTGATAGGTACGCGTGAATTTTCAATGGGCATAAGCGCATTGTTTCAGTAAAAAGGTTATATGGTCAAGCATCTCCGCTTACTTTGGTTGGTTACACATCGCTTCGCGCTTTTCGCGACGCTAGCGTTGCTTGCGCTCGGCGCGTGGCTTTACACGGGCGAACGTTCGCTGGATTTTGCCAAGCCAATGATACTGAAGGCAGTTAATAATGCGGATGCACCGTATGTAGTCTCCATTGGCGATGTGAGTGTACGATGGAATCGTGCGACAGAGTTTGGCAAAGTGCGGGTAAAGAATGTGAGCTTCGCCAAACGCGATGGCAACATATTCGCCCAGATGCCTGAAATGTATGCGACCATCGACCCGATTGGTTTCTTGCCCACGCGCACCATGATTCACAGCGTGATTGTTCGCGGTCCGCGGATGTTTGCAGCGCGTAACGAGCAAGGCTTGGTCGAGCTGGGTATCGAAGGGGCTCCTGCGCGTATGCCACTTGAAGATATGATGGCATTTTTTGGAAATGAAGAAAGCGAAACCGCGGCGCAAACGCAATTCGCGTCATCTTCGTTGCCGTTTCACGACTTTGTCATCGACGATGCCTCACTTACTTTCACCGACGAAAAAACGAAAACCGAAATCATCAGCTCACCGTTTGACCTGCGTCTTAGCCGCCATGGAAAAGGGTTTGATGCTGTTCTTTTTATGCCATTCACAGTCGATGCAGTGCCAGTCAGAATTTCTGCGGGCTTGCGCAATATCCCCAACGCACCAGAGCATGTGATATCAGTCCAACTGACACAAGTGCCCTCGAAATTATTCTGCTTGTTTGATACGTGTCCCGAAAAAGTAGAGGCCGATGGGCCACTCGATGGCACGATTGCGGCCGCGATTGGGGATGATTTCTCGCTCAGTTATTTTCGCGCAAAGCTGAGCACGCCGAAAGCTACTTTCACCGCACCGGAGTGGTTTGTAAAACCCTTGAAGCTTGGTCGCAGCAGCATTGCTATCGAGGGCAATTGGGCAAAGCAAAGTCTGAACCTGACCGAAGCAAAATTGCAGCTTGAAGATACGTCGATTACGGCAAGTGCTAAGGGAGATAAACGCGAAGATGGTTGGTACATAACGGCGAATGCCGAAACTGGCCGCCTCAATATCGACAAGCTCTACAAATACTGGCCTATCGCAATGGCTCCAGAGTCCCGCACATGGATCACGAATAAACTAAAATCCGGCTATGCCGCAAAGGGAACGCTGAAAGCCAACCTCACCCCAGCGGATTTAGCAGCCCAATATCTGCCCGAGAAAAGTATCGCGGCGGTTGTCGATGCACGTGAAATCACATTTGAATATCTTCCAAACTTCCCGCATGTCGAGAAAATGAACGGCATGGTGCATATCACCGGCACGACATTGAAGGTCGATGGCGGCGGTGGCACGTTGATGAGTGGTACCAAAGTTAAAAAAGGTATGTTGTGGTGCCCCGATCTCAATAGCCCAACCACCCCGATGGAAACGACCCTTTCACTGTCGGTTCCTGCGGCGGATGCAGTGACGCTTCTTGCTCAGAAGCAGTTTCCCTTCGATGATAAATTTGGCCTCAATGCGAAGACCATCAAAGGTTCGGCCGATGTCGATATGACGCTAAAATTCGATGCGTTCTCTGAAAATCCAAGTAGCGACCCTAACGAAGTCAATTTTGGTTCGGTGAGCTACGATATTAGTACCGATATCCATGATCTGTCGCAGAATGACGTCTATGGCGGTTATAATCTTCGCAACCTTAACGGCGTGCTGAAAGCTAATGATCAAGGTATCTCGCTCGAAAGCGCGTTAGTGTTGGGCGATAGTGGCCTGACCGATGTGAAATTAAACCAACCCAGTGGCAAGCCGTTAACGTTGGTGGTGAAAGGGCGCGAGAGCAAGGATGCCAAAATCGCGCGTGGACGCAACGATTTTACACTGACCTATGGCTCGGGCGAGGTGGCCGATATCACTGTGCGTGGCAAACGATTGGATGTCAGTGCGCTCAAAAGTGGCAATGGAACTGCGAGCAGTGACAATACCCTGCTATCCAACTTTCCTGCCATGAAGCTGGATGTTGAGTTAGATGAATTGCAGCTTGCGAAAGATGCGCCTTTCATCGGGGTCAAGGCGGTTATGGATTGCACTGCAGCCCGCTGTGAATCAGCCGACTTTGTTGCAAAAACAGTGAAAGGCGATGTAAAGGGTGGCATTGCCCGTGTTGGTGGCGTGCGTCAGTTTGTGCTCACCGCCAGCAATGGCGGCAGTCTGCTTAAGGCATTAGATATCACCGACCGTGTGACGAAGGGTAGCTTCGAAATGCGTGGTACTTACGATGATAAGCTCGTGCCACCGCAGCTAAATGCACGTTTGTTGATGACCGATTTTAACCTTAAGAATTCTGAAGTTCTGGGGCGTATTCTTACCATTGCATCACTTACGGGCGTGGCCAATGCGCTCACAGGCAGTGGCATTGCGTTTGAGAAGCTTTCCGCAAACATTGCATCACGTGCGGGGGTGATTACCCTCGATAAGGGCATGGCCAATGGCGCGGCGATTGGTATCACCATCGCAGGCACTATCGATACCTCGACGACCAAACTCGACCTTAAGGGGGTGTTGGTTCCGGCCTATGCGCTCAACTCCATTTTTGGCAAAATTCCGCTGATTGGTGCGCTAGCAGGTGGCGAGGGCGAGGGGCTAATCGGATTCAACTTTAGTGTGCGTGGCAACACCACCGACCCAGATGTGGGAGTGAACCCGCTTTCAGGGCTAACCCCAGGCTTTTTGCGGGGCATTTTTAATGGCTTCGAGGGGAGCAAATCCGATGAAAGCAGCGCACCGCGCGAAAAAATCAGTGACCGCGTAAAAAAGCGTTAATTATCAAATGCATTATCTAAAATTTTGGCAATGTTAATCCCTAGCATTGCTCATAATGTTGATGCTTTCTTAATCAATTTCAGGTATGTTGGGCTATAGTACAAGAAGCTCGTTAATGGGCTCAAGAAGGAGCGATGGATGGTTAGTGTGGCAGCAGTGGCGCTTTCGGGCGTGTTTGCGAATGAAAAACGCCTTGCCGTGGCGGCGGAGAATATCGCCAATGCCAACACCAAGGATTTCGCGGCGAAGGAGCTCGAGCTTTCAAGCAATGCAGGTGGCGGTGTTTCTTCGCGTGTGGTCACTAAAAACCCTTCAACGGTTTCCGTGCCGAACAACGAAGGTGGTGTTGACCAACTGCCAAACGTGTCGCTTGAAGAGGAGCTAGTGGGAGCAAACATTGCCACCTACGGCGCACAAGCGAACCTGAAAGTGCTTCAAATTCAGAAGAAGCTCGACGAGTATTTGCTCGATATTCAGGCCTAAGCCGCTTCCACCGCCACGATTTCGGGAATGTAATGCTTGAGCATATTCTCGATGCCGTTTTTCAGCGTCGCGGTGGATGAGGGGCAGCCCGAGCAAGCGCCGTGCATCTCCAATTTCACAATGCCATCCTTGTAGCTGTGGAAAATAATGTCGCCGCCATCCTGCGCTACCGCTGGGCGCACGCGCACCTCAATCATCTCGATGATTTGGTCGACAATCTCCTGCTCATCCGCCGAGTAGGAAATGGCGGATGCTGAATCGGCTTTCGCATCGCTTGCAGGGCTCATCAGCGGTAGGCCATTTTGATAATGCTCCATCACCGTGGTGAGGATTTGCGGCTTGAGCACATCCCAGCTAGCAGCTTCGGTTTTCGTCACCGTAATAAAATCGCCACCGAAAAACACTGCGCGAATATCGCTCAACACAAACAAGGCGCTCGCCAGCGGGCTGGCTTTCGCGTTGTCACTATCCGTGAAAAACGCCGTTTTATCGCCCAGCACGGGCTGCCCAGGCAGAAATTTCATGGTGTTGGGGTTCGGGGTGGCTTCGGTTTGTATGAACATAAATCCTCGCTTTGTGCGGATATATAGTCGCTTTTGGTTGCTAATCAAGCGCGCTCGCACTAAATCCGCCACAACAAACCCGAGGAATTTATGAGCACACAACTAAGCAACACCATCGAAAACGGCTGGGACAACCGCGCCAGCATCACCACCGAGACGGATGGCGACATCCGCGAAGCGGTCGAAAAAGTGCTGGCCGCGCTGGATGCGGGCACGCTCCGCGTCGCCGAGAAAAAGGATGGCGAATGGGTAGTTAATCAATGGGTGAAGCAGGCCATTTTGCTCAGCTTCCGCCTCAACCCCAACACGGTCATGAGCAGCACCCATGGCTGGTACGACAAAGTGCCCACCAAAACCAAAGGCTGGAGCGAGGAGCAGTTCAAGGAAGCAGGCTTCCGCGCCGTTCCGGGCAGCTTCGCGCGTTATGGCTCGCACATCGAATCGGGCGTGGTGCTTATGCCTAGCTTCATCAACATTGGCGCGCATGTTGGCAGCGGCACCATGGTCGATACATGGGTGACGATTGGCTCCTGCGCCCAAATTGGTAAACACTGCCACATCAGCGGCGGCGTTGGCATCGGCGGCGTGCTTGAGCCCTTGCAAGCCAACCCCGTCATCATCGAAGATCGCTGCTTCATCGGCGCGCGCTCAGAAATTGCCGAGGGTGTGATTGTCGAGGAAGGGGCAGTCATTTCCATGGGCGTGTTCCTCGGCGCCTCCACCAAAATTGTCGACCGCGCCACGGGCGAAGTGTTCTATGGCCGCGTGCCTGCTTATTCCGTGGTTGTTCCTGGCACACTACCAGGCAAAAACCCCACCGACCCAAGCCTCGCCTGCGCGGTGATTGTGAAGCGCGTGGATGAAAAGACGCGGAGCAAAACCAGCATCAACGAATTGTTGCGCGACTGATGAACGTCACCGAACTCGCCAAGGCACTCATTGCCTGCCCCAGCGTCACCCCCACTACGGCGGGCGTGTTCGATGTGATCGAGAATTTCCTCACGCCACTTGGCTTCGTCGCCACTCGCCAAACGTTCGCGGAGGAGGGGACAGCCCCTGTCGAAAACCTATACCTGCGCCTTGGCACATCCGCGCCAAACTTCTGCTTCGCGGGGCATACGGATGTGGTGCCAGTGGGCGATGAATCCGCATGGAAAGTGCCACCCTTCAAGCCCGAAGTGATCGATGGCGAGCTCTATGGCCGCGGCGCGGAGGACATGAAAGGCGCCATCGCCGCGTTCATGGTGGCGGTAAAAGAATATCTCGCGAGCCATAAACCAAGCGGCTCCATTTCATTTCTGATTACGCAGGATGAAGAAGGTGTCGCCATCAACGGCACGAAGAAAATGCTGGAATTCCTCAAAGCACGCGGCGAGGTGATTGATGCGTGCATTGTGGGCGAACCCACCAACCCGAATGTGCTCGGCGAAATGGCTAAAATTGGCCGTCGCGGCAGCATCACCTTCACGCTCACGGTTACGGGCAAGCAAGGCCATGTGGCCTATCCCGATTTGGCCGATAACCCCGTCACCCGCATTGCGGCCATGTGTGCGGCGCTGAAAGCCGAACCGTTGGATGCGGGGAACGATGTGTTTTTGCCAAGCAATCTCGAGGTGACGACGATTGATGTGGGCAACCCCACGGTGAATATGATTCCTGCAAAAGCGGTCGCCAAATTCAACGTGCGCTTCAATAATCTGCACACGAGCAGCGATGTGATTGCATGGGTGAACGCGAAGTTGAAGCCGCACGGGCAATACGAACTTGAGCACCGCCTGACGGGTGAATCATTCGTCACGCGCGATGCGAAGCTTGCGGAGTTGGTGGTTGAATCCGTGAAGGATGTCACTGGCAAAACCCCCGCACTTTCCACCACGGGCGGCACGTCGGATGCGCGCTTCATCAAGGATTATTGCCCCGTCATCGAGTTCGGCACCACGGGGCGTACGTCCCACATGGTAGATGAGCGCGTGGAAGTGAAAACTCTCGAAGGCCTCGCCAAAATCTATCAGCGCATGCTGGAGAGGTTTTTTAGTTAGCCAATAAGTGGACTATCCAACAAATTTTATCACGAAATAAAAACAGGTTGAAAGGCCTGTAAGCATTAATAGTCCCGCAAATAAATTTAGCCATCTCGGGTGAACGGGTTGCATAGTCATATTGGCTGTCTCCGCAGCGCCCTCATCCGACCGTACTCGCATAAATTGCGGCAAGGCATGTGCCGATAGCATTTCGATGGTAAACTCCTCTTTGGGAGCCAGAGTTTTTATTCTTATTATGTGCTCACCTTGAGGATTTGTGACCTCCTCATATGCTAAAGCAGGATAAACTTGAAAATTTTGAGGTCGTCCGTTGTGGTACACTTCTACGTTACTAGCTTTTTCTTTCCCTACATTAATTACCCGCAATGTGGCGGTGAACAGCGGAAATGAATTCTGCGGAGGGTCACTTGGTATTGTGAATCTATGAATATCGGGAATGTAATATTTAATCTTTGATTTAGGGGTTAGAAAACGTATCACGCGTGCGGTTACGAGCGAGCCAATTATTGCAAGAATTGCCCTGTCTAGCTCAGTATTTCCCGTTGTTAGCGTCATGTTATTTAGGTCGCTTATTGTAAGGGGACTGATTCGTTGGACTTAAAGAGACATTCTCTTGGCTAGCTTTACTGTAGACGGCATTTTCAGTCCGTCCCATTTTTAGCCCTATAACTCTTGTAGGAGTATTCTCTTTCGCCAACTGCCTAAGCTGCTTTAGGTCTTGTGGCGTCCAATCTTTACCGCTGTTTCTTGTCGATTTCGTCATTATAGCCCCCGAAGTTATTATTAGTTTAAGCGATATGGGTAGCGCTAACGATGGTGTCAAGAGAGCGCAGGAATAAAATATCAATACTCCACCTTCATCAAATACAGCCCATGCGCGGGGGCCATAGGCCCACCCTCGCGTCTATCCTTGGCTTCAAGCGCCGCTGCCACATCCGCCACGCTCCATTTTCCCATGCCGACATAGACCAACGTGCCGACCATGTTGCGCACCTGATGGTGCAGGAACGAGCGCGCACTCGTATAAATCATCACCTGCTCGGGGTTTTTCTCGCGGGTTTTAATCTCAAGCGTATCGAGCGTTTTGATGGGGCTTTTGGCTTGGCACGCCCCACTGCGGAAGCTGGTGAAATCATGATTGCCAATCAGCAGCGCCGCTGCCTCGCGCATGCGTTCAATGTCGAGCGGCTGATACACATGCCATGCACGCGTGGCATCCAGCCCCAGCCGTGCGCGGCGGTTGATGATGCGGTAAAGGTAATGCCGCTTCTTCGCATCAAACCGTGCCGAAAAATCATCCGCCACTTCTTCCGCACTAATCACCGCAATCGGCGCATCCATCATCAGCGCGTTCAGGCCGCGCACAATGGCGTAGGGCTCGCGCGGCTCCGCCAAATCCACATGCACCACTTGCCCGCGCGCGTGCACGCCTGCATCCGTGCGGCCTGCGCACACCACTTCCACCGTTTCGCTCGCGTTCATGAAATGCGTGCACGCCGCCTCGACCACCGCTTGCACGCTGGGTGCTTCGGTCTGCTTTTGCCAGCCCGAATAGGGCGTGCCGTCATATTCTATCGTTAATTTATAGCGGGGCATGGTGATTCCTTATCAGCAATGGCGCATATCGGCCATTTACTGGAATTACCAGCATTTTATCTATGCTGCACCTGCGAGGGAGGCACTTGAAAAGAATAAAAAATAGGCGGATAGTGAGGTGAGAGAGGTTCTATGACCCAAACATTCCCCA
>JAMHWA010000042.1:0-1092 GCA_035911175.1 Alphaproteobacteria bacterium
TATCGGCTTTGTGATTTGGCTTTGCTTTTGAAGATGTCGGGAAAACATGCAAATGTCAGGCGGGAACTGCGGAATCTCTACCAATAGTACTGCATAATCAAATTCGTCGAAAATTCCAGGTGCTCTAGGAGGCCGCTTTTTTCCGTAATCACGGAGTCAATGCCAAGCGCGAGGTTGGCGCGACCGGTATAAAATAAGCCACCGATTGCTGATTGACTAGCGACCGGTGCCTCAGCCAAATTCGACAGCTCGATGCGATAACCCACCTGCGCACCGATTGGTAGTGGCCACAGCTTGGCCAAATCAACACTAACCAGCCCCGCCCCCGAGAGCTGCATGGGCAGCGAAATGATCTCGCCAATGGTTTGGACATTGCGCAGGGCCAGATCAAAGCGTAGGCCAATACTAGAGTGTAAACCTACTGCCGTAATTAAGTGAGAATCGATGAGCAAGCGACGATCTTGCTGGAGCAAATTGGATTGTAGCTTGTTTAGCTCCTGCGTAAACTGCGCTTGCGAGCTATATTTCTTGCTGGTAAGTAGCTCGAAGTTTTTTAGTAGGTTGATATTGTTATTAAATGCATAGCCCACCTCGACGCGCCCGGAAATCCGGACTTTATTTCTGATTGTATGCCCACCTAGGACATGGCCAGAGGCAATAAATCCCAGATCGGAACCATTGATTAGTAGGGCGTTTTTGCTAATGCCGGTATTGGCAATTCCATGGATGGCTGCGCCCATGGCCAAGTGCGACCCCAGGCCGAGCTGAAACCTGAATCCGTGTAGGAATGCGGCATCCTGCACATAGACTGCCTTGCCGCCATCTTGGTTTAAAACGGCGCTGCTGACATAGCTGCCACCGGTAATTACTCCCACATGGGTAGTGGCAAAGGGGTCAGCTACGCTGCTTGAGGGCATAAAGCGATGTTGACCAAGCGTGCGGTAGTCCGTTGGTGCTTTGTGCAAGCTGGGGGGATTCCCTTGGCGCTGCTCAGTCGCAGCAGGCGCCACTGTCCACGCAGCTGCAATGGGCTTTGTCGGTACTGGCGTGCTAAAGGGTACTTGCTGCAAAGTAGAAGGTGGCGCGGTACCT
>JAMHWA010000043.1:0-1071 GCA_035911175.1 Alphaproteobacteria bacterium
AGCCGACCTGACAGCGACTCACCACTCCCTGCAAGACTTCACCCGCCGAGCTAGCCCCAACTATGGATCCACCGAGATTCACGATCGGCACTTCAGTGCGCCAAACCGGCCCGCCACAGCTGCTTGCCTATTCAAATTTGAATTCTGGATAGACAGCAGTAGATATCGCTCTTCGATTGACCGACACAGAGACGGTAGGCCAATATACATAACGATAAAATTCAAATTGAACTATTTATATATCAAACCAAAATTCATCATGCCTGGATTACATTATTTATGAAAAACCATCATAGCTGGATTTTCCCCGGCTGGACCAGCAGGCATGGCAGGGTGTCCGACTGGCGATCAGCTGCCCTATGATAGAGAGTTTTCGCTAGCGCAATGATTGACGTCAATTGAATCAAAATTGCCACAATTGCCCAAGAAGGCCGTTTATGTCGATATATCCCAGGCAATTTTGCCGCGAAAAACCCGAGTACTGATTTTACGTTCAGCATCAAGGTTATGGTCAGTGACCTGGCCAATATTGGGCCATCGTGACCCTCTCTGCCGTCGCTCAGCAGCGATTGGAGGGGTTTTGCCTGCTCGGGTGCGTTTTTGGCTGTTTTGGCGGCAAAAACGCCCTCTGAGGCGGTTTTGAGTGCCCAAAAACCGCCTGTGCGGCTGCATTCAGGCCGTTCTGAGCCATTTACGGACCACTTTTGCTAAAAAACCTACCGACGTAGCCGCCGCTGCTAGCGCAGGCAGGAAACATTGGGCACAGTCGGCCCTACCATGCGTCGCATTCCGCCCACCAAGGCCGCCGTATCGCGCCGAGCCGCATGCGGGCTGCTGCTTACCTGCGCACTAGGCTGTCGCCGTCGCCAGCCTGCCGTGCGCGCACTACGGATCGCAGCGGCGGCAGATGCCGAACCGGCCTTGCGCGAGCTCGGAGCACAGTTTGAAGCTCAGACAGGCCGCTCGCTGGTCTGGAGCTTTGGCAGTTCCGGCCTCCTCTCGCAGCAAGTGGAAAACGGAGCTCCCTTCGACCTACTGGCCGTAGCCAATGAAGCGCTGATCCGCAAGCTG
>JAMHWA010000044.1:0-43651 GCA_035911175.1 Alphaproteobacteria bacterium
ATGGAAGCAGCAAAGAAATCGGCATTGCCAAAAGCGGCCGTGGCTTAGTTAATGCCACGAATGCCATTTGAATCAATGATGGAGCGAAACGAGTGATGTTCGAGAGCCAGCGCGCAGCGTACGTTTGAGTACGTGAGCACTGGAAGCGCAGAATATTGCTAGTTGCAGCCCATCAGAATTCAAATGCTAAACAGCAGCCTCGACCATAATCTCTACATTCCAGCCACTGCCTGCGAGTTTGCTTTCCACCGTCGCCCGCGCTGGGGTTTTCCCTGCCACTACCCACGCATCCCAGACGCTGTTCATTTCGGTGATGGTGGTAATATCCGTAAGCCAAATATTGGCTTTCAACAGCTTCGTTTTATCGCTACCAGCCTCCGCAAGAATGGCATCCAGCTGCGCGAGGATATCCTTGGTTTGTTCGGCAACAGATTTACCCGCCGCATCGCCAGCAACGATTCCAGCGGTGTAGACCTTGCCGCCATGGATGGTGGCTTCGCTCATGCGTGGGCCAGCTTCAATACGTTCAATCGTCATGGGTATCTCTCCTTAAAATTACAAATTATTTTTCCCAGCGCGTACTAGGCCACGCTCTCGACGCTATCGCGCCACGCGGTGATTTTAGCAATACTTGCTTGGGCAAGCTTGCGTTCTTTTTCCTCGATGGCACGCTCGGCTTTGCGCACCACGGCCTCGATCCAATCCCACCCCGCCAACCGTGCCGACATCGCGCGCAGCATCAGCTCATGCAACGGCGATCCAAGCATCGCACGGTAAGAATCACCATAGGTCATCGCGGCGCGACTCACCTCACGCAGGGCAGTTTCCAGCTCGGCGGTGTCGCGCGTGGCATCGGGCAGCAAACGCACCAGATGCATCTCCGCCTCAAGCCGTAACATCGCCGCTAAATCCCCCTGCTGATACGCCGCGTTAAGCGCATGCATCACGTTCGCGCGCCCACCCGTTCCCTCAACCACCATCGCGCGGTCGGGGTGCACTTCCTTGGCAAGTAGCCGATAGCGGGTTTTAAGCTCCACGCTGCGCTCAGGAGCTTCTTCGCGCTGTGCCATCACCACCGGCATCACAGTCGTTACATCCTCGGCCACACTGGCGATGGTCATTTCCAACTGTGCCAGCCGATGTGCCACATCGCCCACGGCTTCATAATAACGGTTGGCGAATGCGTTCAGTTCGTGCTCCAGCTGCAACATGCGCCGCGCCTCACGTTCAAGCGTGTCGAGCACGGCGTTCATGCGCGCCTGCCAATAGCCCGCCACTCCCGAGGCTCTTGCCGTATCCCGCTCTGTTGAAAATGTCGCCATTGCATCCCATGTGGTTGCCAATGCATTAGGGATACTAAACCTGCGCGTAATTAAAATGAAATTTGGCGGATGGTGCACATAAATCATGCGCACGCGCGAGAACGCGCTAACCTTTTTTATCAATCAATTCCTGAAGCGACCGCACAATTTCTGCGGCAATGCCTTGCCCGCTTTGTTTGATCTTTTCTTTGAACACAATCTCAATCGCATCGATATGTTTGCCAATCACCACAAGCGCATCCGCCGAGAAATCCTGATGTTCCGAAACATAGCTTAATAGCAGCGAAGCCACTTGGGTGCCAAGGTCATAGCCAAAAATCCCCGCCTCCGATTTAATCGCATAGGCGGCATTCATCAGGCGCTGCTTAGCGCTATCTTCGCTGGGCGTGTCACTAAGTCCAGAAAATGACTGCCGCAAAATCAAAATATCCGCACGCGCCCAATCAATAAATTCACTCTCGGCCTTGACCAGCTCAGCCTGCGCCTCGTTCACTGCTGCATCGGTGATAATGTCGGTGGCGGCTAAACCACCCAGCTGGTCCCTGATGGATGTGTTTGGCGGCATTGTCTTGGGGGTGCGGTTGCGGCGCTCCTCAACCCCCTCAGGCGGCACACCACGACGACGACGATCGGGACCAACATAGCGCGGCGAATCGATAAACGCGCGCGGATGGTCGATAATTTGTATGATCCGATGCGAAATAGTTTTTGCAGAAAAGGGCTTAGCAACGAACTCCGTGATCCCCGCATCCCGCGCATCGATGACGCTCTCAACATCGGCGCGGGCGGTGAGCATCAGGATGGGAATATCGCGGCGAATACGCGCGTCTGCTTGCGCGGTACGAATCGCCTTCACCATCGTCACCCCGTCAATTGGATCCATCTCCCACTCGGTGATGATCATGTCGTAGGGCTGCTTGGCCAAATATTCGAGGGCTTCTTCACCGCTGGTCGTTATATCAAGATCGCGAAAACCCAAGCTTACCAGAATGCGCTTCACCAAAAGCGCGGTGCGCCGATTGCGGTCCGCAACCAACACGCGCAATTTTCCCAAATGTGCGCGCCGTGGAATATCGGCACGCGGCCTTCCAGTTGATGTCGTGTTGCCTACCATGGCGACATTCTACAAATAATTCACACGTCCTGCCAACTAGGATTTTTTAGACCCTCTCGCACCAGCGCAATCGTAATGGAGCGGCCGCGTTCGAGAGAGAGCTCATCCATTGCTTTCACAAATTCCTGTACGGCAGCGTAACTGCGCTCGATATGGTTTGCAGCAAATGCCAGCACCTCGGGCGCAATGCGCAATTGGCGGTCAGCAAATTGCTTGGCTAGCACCCCCATCAGCAGTGCATCATCGGGCGCGGCAAGGCCAATGGCGGGCAGTGCCAAAAGGCGCGAGCGCAAATCAGGCAAGGCGAAAGGCAGCTCGGCCGCAGGCATGTTCGCCGTCATTAACACATAATCGCCCCGCGCACGGGCATGGTTAATCAGTTGTGCCAATGCAGGCGCATCGACCACCTTCTCGATTTCATCAATCACCCACACGTGATTACCTGTCAGCAGCTGGTCGGCAGGGCGTGTGCCGATACGTTCGGGTGCAAGAAAGCTGGCACGCGCACGGCTAGCGAACAGGTGTGCAAGGTGCGTTTTGCCGCAGCCTTTCGGGCCATAGACAAGCACAATCGAATAGGCCCAATCGGGCCATTGTTCCATCAGTGCCAAGGCCGCTGCGTTGGCCTCGCCACGAATGTAATCGCTCGCGTCATAGCTCGTCGGCGGGGCAAATGGCATGACCAGTTGCATGGGATTCCTTGCTCCTGGGATATCTAGTGGTCGAGGTATAGGCCCGACTGCAAATAGCGCTTCACCGCAAATTTAGCGAGCACGCCAATCACGGCTGTCAGCGGCACCGCAAGCAGCACGCCCACGAACCCAAGCAGCACCGCACCCGCGAGCATACCAAACAGTAGCCAGAGTGGGTGCAGCCCCACGCGGTCGCCGATGATTTTCGGGGTGAGGATATTCGATTCCAGTATTTGCCCAATCGCATAGACGATAATTACCCAATAAAAATGGCCATCAACACCGAACTGGCCATACGCCACCATCAAACCAAATCCTAGCGAGATGAACGACCCAAGATATGGAATAATGATAAGACATCCCGTCAGCAAGGCCAGCACGAGGGCGAAATTCAGACCAATCATCGAAAAGGCGATAAGGTAAAATACCGAGAGAATCATCATCACCACCACCTGTCCACGCAGGTAGGAAGCCAGCGTACGGTTAATAATGCGAATCTGCTCGCGAATATCATCGGCATAGGCGAGTGGCAGCATGCCATCCACCGTCTTGACCACCGAAGGCCAATCACGAATCAGGTAAAAACACACGATCGGCGTAATCAGCAGTAAACCCGTTAGGTTGATGAGTGCCGCGCCCGAGGAGAATAACTGCGTTGCCAATTGGCCTAGACCACCCACCGCACGCTTCACCAACTCGGCACTATCAGCGGGGATAGCCTCAGGGCCAGTGCCCGTCATCTCATGCAAGCGCTGCAATAGCGGCGCCGCCCATGCACGTGCATTTTCCTCAACGTTATTTAGCATCAGCGGTGCGCGCTCGATTAAATTATCGAGCTGGTGATAAAGCAGCGGTACTAACCAAACAATCAGCGCCACAATCAGCGCACATAAACTGAGTGTAATCGATGCCGTTGCTGCGGTACGCCCCATTCCCATTTTATGTAATCGCTCAGCGAGGGGATCCATCAGGTAGGCGACAAACATGCCCAGCACGAAGGGCAGCAAAATGGGCTCCACCGCCCGCAGAAACACAATAAACACCGTGAGAATCGTCAGCCATACGGCAAGGTGAAACCACCGCGCCTGCCAGCTACTCATGGCCTTGGGTTTAGGGGCAGGTGATTTTTCTGGTGTGGCTTGGGTCATGGTCATATCCTTTTATCGTACCGATAACCGCCACCCACCATTGATGGCGGTGACAATAATGCCCTGCTTCACCAAATCCGCGCGCAGGGCTTCCGCTTCGCCCTTTAGATAAACCGTTGCACCCACCCGTGCAAGCGCAATGCTTGGCATTTCAAGGTGCAGCGTCGCGGGCGAAGTGCGCACTGCTTCTTGCATACGCGCCAATTCCTTGGGGATGGCATAGCTGAAACGAATGGTCAGCTTTGGTGCCTTTGCCCGCGCAGCTTCCTCGCGCTCGGCGGTGGAGGTCGCAATTTGGGTAATGGCACTGGCAATCGCATTCGCTGCCTTAGCAAGGCGTACAGGGCCCGATTCCTCAACCATCGCCGGCGGAATTTCGAGTGCCTCCGTGCGTTCGCCATCCAATTTCAGGCGGCGCAGCACCACGGACGAGGCATCCATCGTGCCTGCTGCGGAAGGCTTCAATATAGCGATAATAATTTCCTCCGCACCATAACGGGCGAACATGGGTTTTAATTCTTCGGGCTTCACCGTGAGGGCGTTCTGGTAATCCACCAGTCGCAAATCCTCAAGGTCACCGCCGGGCAATAAGACGCCGCCGCGCGCCTGCCGACGAATTTCGTCCGATAGCGGCTCACGCAGTTTATTGTCTTTTTCCCACATGTAGGCGCGGTCGCTATCCGCATAGACGGAAAGCAAGAGAATGCCGCGCATTTTGGCCGTCGCTTCATCGATTTGCGGCTTTTCAGGCATTTTCAGAGCGCGCAGCAACGCCTCATCGACAATCGTTACGTTCACATCATGAAATGTCATGTCCCCCGTACGGCGGGTATTCACCACGTTCGCCCCGCGAATAATTTGGCGTAGCTGCTCGCTGCTCAACTTTGCAGCTACTTTGCTTGGGCTTGCCACCCCTAATTTCTTAATGGCAAGGTAGACCGCGCGTTTGCGGGCATAATCAATCGCCAGTTCGTTGGCTTTCATGCTGCTGGTTTCGATTCCTACCCCCACTACCCGAATTTCTTGCAAGGTGGCATAGGCTGGGCTTGCCACAGCGAGCAGCAACGCCGCAGCAAGCGGTTGCCAAAGCCTTACAAATTGTCGTAGGATGCGCGCGAACATAGTTACAGGTTATCCGAAATGAGCGCTTCAAGCAACGCACGATATAAAGAGGCTGGTGTCGATATCGACGCTGGCAACCGTTTGGTCGATCGTATCAAGCCCCACGCCAAAGCCACCGCGCGCGCAGGCGCACTGGGTGGGCTCGGCGGTTTCGGCGCGATTTTTGACCTCAAGGCCGCAGGGTTCGAGGATGCGTTGCTCGTCAGCACCACCGATGGCGTGGGCACCAAACTCAAGCTCGCGCAGGATTTGAATAACCACCAAACCATCGGTATCGACCTTGTCGCCATGTGCGTGAACGACCTGATTGTGCAAGGCGCCACGCCACTTTTCTTCCTCGATTACTACGCCACGGGTAAACTCAATGTCGACGTGGCGGAAGCAGTTATTGCGGGCATTGCCGAAGGCTGCAAACAAGCAGGCTGCGCACTGGTGGGCGGCGAAACCGCCGAAATGCCCGGCATGTATCAAGGCGAGGAGTACGACCTCGCAGGCTTCTCCGTCGGCGCGGTCGCGCGCACCAATCTCATCCCCAAGGCAAACCTTGAAGCGGGTGACGTACTGCTCGGCATTGGCAGTCGGGGCATCCATAGCAACGGCTACTCACTGGTGCGTAAATTGGTGAAAGATTCAGGCGTGGATGTGAATGCTCCGCCACCGTACCCCTGCGCCGCCGCCACGTTTGCCGAGGCATTGCTCTCGCCCACGCGCATCTATGTCAAATCGCTGCTGCCCATCCTGAATACTGGTCACATCAAAGCCCTGTCGCACATCACGGGCGGCGGCCTCACTGAAAACTTGCCGCGCGTGCTACCCGCAAACCTCTCCGCCAGCATCAACTTGGATGCATGGAAACTGCCAAGCATTTTCGCGTGGATGCAACAGGTCGGCGCCATCCCCGAGCATGAAATGCTGATGACCTTCAACTGCGGCATCGGCATGATTGCCGTAGTATCGGCCAGCGAAGCTGCCACCGTCACCACCGCGCTTACCCAAGCGGGTGAGGATGTCTTCACCATCGGCACCCTGACGGATGCGGGCGAGAAGCGTGTGGCCTATACAGGCACCCTATGCGGCGCATAAAAACCGCCGTTCTCATCTCTGGCAATGGCAGCAATCTGCAAGCCATTCTGGATGCAGCGCGCAACGATGATTACCCCGCCGAGATTGCCCTCGTCATCAGCAATGTCGAAACGGCCTATGGTCTCACCCGCGCGCAAAATGCGGGCGTCACCACCGTCACCATTCCGCACGGCAATTACGCCACCCGCGAATCCTTCGACCGCATGGTGGATGCAAGCCTTCACACCCACGGCATCGAGCTTGTCGTCATGGCGGGTTTCATGCGTATTTTATCGGATTGGTTCGTGAATCAATGGGCGGGCAAACTCATCAACATTCACCCTTCGCTCTTGCCGAAATACAAGGGCCTCAACACCCACGCCCGCGCGATTGAGGCGGGTGACGGGGAGCACGGCGCCACCGTCCATTGGGTCACGCCCGAGCTGGATTCTGGCGAAATCATCGCCCAAGCCAGCACGCCGATTGCGGCAGATGACACCCCCGAAACCCTCAAGCAAAAAGTGCACGCGCTGGAGCATACGCTTTATCCCGAAGCGGTGAAAAAAGTGGCGATGGGGATGCAATAAAAAAGGGGGCTAAAAAGCCCCCTTCCTTATTTATGACCTCCAACGAGCTGGGCGAGTCAGCCATGAGCCCGCGAGAGCGGCGCGCAGGATTGGTCAGCAGACCAATCCGCAGCAACGAATACTAACCAACGATTTCCGAACCGCTGAAGAAGTACGCGATTTCAATCGCAGCGTTCTCAACCGAGTCCGAACCATGCACCGAGTTGCGCTCGATGGATTCAGCGAAGGTTTTGCGGATGGTGCCTTCCGCAGCGTTGGCTGGGTTGGTGGCGCCCATCAGGTCGCGGTTCGCTTGCACGGCGTTTTCTTTTTCAAGCACTTGCACAACCACGGGGCCGCTGATCATATAGTCCACCAGCTCGCCGTAGAAGGGGCGCTCTTTGTGCACGATGTAGAATTGCTCGGCTTGGTGGCGGCTCAGTTGCACGCGCTTTTGTGCCACAATGCGAAAGCCATTGCTCTCGAACATCGCGCTGATGGCGCCCGTCAGGTTACGCTCGGTCGCGTCGGGTTTCAGGATCGAAAAAGTGCGTTGCACGGTCATGGTCTTCTCCAAAAGTTAATAAGTCGAGGGGGCTAATAGGCGATGCCGCACTGCGGTGCAAGTTTTTTGTGCTATCGAACTTGGTGGATGGTGGGCGCATGGGGGTTGAAACGCGCACGCGCATAGGCTAAGGCATTGAGTAGTCGTCATCAACTATGGGGAATTACATGCTAAAATCGACGCTTACCGCCTTCGTTGTATTAGCCACCCTCACCGCCTGCGTCGATAATCAGGCAGGGCTTGCGCTCGATCAATTGCGCAACGTGGGCGCCACGGGCGACATTTACCAATCCAACCTTGCCAGCGGCTACCGCGACTATGCCGAGGAGCGCGCAAATGCGAACGATGGCGTGGCCGCCCGCTACTTCGCCGAGAAGGGGCTGCTCGTTGCCCAAGGGCGTGACGTTAAACCCGAATACCCCAGCCAAATGGCGCTCAGCGCTGAAACCTTCGATGACCTCGTTGCTAACCGCGATAAGTTACTGCCTGCGCTGAATGCCAGCCGCAGCACACAGCCTGAAATGGCGGCTTCTGCCATGGTCGCCTATGACCGTTGGGTCATGATCGAAGAGCAAAAAACCGACCTTGCCGCCGCCGAGGATGCGCGCAGCAACTTCAGCGAAATTCTTGCGAAACTGAGCGAGGCGCACACCGCCACCGTGGCCGATGTGCCTACCACCACCATCCCTAAAGCGGCGAAGCCAGCACCCTTGCCCGAGCCCACCTACGCGCAGGATGATATGACCACAGCCGCCCCTGCCGATGTGAAGCCAACGACCACCACAGCACACCCTAAAACCGTCGCGGCAAAAGCCAAATCGGGCGTGCTCTATTTCCCGCTCGATAGCGACGTGTTGGGCGATTCCGCACAAAGCGCACTGGCCGACCTCACGCGCGAAGTAAAACAAGCGAAAGCCACCATCAGCGTGAATGGCCATGCCGACCGCCTTGGTAGCGAAGATTACAACATGGATCTCTCCGAGCGCCGTGCGCGCTTTGTGGTCGATGCCTTGCGCGCAGCGGGCGTTCCCTCAAGCATGCTGAAATATTTTGCTTACGGCGAAAGCGACCCGGCCATTCCAACAGCGGACGACGTAGGCGAGCCTAAAAACCGCCGCGTCGAAGTATTCATCGAGTAGTAGCGTAGATCACCTCGCCAAACTATTTGCGCTTCTGTCCGCCGCGTCCTAATCTCGCGCCATGATTACGCTCGAAACCTATCCCACGCTTCTCATCCAGCGCACCGAATTCCTAACGGTGATGGTGTTGCTAAGCCTATTCATCAGCCCGCTGGCCGAGCGCGGTCCCTTTGCCAAACTGGTACGTGCGGGGGCCGATAGCGTCACGCGGCTTGGTGCCAAACTCAACCGCGAGCATCGCAGCGTCGCCACCCTTGTCTATCGTGGCATCGTTGCCGTTATCATGCTGCTGTTGCCCTCCATCATCCTTGGGACGCTTTTCATTCAGCACGCTGCGTGGGCGGTTATTCCCATCACACTGAGTGTGCTGCTCTGGTTTGGTTATTGCTATGCCACGACCAGCACCTACTCCTTGTGGCGGCAGGCAAAGAACAACACGCTGGCGCTGCAACTTCCCGAGACGAACTACCTGTTTAGCGACAGCCATGCGGTGATTCGCTACACCATCGCCACGCGGATGGATGCTTTCGCCATCGGCATTGTTGGCGGCTGTTTCTGGTATGTCGTGGGCGGGTGGATGGCGATGGCGATCTATCTCACGCTCGCGGCAGCCAATACTGCCTATGGCAAGCACCTTGCGTTTGGCTGGGCGGCGCGCAGCCTGTTTCGCGTGCTCGATGCCATCCCTCGGGTGCTTGCTCGCATCATCATCGCCCTTGCTGCTATGGCGGTGCCTCACTGCCGCCCCGTTGCCAGCATGTTAGCGCCCAATTGGCGGGTGGCGGTTTCCAAAACACTGGGTATCTCGCTGGGCGGCCGAAGCCCGCGCGGGTCGGAGCCATGGGTCGGCAGCGGCAAAGCGCGCGTCACCCATCAGCATCTCTGGCGCACGGGTTATTTGCTGGCGGTCTCCACCATTTTGCTCATTGCCAGCTCAAAATCATATAAACTTCTGTTAATGCTATATAATTGATTCTTTTTGTGCCATGCGCCCACCGCATACCTTGGCGCGAAGGCCATGCGTCTGTCATAAAAACTTCACAAAAAGCTGCGTGTTGATTGGCCCTAAACCGCGTAGAATGGGAGAGTGGAAATAGGCCAAACACCCGTGCCGACAACGGCAATGCAAAACGACCCCGCGAACGCGGATGCGCAAACGCGCGCGCCAAATATTTTCGCAACCAACAGCAACCCCCCCATGCATACGCAAACGCAATCGACGTTAGCCCCCACCTCGGAATATGTACGCTACCTACTACTTGCCCTACCTGCGCGCTACATCCCGCGTGGCTTTATTAACGGCGCCTTCGAAACCAATAACTACAAAGGCAACGCGCTGGCGCGCGGCCTATCGAAGATGGTCGATGGGTTTCAAAACAGCATCAAGATTGGCCATCTGCCCAAAGAAGTCAAAAACACCAAGGCCGAACAACTTGCTGCCCTTTCCTATGGGGCAGTGATGGGCATCGGCAGCTTGGCACTTAGCGCTAGCTATAGCCGTACAGTCTATAACGATATCAAGAACATCTTCTCCGAGGCCGTGGCACTGGAAACAGGAAAAAGCCCCACCGAGATTTCTCGCAAGGACTTGTCGCAAAGCGATAATCGCATTGTCCAAAAAACGATGGAGAATTTCTGGAAGCGTTCGCTCAAGCGTACCGTAACCGACCTAGCCTTTTTCCCCGTTGCCGCTGTGCGCAACATGCACCTTGTCGATGTCATGGTAGGTGCCAAAGCTGGCCAAGCCTTCGGCGAGACGTGGAAACGCAAGACCACCATGTTCGAAGACCTCATCACCTTCATCAACAACAAGATCAACCCACGCAACGGCCTTGGCCAAACGATCAATGTCGGCGAAGTGTTCGATCTCTACCAACATTACTCCGAGGCTTTTAACCCCAACGAAATGTTCACCAACGTGCTCGAGCGGGGTACGGGCGAGGGCACACGCTGGGCGCAAAGCCAACCTATTTTCGAGCGTATCACACAGCTCATGAACCTCACCTATGCCTATAAGCACAGCTCGAAGATTGACCCCGAAACTGGGCGCGCGGTGCAACAGGCCGATTTTGCGTTACCGAAATTCATCTACCTGCTTGGCCACGATCTGATCGATGTCAACCAACCCGAGAAAACCCTCGCCACCATCGAGGTCGCCAACCGCTATGGCATTCCCGCCGTTAAGGAAATGCAAAAAATGATGGCTGGGGGCGCGAGCATTGCACAGGTGAATGAACGCTTCCCGACACCACATACTGCACCCGTGGAGAAGCAAAAGCAGAGCAGCAAAAACGGGGTGCTTCCTAAAGGCTCCACCATGCAGCTGGATGCCCTACCCGAAAGCAATACTTACGCACCTGCCACACAGATCGACGCAGGCAGCGCAACATTACAGTCAGCCATTAGCAGCGGCCCGTCACTCTCGCCCGCACACGCTTAGGGCTTCGCTTACTGGATAATTTGAACCCGCTGCAAGCTACCCAAAATCGACTGGAATGCCTCCTGAAGCGTATTGCCATCGGGTGCAATAAAGAAGTAGCTATTCAAGTTCGGTGTGCCCGATCCCGTACCACCCGTTGCACAACTCGATAGAAATTGAGCCGCCATTGCATTGGTTCCAACTTCTTCACCAAACGCAATCGTATAGACAAGAACGCCGTCCCGCTTGAGCTGGTTACAAATCGGTAAGCTGGCAGCATTAAACGCTACAGGGTCTGGGTAGTTCACACCATCCGTCAGCAAAACCACGGATCGCTGCACCCCCGTACGTCTGCCCGCATTGCTGATCGCTTGTGCTGCCGCCAAACCAACCGTGCTATTCGTCGACGAGACAGCAAACATACCGAGTAGAAAATTCTGCACGTTCGCCAAATTGGAACTATAGCCTTGCGTATTAATCAGCAAATTGTTCCATGTTACGTTGGCAATGCGGTTATTATTCGCATTAGGGGCAGCCAACAAGGTTCTTGCTACATAATCAGCAGAATAGCGCAGCGCATTCAGGCGCGTGTTACCCGTTATGCCACGCTGTGCATAATTGGAGGGAGCTCTATCAGGATTACCGAAACAAGCATTCGAACGGCCACGATTATGCACCGAAGGCCCGCACATATAGCTTGAGCAGGAGGTTGAATACCCGTAATTGGTTCTAAACCACGTCGTGCAATAGGATGAAGCAGCAGCCAAATTACCATTAAGAAATGCTGGTGACGGGCCTGCTGGTAATTCCATCGATTGCGAGTTATCCATTACAAAAATCAAATCAATCGGCGGCTGTGACCTTCTAAATATTCGGGTCGTGGTGCTAGCAGAAGCGGGCAGGGTGCTCCTCCCAAAATTGCTAACAAACGACGTGGGCATATTCGTCGTGGCGGTTGTCACCACCACATTATCACCAACCACCTGAACACGCGCTGCAGGGCGAGTTACGCCTAAATATCCATTAGGGAAATTCAGGTTATAAATATTCTGCCCCATGAGTTCGCGATTGGCAACCGAGGTTCCCCCCTCCATGCTTGCCGCGGCAACGGCAGCAGCATCGCTTGCCTGCTGCAGGCGCTGTTTCACCAGCTGTTGCCTGCCCAAATCATAGCCCGCGCCGCCAATACCGAAGAGGAATAAAAAGCCAATCCCCGTCATGATCAGGATATTACCCGACCGATCCGCCAAAAAACGTTGTAAAAACTGGTTCATGCTATTCCTCATCGAACAGGAAATGTGGGAGGCAGATCAAATAAATGGCTTTCATTTCGTGGAATGAAATAGGTGCGTTTCACATACATTTTAGGGGGAAGGCCAAAGTTATATCCTACAATACCCCCGCCACCTGCAGCGCCCATGTCACCAACCAAGCTACCAAGCAGCGACTGGTAAAAATAGAACACCTCGTTCACGATGATGGTGTAATCGCTGGCACTGGGCTGTTGTGGCAAACCAAGAATCAAGGCACGCGCCGCAGCACTTTCCGCCGAACCCGAGGAAAATGCCCGCGTGCCACGCACCCCAACCGAAATCGCCGACGGCGCAATACCGTTAACAATGCTCCTCGCACAGGTACTCGAGGCCAAGCCATCGCACGTTCCGCTGGTCATGTTGCCGCCGCCTGCAATCTGCCAATCAATCGTCAGCGTGCGCCCCGCTGTGGGGCCAGAAACGCGCACCGCCGTCAGGATAGCCACCTGCCGCGTAGGCTCGCTATAGATTCCCATCATCCGATTCAATTGCGGAAACACGCGGGTGGTGATTTCGTTTACATTAATTTCACCTGCAAGGCCGCGAGTGGTGGCGGGCGTATATTGCGTGACAATATCCCCAATCACATAGCCCGCTTTCTCCAGTTTCTGTTGAATCAGAATGAGGCGATTAATCTCGATGCCGCCAAACAGAAGAAGGAAAAACACAGGAAACACGATTGCAAATTCAATCAGCGCAACCCCGCCACGATGCTCTAAAAACCGCTTGATCAACGCCGTCATCATGGAATGCCTATTTAGTTTAGAAGGGTTCATTTTTAATAACCGCCGAGGACGTGATAACCAAGAAGCCACGCTGACCACCAGCATTTGCTTGTGGTTGGAAAAGCTCGAACATTGGGAACAGCACACGCCAGAGATAGGTAACGCGAATTTCTACCAGATCGCCGCCATTACCAAGCGATAGCGCCCCCGGTGGCTGGTAGCCAGGTGTGCCATCATTATTAATAAAGTTACTGCCTGTGGGGCACGTGGCAGGGTAAGGGTTGTCTGGGTTAGCGAGGCAGATGTCGGGAATGGGTGGCGAAGCGGCGGCCGCTGCAGAAACAACACTTGAGGTCACCCGAACAGCTTGTGAATTCACTAATCCCAATGTTTTGTCCCGTACCAACGAACGTGCGGCACATTCAGTGCTGCGACACGTAACATTTGTATCAGGGTCGGTACCCGCCACCGTACCAAGGCTCGACGATCGCGAAACCTGCATCACGGCACTTTCGATTGCCACCTTGGTTAGCATAATCATGCCATATTCGATGATGCCGAACATCAGCATGAAGAACATAAACCCAACAATCGCGAATTCAACCGCGGTTGCGCCTTCTTGATGGCGGCGTAGGCGTCGCAATAATCGGATGGGTTTCATAAGGTACCTCGCGCGGAGCGTTAACGAGTATTCTACGCGTATTTTAGTTAATTTTCTATTAATTAAGTTAGAATCCACCCCGCATCGGCGAAGTTTGCTCGCGGTTGATGTAGACGTGCTGCACCATACCACACACCATCAGGGTCGTCAGCAAAAACGAGCCCCCATACGAGAGGAATGGCAGCGGAACCCCCACCACCGGTATCAGCCCCATCACCATCGCCATATTAATAAAAAGATGGATAAACAATAAACTAGCCGCCCCCGCCGCCATCAACCTACCGAAGCTGCTGCGGGCACGCGCGGCTAAGCGTAGGGTGAAGGCAAGCAACAGCCCCATCATCAGCATAAACACCGCTGCGCCAATAAACCCGAGCTCTTCACTCATCATCGTAAAAATGAAATCGGTCTGCTTTTCAGGCAGAAAGTCCAGCTGCCCCTGCGAGCCATGGAGCAACCCCTTGCCCCAGAAACCGCCTGACCCAATCGCAATTTTTGATTGAATAATGTTATACCCCGCACCAAGGGGGTCGCTATCGGGGTTCAAGAACGTGTTCACCCGTCGCTTCTGGTAATCGTGTAGCATGTGATAGGCCAAGGGAACCGCTGCCGCCACCGCGCCAATCGCGCCCGCAAAGAACCACCAGCGCAAGCCCGCCATGAAACAGATGCAAAACGCAATCACGGAAACAATCGTGGCCGTACCAAGATTAGGTTGCGCCAAAATGAGCAGCACCGGCACAAGGGTCAGTATCGCTGGTGCTGCAAGCACCACCAAATGATTGGCGTGGTCGGGTTTGAAATGTTGAAAATAGCGCGCAAGCGCAAGGATGATACCAATCTTCATCAGCTCCGAGGGTTGCAAACTAAACGCGCCTACACCCACCCAACGCTGGGCGCCCAGCCCCATAAAGCCCACCAGCTCCACCAATACCAGCAACCCAACGCAGAGCCCATACACCACGTAGGCCGAGCGAAAGAGCACCACTGGCGGCGTCACCGCAAGCATCACCATCAACACCAGCCCGATAACCAAACGAATGGCCTGCGGTTTAGCGAACACGGAAAAATCACCGCCCGAAGCAGAATATTGCATGATCAAGCCAAACAGGCTGAGTGCAACTGTCAGCAACAAAAATCCGCGATGCATGGCGCGGAACCGCCGCATGAACCGTTTCATGATTGCCGATTTCATCATGATGCCTCCGGTTTAGGCGAAAAGTTGAGGGGTGGATTGGCGCGCAACTCTTGCGCTTTTTGCAGCACATCCCGCGCGACCGGTGCCGCCGCCGAGGAGCCCCCACCGCCATGCTCAATAATCACCGAGCAGCAAATGGCGGGGTCGCCCACGGGCGCATAGCCAACAAACCACGCATGGTGGCGAAACTCCCACGGAATTTTGTTCTGGTCTTGGCCGGGAATCAGCAATTTGCGCACCTGCGACGTTCCTGTTTTCCCACCAAACGCGTAAGCTGGGTCAGCGATCATGCTGCCGCGCGCAGTGCCGCGCCCACCGTTGACCACATCATGCATCCCACGGCGCACAACTTCCAAAAACTCGGGCGGGATATCGAGCTCGCCCATCAATTTATCATCCTCGTGCAGCAGCAAGCGCGGCAGGATTTTCTTGCCGCCATTCACCATCCGCGCTGTCATCACCGCCAACTGCATTGGGGTGGCAAGTGAATCACCTTGGCCGATGGAACTGTTGATAGTTTCCCCTGGGTTCCATGCCCCGCGGCCTGCTTTTAGCTTCCATTCAGGGCTAGGCACAATCCCTGCGCGCTCACCGCTTAACCCCAGCCCCGTCTTTTCACCCAACCCCAGCTCGCGCGACATGGCGGCAATCGCCTCGATTCCAATCTCGCGGGCAACGGTATAGAAATACACATCGCACGATTGTTCCAGCGCTTGCGTCATGCTCATCGAGCCATGACCCTCGCGCTTCCAGCACCCGAACGAATGGCTACCCAACCGGAATGACCCAGGGCAATAAATCCGTGATGATTCCTTGAATTTGCCCGACTTCAACCCTGCCAGCGCCATGATCATTTTGAAAGTGGATCCGGGCGGGTATTGCCCCGAAATCGCCTTGTTCATCAGCGGTGCCTTTTTGTTCGCCTTGAGCGATTCGTAGTAATTATGCTTGATGCCCTTGCTGAATTCGTTGGGGTCGAACGCGGGCACCGAAACCAGCGCCAGCACCTCGCCCGTATGCACATTCATCACCACAATCGCGCCCGATTCCTCGCCCAAGCGCTCGACACAATATTCCTGCAAACGGTTGTCGATGGTCAGCGGCAAGGGGTTGCCTGCCACGGGTGGCTTTCTGTCTAGCTCGCGCACGGGCGAGCCCGAGGCATTCACTTCGATCTGCTTTGCCCCCGCTTTGCCCTGTAGTTTTTCCTCATACAGCAGCTCGATACCATTCTTGCCGATTTTCATTTCAGGCACTTTCAGCAGTGGCTCGTCGGGTTTTGCCTTCACCTCGGCGGGCGATACTTTGCCGACATAGCCAAGCAGATGACTCGAATGATCCGCAAACGGATAGTGCCGCCACTGGCCTTCATCAATCGTCGCCGTCGCCAATTCTGGTAGGTGATATTGGATGCGCGCCACTTCATCCCAACTCAAATGCTCGCGCACCAAAATAGGAATGCCCACTTTGCGGCGGTTGATGGCGTCACTCAGCGTCGCCACTTCTTTCTCGCTCAATTGCATGAGGGGCGCGAGCCGCTTCAAGGTTTCGCGTGCTTTAGCTTTAACATCCGCCTCCATCACCAGCCGATAATTGACATGGTTCATGGCCAACGCCGTCCCATAGCGGTCGCTGATGATGCCGCGCGGCGGAATAATCAGCTGCATTTTGGCGCGGTTGCCTTCAGCTTGCAGCTTGAATTCATCGCCATGCACAAACTGCAAATAATACAGCCGCGAGAGCAATGCAAAACCTGCCGCTGCTTGTACCCCGCCAAAGATCACGGCACGGCGGGTAATCATTTTCTGTAAATCCTGTGATCGCATATTGCCCGCCTTACTTCGCGTCTGGCAACGCAGCAAATAGCCGCGTTCCAAGCCAGTAAAACAGGGGATACCACAAGGCGTTCACCAGCCCCGCTTGCAGCAGGTGACGCAACTGCGGTGCGCCTTCTTGCACCATGTGGGTGATGGCCCACAGCATGAGATGCCACAACACCATCGTGCCCGCCGCCTCAAGCCAACGCAAACGAAACAGCTGCACCTGCTGGCGCTCACTTTGCATCGTCACCAACTGCACCAACAGCAAGGCCAGCAGGGCCTGTGCACCAAGCGGCGTGCCGAATAATATGTCTTGCGATAACCCAAGCGCAAACGCCACTGCACGTGGCCATGCGGGTGGATAGTGCGCCACCATGACAAGCGTCATCAACCATGCCACGTTTGGCGTCAGGCTCACGCCTCCACCCCCCATCGGCACTGCGCTCAGAAGCATCAGCAGCAATGCCAACACTGCAGGCAGTAACGACACAAGTTGGTGAGATAATGGGCGCATAATGCAGTGGTAGCGCGCGACGACGAAATACACAATCGCTGGAAAAGGATATTCCACTGTTTATGAAAAAACGACGAGCAAAGCGAGAGAGGTAATCTCGCGGATCAAAGATTATTTCGCCACCATCACCCGCACATATTCACTACGCGCCAATGGGCGTAGTGGCTTCACCAGCAGCCCGCTTGCATCGCGGCGGAAAATAGTTCCCACCATGACACTATCGGGAATCAGCCCGCCTTCGGAAGTCGTCATGATGGTTTCGCCCAATTTAATATTCTGCGGCTCACCCACCACAAACGTCAGGCGCATCAGCTCGTCACCTGTGCCTGTCAGAATCGCGTTCTGGCGCGAATCACCCGTAATCACCGGCACGCGCGATGCGTTATCCGAAAGTAGCAACACCCGTGCAGTGCGGTCGCCCACCTCCACCGTGCGGCCAACGAGGCCATAGGCATCGATCACGGGTTGCAACGAAATAATGCCTTGCTCCGCGCCTGCGTTAATCATCATCGTGCCCGAATAGGCACTGGGGCTTTGGGCAATCACTTTCGCAGTGATGTATTCTACATACTCTGTCGGCCGATAGGCCGCGAGCGAGCGCAGGGTTTCGTTCTCAGCTTTCAGCGCTTGCGCAACGGCTTGCCAATGGCGCAGTGTTTCATTCTCTGCCTTCAGTTTTGTATTTTCCTCGTAGGCGTTGAGCAGTTCGGTTTTATTTTGCAGTAGGCTTCGCACACCACGCACGGGAATCGTCACAGCTTCCATCACGGGGCGGAACAAATCCACCGAGCCAGTGCGCAAATTGCCAATCAATGGGCTGTGCACGCGCGACATGACCAGCAGCGCCACCGCCACCAGCACTAAGGCAGCTACCAGCAACCGCGATTTTAGCGATTTGCTGCCACTGCTACTGCCATAACTATAACTGTACCGTTCCGGACGCATGACAAAACTATGAGCAGAAGGTGGGCGCAGGACAAGCGAAATATGCTAAGTCACAGTGAAATGGTTGAAAACCAGCCAATTCGTGCACAATTTATTAGCAGAACGCCTTTTTTGTGCACTGCACAAAAAAGCTGGACATTCTAGGTTGGGGCAACTATGAAGGGTGTGGATTCACAGGATAGCGTATGCGCCATTTTCTCCTCATCGTGCTCAGTGTGTTTACCGCATCAACTGCGGCCGCACAGGGCTACCCCGCGCCTACCAACTACCCTGCACCGCAAAACTATCCTGCGCCACAGCAGGTGACCGACAACACCCACGCAGCCCAGCCCACCTATAATCCCGACGATTACGTCCCCCACCCGCAAGCCGCACCTCAGCCGCGCCCGAGCGATTACGGTCAATCCGTGATGACCGACATCCGCCAGATGAATTTTTAGTATTGGATGCTTCGATGTAGTCTACTGACTACATCTGCGCGCCGCTCTCGCGGGCTCATGGCTGGCTCGCCCTACTCGCTAAAGCTGCTGAGCAACTTCCCGATAGATGCGTGCAGCAACCGAATCACTGTAAGCCGCCACAAAATTCTCACCCTTGTCAGCGCACACGCCAATCTGCGCATCCAGTGGCAACTGGCCAAGCAGTGGTGCATGGAATTTCTCAGCCAACTTCGCCCCACCACCTTGGCCAAACACATGGTGCGGCGTCCCTTGAGGGTCAAGGAAGTAGCTCATATTCTCGACCACGCCGAGTAGCTTCACATGCAGCTTATGAAACGCCACCGCGCATTTATCCGCGTCAATCACCGCCACATCTTGCGGCGTCGTGACCAGCACCAAACCATCGAGCTTACAATTCTGGGCGAGCGATAACGTCACATCCCCCGTGCCGGGTGGCACATCCACCAGCAACACATCCAGTGGTGATTCCGCCGTGCCCCAACGCGTCAGGCGTAAAAACTGCACCAGCGCTTTCGTAATCATCGGCGCACGCAACACGGCCGCTTGGTCGCCCGTCACCAGCGCCATCGACATCGCGCGAATACCGTGCGCCACGGGCGGCACCATTTGCCCGTCGCTAATTTCTGGCGTGATATAGGTTTCCAAACCCAGCATGCGCGGAATGGATGGGCCATAGATATCCGCATCCAAAATCCCCACACGCTTGCCCATCGCCGTCAGCGTATGCGCCAGATTAGTAGTGACCGTCGATTTTCCTACGCCACCTTTGCCGCTCGCCACCGCAATCACCCGCGCCACATAGGGAATGGGTGTATGATTGATGGAAGGTGGTCGTTGCAGTTCAGGCGTGGGTTTCATGATCAGATACTAGGATAGGGTTATTCGATAGTGCTCACCGTAAGCGAAATTGCTTTTATCACCTAACAAAAATCGCTAGGTGGAAAGAACCACTAGATTCAGAGCACAGAGCATTGGCTATGCAAGAAACCCTTCGGGTCACATTGAAGAAATTTCCACCCTTGTTTTTCTTCATCAAATGGGGCTGCCTCACGCTGGGTCACTATGTTGCTGCCTATCACTGGGCAACATTACGTAGGCAGCCCATCATCAAGCTCGAGCTAGGCTCTGGCGCCAAACGCGGCACCGATGGATGGACCACCGTCGATTTACGTTGCGCCGATATCAATGATAACCTGAACCACGGCATCCCATTGGCTGATAACTCGGTGGATGCCATTTACACCTCTCACATGCTCGAACATATTCCCTACCGCGAGCTGATTGCACTGCTTGAAGAATGCTACCGCGTACTTAAAAAAGGCGGCTATCTCTCTGTCTGTGTGCCCAATGCCGCCAATTATATTCGCGCCTATATCGAGAAACGCGAGTTCGAGGATAAGTCGCGCTTTTATGACAAAGCACTCATCGACACTGGCTCATTCCTCGACCAAGTCAACTATATGGCCTACATGAACCAAGATCATTGCTACATGTTCGATGAAGAAAATCTCGTCAATACTCTCAAAAAAGCGGGCTTCGTCAATGCGAAGCTTCGCACGTTCGACCCCGCGCTTGATTCCACCAAGTTCGATTATGTTTCAATTTATGCTCTCGCCATAAAATAGCGACGGCGTGTCCTTGTACGCGCATCCTATCGCTTGAACTCGCGTACCAATCCACCTATATGTGGTTCGATAAAAAACGCGCACGAGGAAAATATGGCAGAGAACCCATGGGGACGCAAACCAAGCGGTGGCGGAAATTCAGGTGGCGGCATGGGCGGCGGCAGACCTCCGCATAGCAGTGGGCCTAATCCATTTGAAAAAATCATCCGCGACAGTCAGGATAAACTGCGCGATGCCATCCATAAAAATAATAATGGTGGCGACGGCTACAGTCCGTTTACCATCGGTTTTGTTGTCCTCACCGCGCTGTGGTTGGCGTCGGGCGTCTACCGCGTCAATTCCGACGAATTGGGCGTGGTTCTGCGCTTTGGCCAATATAGCCGCACCACGGCACCGGGCCTCAATTACCGCCTACCCATGCCAATCGAGAGCGTGATTATTCCTTCGGTAACCACTGTCAACACGGTGGAAATTGGCAACCGCGCGGGTGCGGCTAATAATCCGGGCATACGTGTTGCTAAATATTCTGCCGCGAGTGATGCCGTGGAAAATATCAGCCTCGAGCAGACCGAGGGGCTGATGCTCACCGGCGATCGCAACATTGTCGATATCGACTTCACCGTGCAGTGGAAAATCGATGCCGGTTCGCCCGAAAAATTCCTCTTCAACATGCGCAACCCCGAGGGCAACGTGAAAACGGTGGCCGAATCCGCCATGCGTGAAGTAATTGGCCGCAACAAGCTCGATGACGTGCTCACTGGCGCGCAAAGCCAAATCGCCGAGGATGCACGCAACCTGATGCAGCAAATGTTCGATGAATACGACGCGGGCATTGAAATTCTTGCCGTCAACCTCAGCCGTCCGGATGTACCGCAGCCCGTGATCGGCGAATTCCAAGATGTAAAACGCGCCGAGCAAGACAAGCAAACCGCTGAATCCGTCGCCGAAGGGTATCGCAACGAAATCATCCCCCGCGCGAAAGGGGACGCCGCTAAAATGATCCAAGACGCCGAGGCCTACAAATCCAAAGTGATTGCGGATGCGACCGGTAACGCCTCGCGCTTCAAGCAAATCTACACCGAGTATGCGCAAGCGAAGGAAGTCACCAAGCGCCGCATGTACCTCGAGACGATGGAAGAAGTGCTCAAGGGCATGCCAAAAATTGTGATGGAAAAAGGCGGCCAAGTATCGGTGCTGCCGCTTACCATGCCCACCCCTAAATCGAGCGCAGTGGAAGCGGCACCTGCCGCCGAAACCACCGCCAGCCCACGCTAGGAGCGCCCCATGCAAGCCAGCCTCTTCAAACTCGGTCTGACTCTTTTCATCACCGCCATTCTTCTGGGTTCCAGCCTGTTTGTGGTCCCGCAAACCAAGCAAGCATTGGTGCTGCAATTTGGTGAAATCAAGCGCGTGGTGCAAACCCCGGGCCTCAAGGTAAAAGTGCCGTTCATCCAAAGCGTGTTGATGTTCGATAAGCGCATTTTGGAATTCGAAACACGGCCGACCGAATTCATCACCAAAAACCGCGACACAGGCGTCGATGAGCGCGTGGTGATCGATGCCTTCGTGCGCTACCGCATCACCGATCCGGTGCAATTCTATCAATCCGTGAAGAACGAGGCGAACCTGAACCAGCGACTCAGCAGTGTTGTCATGTCGAGCATGCGCCGCGTGCTGGCCGCCCACAGTTTGAGCGATTTGCTGAGCAAAGAGCGCAGCGCCATCATGAAGCAAATTAAAAAGAACGTGAACTTCCAAGTCTCCGGCAAACAAGGCGTGGCGCTACGTCAAAATAGCGGCGATTCCTCGAAAAATGTTTCGGGTTTCGGGGTCGAGGTCGTGGATGTGCGCATTGTGCGCGCTGATTTGCCGGCCGATATTTCACAATCGACGTATGAGCGCATGCGCAAAAACTTCACCAAGGAAGCTCAGCGCTTCCGCGCCGAAGGGGAAGAGCAAGCCACCACCATCCGCGCCACAGCGGAGCGTGAACGCACCGAACTATTAGCCGATGCCCGCAAGCAAGCCGAGATCACCCGCGGGGAAGGCGACGCGATAGCGACCAAAACCTACGCCGAAGCCTTTGGTCGCGACCCTGCTTTCTTCAAATTCTACCGCTCCATGCAAGCCTACCGCACCACGCTGAGCAAAGACGACACCAGCATCGTCATCTCCCCCAGCGATGGGTTTTTGGGTGAGATGAAGCAGTAGCGCTATCATTCTCGCATCAGGATGGTTTGCTAAGCACCTACTAAACATTGTTGGAGGATATTGACCATGTTTTGTCGTTTGTTTGCCTTGGGCGCGTTGTCGCTTGCCCTCATCACCAACCCTGCTGTTGCGGCTCCACCTGATTCCTTCGCGCCGATTGTCGAGCCGCTCATGCCCGCCGTGGTCAATATTTCCACCACGCAAAAAGTGCATCAGCAAGCGCAGGTCATCGCCCCCATGTTCGATTTCGATAGCCTGCCCGACACCCCGCATAATCGCCAGTTAAAGCAGCTATTCGGCCAGTTCGGCGCACCGATGGGGCAGCTTCCTGATAAAGAAGTCTCCTCGCTGGGCTCTGGCTTCGTGATTGATGCGTCAGGTTATGTCGTCACCAACAACCATGTGGTGGGCGATGCCGACGAGATCGCCGTGATCTTCCAAGATAACACCCGCCTGCCTGCCACCCTTGTCGGGCGCGACCCCAAAACAGATTTGGCGTTGCTCAAGGTCAAACCCGCTAAACCGCTTGTTGCTGTCAGCTTCGGTGATTCGGATGCCTTGCGTGTGGGTGATTGGGTGATTGCCGTGGGCAACCCGTTCGGCCTTGGTGGCTCGGTTTCTGCGGGCATTGTGTCGGCACGTGGCCGCAACATCAACGCCGGTCCGTTCGATGATTTTATCCAGACCGATGCGGCCATCAACCGTGGCAATTCGGGCGGCCCTGTGTTCAATGCGAAAGGTGAGGTCATCGGCATTTCCACGGCCATTTTCTCACCCACGGGTGGCTCCATCGGCATCGGCTTTGCCGTGCCAAGCGCCATGGCGAAATCCATCATCGAAACCTTGAAAAAAGATGGCGTGGTGCGCCGTGGCTGGCTGGGTGTCAAAATCCAGCAAGTGAGCGACGAGATTGCCAACTCGCTGGGCATGAGCAAGCCGCGCGGCGCGCTGGTGCTCGATATCAGCCCCGCAAGCCCTGCTGTCGGCAGCGGACTTGCCGCGGGCGATGTCATCGTGAAATTCGATGGCCGTGAGATTGACGAAATGCGCAAATTGCCGCGCTATGTGGCTGAAACCAAAATCGGCAAAAAGGTCGATGTGGTAGTGTTACGCAAAGGCAAAGAGGTTACGCTGGCCATTAAACTTGGCGAAGTACCCGACGAGAAAGACACCGCTGCCGCAAGTGGTAAGAGCGGCAAATCGGGTGCAGCAACACCCGCCGCGAAGGATCTAGTGCTCGGCATGCAACTCGTGCCCATCACCCCTGCCCTGCGCCAGCGCTTTAACCTCAAACCCACCGTGCGTGGCCTGATTGTGGATGCGATCGATGCCACGGGCGAGGCTGCCAAGCGCGGCGTGCGCCCAGCGGATATTATTGTCGAAGCGAACCAAACGGTGGTCGAAAGTGCTGCCGCGCTGCGCGCTGCCATTGCCGCCACCAAAAAGGATGGCCGCGAGTTCATGCTACTACGCATCAACCGCGGGAACGATGTGGTGTTTATCACTGTCGCTGTAAAATAGTGGCACACCACCCCATTGTCATTCTCATGGGGCCCACAGGGGCGGGTAAATCCGCACTTGCACTTGCCGTTGCTGCGGCGCGCCCCACGCGCATCATCAATGCCGATGCCATGCAAATGGTCGACACGCTTCGCGTGCTTACTGCGCGGCCAAGCATCGAGGAGGAAGCACAAGCCGAACACGCACTCTATGGCGTGCTCCCCCCGCACGAGCCTACTTCCGTCGCCGTATGGCTGAAGCTGGTCGAACCCCTCATCCGCCGCACATGGGCGGAAGGCAAGCTCCCGCTCCTTGTTGGCGGCACGGGCATGTATATCAAAGCGCTGATGGATGGCCTCGCCAGCATCCCACCGATTCCTGATGCGCTGCGCGAGCACTTGCGCACGCTCGATGATACCACCGTGCGTACACGCCTCGAAGCTGCCGACCCTGAGATGGCGGCACAGCTCAAAGCGGGCGATAGCCAGCGCAATTTGCGCGCGCTTGAGGTGTTCGAGGCCACCGGCATCAGCCTCGCCGCATGGCAACAGCAAACGCCTGCACCCCTTTTCCCTGATGCGACCTACCATTGCTTCGCTGCCACCCATCCGCGCGAGGAAGTGTATCGGCGGATTGATACTCGCTTTGAAAAGATGATGGAAACCGGTGCGCTCGATGAAGTGCGGGCACTCATGGCGCTCAACCTCTCGCCCGAAATTCCTATCATGCGCGCCCATGGTGTGCCCGAGCTGATGGCGCATCTGCGCGGCGAAATGGCGCTTGCCGATGCCATATCGAAGTCGCAACAAAACACCCGCAACTATGCCAAACGCCAAATGACATGGCTACGCAACCAGCTGCCTGAGGCGGCAGAAGTACGCGATAGTGCGCCCATCGAAAAGGCTCTAATTTTGCCATCTTACGGGCGAGTTGGGCAAGCGAGCCACAGCCCGCGAAGCGGCGCAAGGGCTTGGTCATCAGACCAAGCCGTAGCATCAAACAACCACCTAAACTAAAAATGCACTTGCTTTTATCGTTTAGTTTAGCTAAACGCTCATCCCCTATGGACATCAAAGAAAACATTATTGCAAAATTTGGCGGCACCAATGCGGTGGCCGATATTTGCGGCGTCACCCCTGGGGCGGTGTCGCAATGGGCGCTCATTCCCGCCAAGCACCAAGTCACCCTACTCAACGAAGCTAAAGCGCGGCGCATCCGCCTCAGCGCGGAGGATTTTATGGCTCAAGAACGTCGCACCGCTCCACGCGAACCCAAGGTGCGGGAGGCCGACGCGCGCGAGCTAACGGGTGCCGAGATCATCATCCAATCCATGCTCGATAATGGCACCGAGGTGGTATTCGGTTACCCCGGTGGCGCCGTGCTGCCCGTCTATGACGCCCTGTTCAAACAAAACAAACTGCGCCATATTCTGGTGCGTCACGAGCAAGGCGCTGGCCACGCCGCCGAGGGCTATGCCCGCAGCACGGGCAAATGCGGCGTACTGATGGTGACTTCGGGCCCTGGCGCCACCAACACCGTCACCGCGCTGGCGGATGCATTAATGGATTCGATTCCCCTCGTCTGCATCACCGGCCAAGTCCCAACGCATTTGATTGGGACTGACGCCTTCCAAGAAGCCGACACGGTGGGCATCACCCGCAGCGTTACCAAGCACAACTACCTCGTCAAAAACGTGAACGACCTTGGCCGCATCATGCACGAGGCATTCCATGTCGCAATGAGTGGCCGCCCTGGCCCCGTGCTGGTGGATGTGCCCAAGGACGTATTGAACGCCACGGGGCTTTATAAGGGCGCCGAAGGTTCGCGCCGCCAAAGCTACCAGCCCGTGAAAAAGGCCGACCCACGCCTTGTCGAGCGCGCGGTGGAGCTAATGTCCAAAGCGAAAAAGCCACTATTCTATGTCGGCGGTGGTGTGGTGAACGCGGGTGCGGATGCCTGCGTGGAACTCACTAAATTGGCGCATATGACGGGCTTTCCCGTCACCACCACCCTCATGGGTTTGGGCGCGTTCGCGGGCAACGATAAGCAATTCCTCGGCATGCCAGGTATGCACGGCTCACTCGAGGCTAACATGTGCATGAGCGAGTGCGACGTGATGATCAATCTCGGCGCGCGGTTCGATGACCGCGTGACCGGCCGCCTCGATGCATTCTCGCAAAAATCGAAAAAAATCCATGTCGATGTCGATGCCTCCTCCATCAACAAAATCGTGAAGGTGGATGTGCCAATCGTGGGGGATGCCGCCGAAGTCATCGCCATGATGATTGCTATCTGGAAAAAGAAAAAACTCGCCGCCAACAAGGAAGCGCTCACCAAATGGTGGAAGCAAATCGAAGGTTGGCGCGCGCGTGATTCGTTCGGCTATGCGCAAAAAGGTAAGCACATCAAACCGCAGCACGCCCTGCGCCGCGTGAACCATTTTTTGGGCAAAAAAGATTTCTATGTCACGACGGATGTCGGCCAACACCAAATGTGGGCGGCGCAACATATTCTGTATGATAAACCCAACCGCTGGCTAACTTCGGGCGGTTTGGGGACGATGGGTTACGGCCTGCCTGCGGCCATTGGCGTGCAAATCGCCAACCCCAAAAAGCCCGTCATCTGCATCACGGGCGAAGCCAGCTTCATGATGAATATTCAGGAACTGAGCACGGCGGTGCAATACCGCCTGCCCGTCAAAATCATGATTTTGAACAACCACTATATGGGCATGGTGCGCCAGTGGCAGGAGATGTTCTATGCTTCGCGCTACAGCGAGAGCTACATGGATGCCCTGCCCGATTTCGTCGGCGTCGCCGAGTCCTTCGGCCTCAAAGGCATGCGCTGTAAGGACCCCGCGAAGCTCGACGAATCCATCAAGGAAATGCTCGCGCACAATGGCCCCGTGCTGTTCGATTGTTGGGTCGACCCCTCCGAGAACGTCTACCCCATGATCCCCGCCGGCGCCGCCCACCACGAGCTCGTGCTGGGGCCCGAGGAACCCGCGCGGGTGCTTGATAAGAATAGGGTTTAATTTATGTATGCTGTGCCCGCATTTTTAATTCTAGTTTTCTTATTATATTCAAAACCAAATCGCAGGTGGATGGTTTTTGCAAAGCACGTTGTTACAGCGCCGTTTGTAGGTTGGCTGGTACTGTGCATTGCTTACTATTTACGGATTTTTTCAGTGTCTCCAGAAAACGATCATGGCGGTTCAACTGCTATGGGCGAGCTAGTATCTTATTTTTTGATCGGCATCATTGCGGTATTTATTAGTCTTTCGGCAAGCATTTGGGTGCTTGCTACGAGAATTCACAAAAAAGAAATGGTAATCCCATGACCACCGAAACCCTCGACATTGTCTATGACATCCCCGACGAAGTGGTGCTCGAAGACCGCCACATCCTCGCCGTGCTGGTGGATAATGAATTTGGCGTGTTGAACCGCGTCGTCGGCCTGTTTTCCGCGCGCGGTTACAACATCGAGTCGCTGACGGTGGCCGAAGTGGATGCACGGCGCGCGCTGTCGCGCATTACCATCGCCACGCGTGGCTCAGCTTCCAAAATTAAACATATCATGGCACTGCTCGAGCGCATGGTGCCCGTGCACAAGGTGCATGACCTCACCGTCGAAAGCCCGTTTGTCGAGCGCGAATTGGCGCTGGTGAAAGTGGTGGGCATTGGCGATGCACGCAACGAAGCCATGCGCATTGCCGATATTTTCCGCGCCAAACCGGTCGATACCACCATCGAGAGCTTCGTGTTCGAGATCACGGGGACAACTGAAAAAGTGAACCAGTTCATCGGCCTCATGAAACCCCTTGGCCTTGTCGAGGTCTGCCGCACAGGGGTGGCCAGTGTCGCCCGCGGTAAAAAAGGAATTTAGCTTGGCAAACCGCCAAATTCCCTCTAAAAGCACGCCTTCCTAATCCTAATAAAAACGAAAATCGGAGTTCTACCATGTCGCAAGCCGCTGCCATTCAAACCCCTGTCAACGAAACCTCGCTGAATGTTTACTACGACAAAGACTGCGAACTCTCGCTCATTCAGGGCAAGAATATTGCCATCATCGGCTATGGCAGCCAAGGCCACGCCCATGCGCTGAACCTCAAGGATTCAGGCTGCAAAAACGTGCGCATCGCACTGAAGGATGGCTCCAAAACCGCTGAGAAAGCCAAAGCCGCAGGCTTTGAGGTGATGAACCCGAAAGCGGCTGCCGCTTGGGCGGATGTGGTGATGGTGCTGACGCCGGATGAATTCCAAGCGGATCTCTACACGCAAGATTTGGCCGATAACCTGAAGCAAGGCGCGGCGCTGTTGTTCGCCCACGGCCTCAACATCCATTTCGAACTCATCAAACCACGCGCGGATTTGGACGTATTCATGGTCGCCCCTAAAGGCCCTGGCCACACCGTGCGCGGTGAATACCAAAAAGGCGGCGGCGTTCCTTGCCTCATCGCCGTGTACCAAGACAAATCCGGCAACGCCAAAAAGCTTGCCCTGTCCTACGCGTCGGGCGTGGGCGGTGGCCGTTCAGGCATCATCGAAACCACGTTCAAGGATGAATGCGAAACCGATCTGTTCGGCGAGCAAGCAGTACTTTGCGGCGGCGTAACCGCGCTCGTGAACGCAGGCTTTGAAACCCTCGTCGAGGCGGGCTACCCACCCGAGATGGCCTATTTCGAGTGCATGCACGAGCTCAAACTCATCGTCGATTTGCTCTATGAAGGCGGCATGAGCAACATGCGCTACAGCATCAGCAACACCGCGGAATATGGCGACTATGTCACGGGTCCACGTATCATCACCGCCGAAACCAAGGCGGAAATGAAGCGCGTATTGGCCGATATTCAATCGGGCAAATTCACCCGCGATTTCATGGGCGACCGCGCAACCCAAGGTGCGCACAACCTCGAGAAATGGCGCGAAGCGACCACCAAGCTCCCCATCGAAGTCACGGGCGCTAAAATGCGCCGCATGATGCCGTGGATTGGGAAGAACAAACTCGTGGATCAAACCAAAAACTAGTAACTCAGGCAGCTGACATACTCGGCGTTGGCTGCCAAGCTAAACTCCGTTGTGAAGGCATTGCCATGACTACTAACCGCATCATCATTTTCGACACCACCCTGCGCGATGGCGAGCAATCGCCGGGCATGAGCATGACGCGTGAGGAAAAACTCCTCGTCGCCGAGGTGCTCGATGGCATGGGCGTCGATGTGATCGAGGCGGGCTTTGCCATGGCGTCCGATGGCGATTTTGAATCCGTAAAAGCCATTGCCGAAACTGCCAAAAACGCGGTGATTTGTTCATTAGCGCGCGCCAAGGAAGCGGATATTCGCCGCGCTGCCGAGGCACTCAAAAACTGCAAGCGCCCGCGCATCCACACCTTCATGAGCACGAGTGAAATCCATCTCACCCACCAATTCAAGCTGAGCCAAGATGCGGCGCTCGAGGTCATTAAAAACGCCGTCACCCTCGCCCGCAGCTTTACGGATAACGTAGAGTGGAGCGCGATGGATGCGACCCGCACCGAGCTGGATTATTTGGTGAAAGCAGTCGAAGTCGCCATCGCTTCTGGTGCCACCACCATCAACCTACCCGACACGGTGGGCTACGGCACACCCGAAACCATCGGCAACATGTTCCGCTACGTCATGGCGAATGCAAAAAATGCCGATAAGGCCATTTTCAGCTTCCACGGCCAGAACGACCTTGGCCTCGCCACCGCCAACTCGCTTGCTGCCGTAACAGCAGGCGCCCGCCAAATCGAGTGCACCATCAACGGCATTGGCGAGCGCGCGGGCAATACGTCGCTCGAAGAAGTGGTGATGGCGCTAAAAGTGCGCAAGGATGTGTTTGGTGTTGAGTGCGGCGTCAACAGCCAGCACCTCATGCGAGCGAGCAAATTGGTGACGCAAGTCACGGGCCACGGCGTGCAGGTGAACAAAGCCATTGTCGGCGCCAACGCGTTTGCGCATGAGTCGGGCATCCACCAAGACGGTATGCTGAAAAACCGCGACACCTACGAAATCATGACGCCCGAATCCGTCGGCGTCACCAAAACCAACCTTGTCATGGGCAAACATTCTGGCCGCGCGGCGTTTAAGGATAAGCTGGCCGATTTGGGCATCAAACTGGGCGACAATCAGCTCGAGGATGCCTTCGTGCGCTTCAAGCTGCTCGCTGATAAAAAGAAAGAAATCTTTGACGAGGATATCCTCGCGCTAGTGGATGTAGAGAGCGCGGATGAGCGCTATGCATTCGCGAACCTCGCCATCGAGTGCGGCTCCGAAGGCCCGCAAATGGCGCGGCTGGGCATGATGATCGATGGCCATTTGCGCACCGCGAAAAAAGAGGGCAATGGGCCTGTCGATGCCATCTTCAAATGCATCAAATCCATGGCGCTGGATGCGAACGAGGCCGAGCTGAAACTCTACCAAGTGCACGCCATCACGGGCGGTACGGATGCGCAGGCCGAGGTCACCGTGCGCCTTGAATACGAGGGCAAGCTGGTGACGGGTCACGGGGCGGATGTGGATACACTCGTCGCTTCGGCGAAGGCCTATATTGCGGCGCTGAACAAGCTGGAGCGCCTGACACAGCGCCTGCTGCTGACCGACACCGAGGAAAACGCCGCAGCAAAAAAACCTAGCAAAAAAGCGAAGACCGACGCGGCGTAGGAAGACGCAGGAACTAGTCGTTGCTGTAATTCAGCGCCTTGCTTTTTGCGACGTAATTATCCATCACTGCCAGCATGACGCCTGAGACTACGAACGCCATGTGGATGATGACCATCCACATGATTTCCTGCTCGCTGTATTTCTTGATGTCCATGAAGGTTTTCAGCAAATGAATGCCTGAAATGGCCACGATGCTGGCGATGAGTTTAATTTTCAGCCCCGTGAAATCCACTTTGCCTTTCCAGCTTGGCGCGTCCTCGTGGTCGCTCACATCAATTTTGCTGACGAAGTTTTCATAGCCCGAGAACACCACAATAATCATCAAATTCGCCGCGAGCGAAATATCGATTAGCGCAAGGCATGCCAGAATTGCATCCTGCGCCTTGAGCTTGGTTCCCTCCATGCCCGAGAAGCTGGCCAACACGGCTTCCACAAAATGCCACAGTTCCTGCGCGAAGGTCAGCAGCAGCATCGCGAGCGCGCCCACCAACCCAATGTAAAACGGTGCCAAAATCCAGCGGCTAGCGAACAGGCCTTTTTCGATGATTTTTTCCATGATATTCTCCTACTTGATAATGCAGCATCTATCCTTGGTTTAATACACTGTCTAGCTTATACTCGTGCCATGGAACACACACTCATTACCACGATTATTGCCAGTGTCGTTGCAGCCTTTATTTTTGGTATGGCCGCAAAGCACCTCAAACTGCCGGCTATTTTTGGCTACCTGCTGGCTGGCATCGCGATTGGGCCGCACACGCCTGGGTTCGTTGCAGATGTATCACTGGCCAAACAGCTCGCCGAAATCGGCATCATTCTGCTCATGTTTGGCGTGGGATTGCACTTTTCGCTGCGCGATTTGCTAGATAGCCGCAAAATTGCCCTACCCGGCGCGCTGGCACAAATGCTCTGCGCAACACTAGTGGGCACAGCGCTCGCCACGTTTCTTGGGCATGCGTTACTGCCATCGCTTGTGTTTGGCTTTTCACTGTCGGTCGCCAGCACGATCGTCCTCATCCGCTCGCTTGAACAGCGCAACCTACTGAAAAGTTCGGGCGGTAAAATTGCCATCAGCTGGCTGATCGTCGAGGACATCGCCATGGTTCTGGCGCTTGTCATGCTGCCGCTACTGGCCGAAATCAACAATGGCACGCAAGTCGCCTCCGCGGGCTTGATTGCCGGTACCGCCGCTACAATCCTTGTGAAAATTGCTGCGTTCTTTGTGTTCATGCTGGTGGTGGGTCGCAGGCTGTTGCCATGGGTGCTGGTGCGCGTGGCAAAACTGCGCTCCGAGGAACTCAACACATTGTGCACCTTGGCCATTGCACTGGGTTTCGCCGCTGTTGCCTACGAAGTGTTCGATGCGTCGCTGGCGCTTGGGGCCTTCCTTGCCGGCGTCATGCTCAGTGAAAGCGCGATTGGCCGCAAATCTGCCGAGAGCTCGCTGCAAATCCGTGATGCGTTCTCGGTGCTATTCTTTGTCTCGGTGGGCATGCTGTTCAATCCCGCCACGCTGGTCACCCAGCCGCTGGCGGTGGTGCTCACCTTCTTCACCATTGTCGTTGCTAAAAGCATTGCGGCACTTGCCATCACGCGTTGGTTCAACCAGCCGCGCAACGTGGCGTACCCCGTGGCCATTGGCCTTGCCCAAATTGGTGAGTTCTCATTTATTTTGGGCGGGCTTGCCCTCACACGCGGGCTTATTTCTGACGATCTCTACAATCTCATTCTCGCGGGCGCCATGCTGTCCATCGTCGCCAATCCGTTCCTGTTTCGCTATTACGATGCGAAGGTGAAGGCCGCCTAGACACACCGCAATCGTCATAAAAACTTCATACTTTGCGGCGGCCAAATGGGCTATGGTGTTTACTATGGCTAAATCCGATAACAGTTTGGCACTAGGCGCTCTTGGTTTTTTTACAGGACCATTAGGTGGTGCCGTGCTTGGCTACATGTACGCCAATAAAAAGCGGGAACTCTATGCGGTAAATCCAAACGCCGAGAGAAGCTGGGATAATAAATGGCTAAATGCAGCTGTAGGCTTCGTCGGTGGAACCATCGGGCTTTCAGGCGCATTGTTTGGCTACAACTATGGTAAGCTAGACGGTCAGGTTGAAGAATTGAAAGAGATGCAGACCAACGTAGCGCTACGCGAGCGCGAAGCATTGCTTACACGTAGCAGGACTCCACAACAGCAGCCCTCAATTGATACTTCTGGCCAAAAATGGCGCGATTACGTTAATCAGCGCGATGATCAAAACGAACTAGGTCGTTAACCCAGCGTTCCCATCAGCTCATCCCACTCGCGCTTGGTGAGGCCACTCGTCTCCTGCGTCACCTTCTCACCCGCAATCATGCGCTTCACGACGCCAAGCCCGCTGCGCGAGAGGCGGCTGCCATGCAGGCGGTGCTCCTCGAACGCGTCGTAGGCAAACGGCACCCATTTTTTCACCACATCCATCATTGCATCGGCATAGACACGGATTTCGTATTGCGCATGGCTATCCGCACGCAGCATGAGGAAGTGCATGAGGTTATGCAGGTCAATTTTCCAATACCATTGCGTGTAGTAATTCATGGTGAGGTTCATGCGCGCTAACTCGCGCGCAATGCCGCTCTTGCCTTCGTCGAGCACATTGCCGCTTGCGTCACAATTCATCAGCTCTTCGTAATGGTCGTAGCATTGCAGCGCGTCGTTTTTCAGGATGTCGAGCACGCGCGCGGATTCGGCAGGGCTGAGCGTGTCGCCGCTGCGGCCTTGGTGGTTCGCTTTCGATTGTGGCGCCAATTGGTCAACGCTTGGAATGTAAAATTCCTTATCCAAAATACTATAGCGCGCGCTGTATTCGTTCACGTTCGCGGTGCGGTGGCGAATCCACTGGCGCGCCACAAACATCGGCAGCTTGACGTGGAATTTAATTTCGCACATTTCAAACGGCGTGGAATGCCAGTGCCGCATGAGGTAATTGATGAGGCCCTTATCTTGGCTCACTTGCTTGGTGCCACGGCCATAGGAAACGCGCGCGGCTTGCACAATGGCTGCATCGTCACCCATATAGTCGATCACCCGCACAAAGCCGTGGTCGAGCACGGGAATGGGGTCATACAAAATGGCCTCAAGCGCAGGGCTTGTCGCGCGCTTGGTTTGGAAGGTTTCATCCATGGGTTTCGCGTCCGACATCAGGGCAACCTTGCTCATACTCACCTCGTTTCGTTGAGGCACATGCTAGCCCAGCCGCGCCAGCGCAGGCAAGAAAGGATTAACGATTGCTAACAGCCGTTAAGGCTTAGGCCATGGGTGGCAGCGATGCTTGCGCGGTGTTGCCTTGCGGCAGGTTGCCCGTTGGGGCTGGCATGTCCGTCACCGTGCTGCCCAGTTGCACCTGCGTTTTGGCAAACGGGGTGCGGTTTGCCGCCATGCGCGCACGCTGGATATCCGTTGCCGAATCCGCCACCACTTGCGCGATGCGTGCTTGCTCGGCCTTCTGCGTCGCCGCTACCGCTGCTGCTTCGAGCCCTTTATCAGGAGCACCCAGTACGCCCGCGGGTGTATCACCAGCAACCAAGCCTTTCACGGTGCTCACCAGCGACTCTGGCAAATACTTATCCATCTTCACGGGATCCATGTTTTCAAGGCTCACTTTAACAACTTCGGAAACGCCCGCTGTGGCCAATCCACCAAGGCCAGATGCAACATAGCCCGTTTGTAGGCTGCGGTAATAAGCGTATTCCTTATCGGTCACTTTGCCTTGCTTATGGTCATGGTCGAGCTGTTTAAAATAGCTCAGCTTCTCGCCATCCACCGTATCGGCGTGTGCGGATGCGGCAAAGGCCATCATGCCACCACCTGCAACAACACCAACACCTGGAATGGCACGGGCAAATTTGGCAACCGTCGCCGCGCCCTTGCCTAAACCGGCAACGATAGGCGCAGCGTCGGTAACAAAGGTCGCCACGCTGGAACGCATAACATTCATCGTGCCACCAAACGCATCACCAACAAGGCGGCCGCCATTGCGCAGCACATTCCAGTTCGAGTGTTTCTCGGTAGCACCTTCAACCAACTTACCCACCATAGCAGCCGCGCGGTTATCGCTGCCAGCCAAGTGCTTCACACCCGCAGCAATATCTTCCGCAGCGGCGGCATGGGGGACGGCTTTCGCACGCAGTGCTCTGGCTTGTTCTCTCAAAGCATCGGGGTCGGCCTTGCGTTCGAAGAAATGTTTCTGGCCCGTTTCCATGCGGGTCGCCTTGGCATCAAGTTTAGCGGCATCTTTCGCTGCATTGTCCGCCAGCTTCGCATCATGGCCTGTGTAGGTGCGCACTGCGCCTTCCAGCCCACCACGCGCTACTTGGTAGCCTGCCGCACCTGCAAGCGCCGTACCCGCAGCAACGCCTGCAATCGTCGTCGGGTCGCCTTCTTTTAGCGCTTTGGTCGTTTCAGGAAATACACCAGCTGCGGCGCCAACAATGCGCTCAACGCGGTCAACAGGTTTGCCATCCGCGCCCAGCACGGGTTTCACTTCAGGCTTGCCCGAAGCATCAGGGGTTGTTTGATTCAGCGTGCCGTTAGGCGCCACAAACGGCGCTTTACCGTTAGCAGCGGCCACCGTGCCCTCGGGCACATTCAGTTTTTGTTCCACCTGTGCTGCTTCAAGCTTCGCCGCTGCACGCTCGGTTTCACCCGCTTTCACGCGCGCTTCAAGGCGCTCGCCAAAGCTGAGGCTTGGGTTTTTCGCGGCTTGCTCACCACGTGCTTCAGCCAGCGACGCCGAATAGGAAGTTTTCTCCCACGCCTTGGCCAAGTTGTCGAAGAATGGCAGATTTTTATCGGCATTCTCACCAAACGCGTTGGAGAACAAGTTCATCACAAATTTCGCAGCCGCCACGATATACGACCAGACATCGCTCGCAATCGGCACGCTGGCGGTTGCATGCTCCGCCGCCGCACCCGCTGCTGCGAGTGGATATTTCACTACCAGATTGTTCAGGCTTGCATCCAACACTGGCAAACCTTGGCGCACCGCGCTCTCGTGGAATTCTGCAGCAGCGAACACCGTGCCCAGCGCCTTGGCTTGAGCATCACTGACAGTAGCAATACCGAATGCATCTTTGGTGGCACCCTTGACTTCGGCACCCAGCACTTCAAGCAGTTTACCGAAATTGCCTACGGCACCCGTAGCATCCGAAATCCCAGCGCCCACGCCTTTTTTGGCACTGCCCATGATTTCAGCCAAGCTGTCGCCCGTGCGCAGTGCGGCAAGCGGCGTACCCTCTACCGCCGTATGGAATTGCTCCAGCCATGGCTTGGAGCCGTCCTTGATAAACTTGCCCGTGCTGTCAAACGCCTGCGTGTATTCTTCCCACGCCTTGCCAACGCTCATGCCGGCAGGCAGATCTTTGATAACGCGCTCAATATTCTTAGCAATCTTGGCATAGGCATCGGCGCGCTGCTTATATTCCGCAGGCAATGCCTCATACATGGCGGTGGTTTGCTCAACCGTAATGCCCTTTAGCTCAACTTCCTTGCCATCCAACTTAATGATCGTATCCAATGCTGTCGCGGCCGCGGGGGCTTGCGTTGCTGGGGTGGTTGGGTTTGTTGCGTCGGTCATAGATTTCTCCTTACTCTCACCCTATCAGAGAAACATGACAGTTTGATGACAATGGCGCAGAAAGTTCATGACAGTTGTGTGACGGCAGCCTTGCTACGAGAGGGTTGGTCAACCTAACGTTTTTAGTGGCGGTGCGTAGCCCGAAGGGCGAGCCGCGTAGCGGCGGGGTTTGGGGCACTCGAAGCAAAGCGTAGAGAGGCAATCCCAAAGCAATACTGAGCCAAAGGGCCCCATCAGGCGCGAAGCGCGCCAGTCTAACCTTGCGCGCCGCCCCATTATCCAGTATAGTTTAGGGGTCATCGCAAGGTGACTATGGTGATAAACGTATCGCGGAATAGTCAGATTGGACCCGGGGGCGGAGCCCGGCAGGTCCACCAAGATTTTGAGGGCGCATGATAACTGCGCGAGGTCAGTAGACCGAGCCAGCCATGAGCCCACGAAGTGGCGCTTCATAGTGATTTCAGCAGAAATCACTGGAAGCAAAACAAAGTCTGGGCCTGAATTAGCATCGACAACTGCAATAAAGGCGCTGCTTTTGCCAAGCGTGATCTGCTTTGATCGGATCAATTTCTAAGTGCAAACGACAACGTAGCACTCGTTGCAGCTAACGACAACACCGTCGTAGCAGCCCGTCTCGCCGCTTAGTGTGGCTTGACGAGCTCTAGCTCGTAAACGCGGCCCGAGGGGAGCCGGGCAACAGAATCCCCTCACTTCGCCGCGCGAAGTGTTTGTCTAGCGCTTCGCGTCTGATGAGGGTCTTAACCCTCAAACTCCCGCCGCAAGCGGCTCGCCCTTGGCTCGCACGGCCTAGATATACAAGGGGAGCAAGTCACGATTTCACTAGCATTTCTCCTAAAAACCCGCTAGGAATGAACCTTATGCGAGCATCCAAGCAAGGTTGCTCAAAAAATAAAGTTCCACCGAACATAAGTTCCATTATGGTGGATGAGTTGCTAGGAGTTGGCGCACGCAGAACCGCAGTGTAGCAGCGCTACATGAGGATTCGAGTACGCCAAGGACAACGCAAATCGCCGCCAGAATAGAACGGATTGAAATTATGACCGATACGATTGACTATCCAGGCCTGATCGATTCCGCCATGCGCAACGTGGTGAAGGAAGCCCTCATCCATGTCGATAAATTCGGTCTTCCGGGCGAGCATCATTTCTTCATTTCGTTCCAAACCAATTTCCCGGGTGTGAGCATCTCGCCGCAGCTTAAAGCGCGTTACCCAGAGGAAATTACGATTGTAGTTCAACATCAATTCTGGGATCTAAAAATTACCGACAAGCAATTCTCGCTTATGCTTTCGTTCAATAACATCCCCGAAAAATTGGTGGTGCCGTTCGACGCGCTGACTGCCTTTGCCGACCCTTCCATCAAGTTCGGCCTGCAATTTCATGGCAAAATGCCCGCCAATAGCACGAGCAGCCCCGCGAAGGAGGAGCCTGTCTCCTGCCCTGCCACCGGCAAAAATGGTAACGAAAAACCGCCTATGGCGGCGTTTGAAGAAGACGCCCCAAGCGACACGAACGACGCCGCGAACGACGAAAAAGTCATCAGCCTCGAGGCATTCCGCAAGCGCTAGTCTGGCGTTTTTTCGCCTGTGCCTTGCATGCGGTGTTTTTGCTGCCTCAGCGCTTCTATCCCCGCGCGATATTTGACCGATGCCCCCATATGCTTATTAAGCAGCTCCACTGCCTGCTCGACAGAATCGACCCAGCCCTCATGCCGCTCGATTTCGTGGCGCTCGGGGTTGTAGGTTGCCGCCGCAACACGGCACCCGCCGCCCTCATGCGCAATGCTGACTGCTATGTTGTGCCGCAAGGCCTGCGGCGCCCCATGCTCCGCCGCGCGCGATTGGGCAATTTCCGAGAAACATTGCGAGAAATACTGGGCGATGGGCGTGCGCGTCAGTAACGCGCGTGCAGCAACAAATTCTGCATGCGTCGCGTCTCTTGGCTCAATCAGGGTGCGTGAAAGCCGTTTACCGCCCGCATGATAGCCCTCAACAACATCTTCGTCGTCATACATCGTGCCATACTACAGGTCTTAGGCGGCTTGTATTTGAAGATTTGATGACAATTCACTGCGCAAAGCAGCCGCAATCCGCTGTTCAAGCCCGCTCAACCCTGCTATGTGTGGCGTTACGGGGCTGGCGCAACGGTTTTATCCATTAATCCATTGTTAATGCCACCTATGCTACATTGCTTTCACGACTCAACCGCCACTCCTTTGCAATGATGAAACAACCCACCCAGCCATCGCCAAGCCCAGATATGGATACCCGCCGCGAGGCTGCGCAGCAAAGCCTCGTCAATGCGGCCATTGTCGAAGGCGTGCATGCACTTTATGCTGCAACCGTTGCCGCACACAAATCCGTCGATACGCGAACCGTTGTCACCAAACCCTTAAAGCGAACTCTGCTGGCAGCGGCCATCGGCGATGCCTACAAAATCCCTGATGCTACGCGTGATGCAGGCAAGGAGAAACCCGCCGGCAAATCGAAGGCGGAAGTCATTGCCAAATTGCTTGACATCGAGAACGAGTTTATCCGCGTGCGCAGCTTTAACCAGCTGGCAAAAAACAATCACTTCGATTTAAGTATTAAAACGGCTGGCGCCAAAGCCCCTGAAAGCGCGAAACGTAAAAAAAGCATCCCCGGCCTCGAATCGAAGCCCCTCAAGGACGAAGTGCGGGTAAGCTTGGTCTCCAGCGATAAAGACGTGCTCGATACATTATCCACGCGGCTGTTACAAAAACTAACCCCCAAAACTAAGGTCGAGGGGTTACCGTCAAACATCCAGCCATGGTTTATGCGCAATAACGGGCTTATACAGCAAGTACTCCAAACCAGCGTCGATGGATTTGGCGCCGAAATCCAGTTTCTCCCACGTGAACAAGCGCGCATGGCAACACGCATCACCCACCATTTTTTCAAGGTGATTCGCACGCACGATGAAATGATCAAATCGTTTGAAGCCCTGCCCGACGACATCAAAGCCCATGTGAATGGCTTGCTGCATAAGGCCACTCACGAGCACGATGATCAGGCCGCCAAACAAGCCGCCACCATCATGAATAAGCTCAGGCGCAGCAACCAAATGTTGAGCGACTATAACGACCTTGCACAATTCCTAAATCGCCTTGGTTCCGCAGAAACCACCGACTCTGATCGCCACACATTCAACGAGATGCTGGTAAGCAAAGACAAAAGCACCCAAACGCTTGATGAGGTAAGCGAAGTGGGCACCGCAAAAGGCACGGCGCGACAGCAGCCCTTCTCCGACATCTTTAAAACCCCACATGATTTCGAAAGCTATGCCCTGTTCATGCACGATATGGGCAAGCAACTAGATCTCTTTCCGCTACCACTGCTCGATACCAAATCCTCAGCAACCGACGTCGAAGCGGCGATGGAAAAACTACTCACTTGCTCGCAACTCACCCATACCTGTTACATGCACGACGCCAAATTTCCGATGAAACAATTATGGGTCGAAAAAGCCGTCGCGAACCACGAGAAAGCCGCAGCAGGCAACACGATTGGCATGCCGTGGGTTGCCATCGAATATGTTGACCCTGCTTTAGCCAGAAAGCAATTTCGACTAAATAATGAGGTTGGTCATGGTCGCTAATTATACCTACTACCGCTACGAATCACTGGCCTGCCGCGTGGAGACCAAGCCACTTGGCGTGGCGGAAATTTATGTTCAGGGCAAAGGCTTCGTCGAGGGGCCCAAAATGACCATCCTCCACGAAGGTTGCCCCCTTTCCAAAGCCGAGTTCGACGCATTGATTCTTGGCGCCACCCGCACGCGCGCGCAGGATTAAGCGATGCCTCAGCAGCCCATTGCCCGCCTCCTTGCCATTGCCAAAACCGCCGCCGAGCTGGGCGAAGTGCCTATTGCCGCCAGCATTGTCGGGGCGGATGGGGTGGCCATCGCCACCTTCCATAACGAGGTCGAGATGCGGCGCGATGCCACCGCGCACGCCGAACTGCTCGCCATCCAAATGGCCTGCCGCAAACTCGGGCGCAAAGACCTGTCGGATTACACGCTTTATGTCACGCTCGAACCCTGCGCCATGTGCGCCACCGCCGCCGCGCACGCCAAAATCGGCAAGATTGTTTATGGCGCGCACGACCCCAAAGGCGGCGGTATCGAGCATGGGCCGCGCATCTTCAACCAGCCCACCTGCCACCACGCGCCTGAAATCATCGGCGGGGTGATGGAAGCCGAATGCGGCGCGCTATTGCGCGAATTTTTTAGGGAAAAACGGGGTTAGCGCTGCGGGCCAGCAGCAGCTTTTTGTGCCGCTTGCTGTAGGTGCCGCGTGTAGTGCAACACACGAGAACGCCAATCATCGTGCAATGTTGCCACCATTGCTATTTGTGCGTCAGTAATGTCTGGTATCTGCTCGCGCAACCGTTCGGGCAGCGCATCTTGCGCCTTTTGCAAGCGGTTGATAAATTGGCGGCGCGTTGGCACCTCCCCTATCCGCTGATAGCTACTATAGAGTGACCCAATGACCGCATCGTTCATCACTTCCGCAATTTTTGCATAATGCGGCGACAGGCTTTGCGCCACGTCCTGATCGAAACGCGCATGGCGCAGGTGACGCTGCAAAAACGTTTCATCCAACGGGTGCGATGTCAGCCAATGAATCACTTTCTCGGCGAGCGATTGGCTTTCTAACAACGCTGCCGAGCGTTCGCTGAGTGATTCTGTAAATGTCTTATCGCGCGTCATTACCCTGCGTTCCCCATACCTATTGCAGCAAATATTGCCCAGCCTGTGCGCCGATAGTTTTCCCCATCATCACATTTTCTACGCGGTGGCAGAGCTGTCTGTACGTAGCCTGAAAAGCAGCTTGCGCCCCATCGTTCAACTGAACCCCGTGGGATTGTAGAAAATTAATAAGCTTTTCCTCACCATCGACAAAACGCTCGCGCAGGTCGGTAAGAGTTTCAGGGTGCGGGTTCGAAGCCGAAGGGTTATACAAACACTGGCCAACGTGATTGAAGAAAACACTTCTCAAGTCAGCAAGGTAGGGCTCCATTTGCGCCATTTCCTCTTCCGACACTCGGACCATCAATTCATCCAACAGCATGCTCGGCAAATACTTAAGCTCGCGCACCGCCGCATTGAGCTGCTTAGTGGTTAGCGCTGGCTCATTGCCCCTATTCAGGCGTTCACGAAATGAATCGAGTTCTTTTTTCATAAGGGCGGCTTTCGCTTGCTTGCTAAAATTGTCGGGAATGTTAGTTATAGCAGCGAATTATTACCGTTTTATGAAGGTGGTGCATTATGTCCGTCCAGTATGTTTATGTCATGAAAGGCCTGAGCAAGGCCTACCCAGGTGGCAAAAAAGTGTTGAACGACATATGGTTATCGTTCTACCCGGGCGCCAAAATCGGCATTGTGGGGCATAACGGCTCGGGTAAATCGACGCTGTTGCGCATCATGGCGGGGCAAGACACTGAATTTAACGGCGAAGCGTGGGCGGCCGAGGGCATCAAAGTCGGCTTTTTGGAACAAGAACCTAAGCTTGATGCTAGCAAGAACGTGCTGGCTAACGTCATGGATGGGCTGAAGGAAAAGCAAGCCCTCGTCGATCGCTACAACGAAATCATGGCCGACTATAACGACGACGTGGCCGAGGAAGCCGCCAAGCTGCAAGACGCCATCGACCATGCCGGCGCGTGGGATCTCGAGCGCGAGGCCGAAGTGGCGATGGATGCCCTGCGCTGCCCCGCAGGCGATGCGGATGTGACCAAACTCTCGGGCGGTGAAAAACGCCGCGTGGCACTGGCGCGCTTGCTGCTTGAAAAGCCCGATATGCTGCTACTCGATGAGCCGACCAACCATTTGGATGCCGAATCCGTGGCGTGGCTCGAAAATTTCCTGCGCAACTACGCGGGCACGGTGGTGATGGTGACGCACGATCGCTACTTCCTCGATAACATCACCGCGTGGACGCTTGAACTCGACCGTGGCGAGGGTAAGCCATTCGAGGGCAACTATTCCAGCTGGCTGGATCAAAAAGCCAAAATGCTCAAACAGGAATCGAGCGAAGAGTCCGCCCGCGCCAAAGCCATGAAGGAAGAATTGGAATGGGTACGCAGCTCGCCTAAGGCGCGCCAAGCCAAATCCAAGGCACGCCTCAAGGCCTACGAGGAAATGGTTAGCCAACAACAGGATAAACGCACATCGAACGCACAGATTATTATCCCTGTTCCTCCGCGACTTGGACAGAATGTTATCGAAGCATCTAACCTCAAAAAAGCCTTTGGCGACCGCTTATTGATCGACAACCTATCCTTCAGCCTGCCACCGGGCGGAATTGTCGGCATTATTGGGCCAAACGGCGCTGGTAAAACAACCTTATTCAGGATGATTACGGGAGCGGAACAACCAGACGAAGGCACTTTTAAAGTCGGCGAAACCGTCAAGCTCGGCTATATCGACCAGTCGCGCGATAGCCTCGACGACAAGAAAACCGTGTGGGAAGAAATTTCAGGTGGAACTGACGTGATAGAGCTCGGAAAAATAACCGTAAAATCGCGCGGGTATTGCTCCAGCTTCAACTTCAAAGGTTCCGATCAGCAGAAAAAGGTCGGCAGCCTGTCGGGTGGTGAGCGCAACCGCGTGCACCTTGCCAAAATGCTCAAAACGGGTGCGAACGTCCTGCTGCTCGATGAGCCAACCAACGATCTGGATGTCGAAACCCTGCGCGCGCTCGAGGATGCATTGCTCGAATTCGCGGGTTGTGCCGTGGTCATCAGCCACGACCGCTGGTTCCTCGACCGTGTCGCCACCCACATCCTCGCCTTCGAGGGCGACAGCCATGTCGAATGGTTCGAGGGTAACTTCGCCGATTATGAAGAGGACAAGAAAAAGCGCCTCGGTGAAGCTGCTGTCACACCTAAGCGCATTCGTTATAAGAATTTATTGGCGGCCTAGGGACTCGTTGGCGCTTGAAGTAGTTGCGCGCTCAACATGCAGTGTCCCTGCGCCCTCGCGAGGGTGACGCGGCTTTTTCATCACCGTCGCCGCTAAGTCACGGAATCGTTGCTCGTATTCGGGAAACATGTCTTTCGTGTTGGGGTTGGTTTTCAGCACCTGAATGATAGATTCAAGGTTATTTGAAAGACCAGTACCCTCAGCCCAAAAATAAAGGCTGCTGTCGGCCAGTTTTTCATTCCCGATAATCTTGCCAACCTCGCAGAC
>JAMHWA010000045.1:0-1265 GCA_035911175.1 Alphaproteobacteria bacterium
ATGATGATGCGCTACACGTTTGGTCGTGCCGACATCGCTCAGCGCATTGAAACGGCGGTTCGCTCCGTGCTCGCAACTGGTCTACGGACAGGCGACATTGCGCTTCCCGGTGAGCATGTTGTCGGCACTCAAGCCATGGGTGACGCCCTCGTTGCTGCGTTGTAGCGAAAATTCAACAATAATGTTGCATGACAATGACATTTAGCATGTAACGTACGGGTCACAAGATGTGGTGCTGCGGATTGCAGCGCAACACAACATCTTGGGGATTTCTTAACAACGCACAGAAAGAGTGTGAGTACAAGCTCACACGAGCTTGTACTTAAAGCTAAATCTGAGCTTGCGGCGGCAACCCCATGATGTTATTTTTCTTCTCTATTTCAGAAATCAGAGGGCGGCATGCTGCGCCATAAACCATTAGTTGCATCACTCATCCTTGCCGGCGTACTTGCCGCAACAGACGCTTCCGCGCTCGGATTGGGTCGCCTGAGTGTGACCACCGCGCTTGGCCAGCCGCTGGTGGCCGAGGTCGATTTGGCCACATCGCCTGGCGACGATGCTGACTCGATTCGCGCCAACGTCGCCTCGCCGGCGGTTTATCGCGCGGCCAATGTCGAATACCAAGGCGTGCTCCAAAACGTGCGCGCGCAGGTGCTCAAGCGCCCCAATGGCCAGCCGTACGTTCGTTTGACTAGCAGTCAAGCGGTAAATGATCCGTATCTGGATATCTTGCTTGAGGTGAACTCCAGCACGGGTCGCTTGGTGCGTGAGTATGTATTTCTTCTCGATCCGCCCGGTGCCGCTGCACCACAGACCATTGAGCCATCACAACCGGCACGTCCACCAATTCCAGCGCAATCTGCGCCCGCGACCACGGCAAAAGCGCCCGCTGCGCCACGCGTTACTGCGGCTAGCCCTGTCGAGTCACCTGCAGCATCAGTCGCTTCCGATGGCTCCGCCTATGCGGTGAAAAGAGGCGATACGCTCTCAGGCATCGCCGGACGTAACGTTCAAGCCGGCGTGTCGATCGAACAAATGATGATTGCCATTCAGCGCGCAAACCCAAATGCGTTCATTGGCAACAACATCAACCGTCTACGCTCGGGTGTAACGCTAAACATGCCCGCGAGTGCTGACGCACAAGGCATAGCGCAGAACACGGCGGTCAGCGAAGTACGTGCACAAGCATCAAGCTGGCGTGGCTATGTCGCGCGAGTCTCCGACTCCGTCCCGACCGTGAATGCTGACCAAGCGACCGCCCGCGC
>JAMHWA010000046.1:0-16996 GCA_035911175.1 Alphaproteobacteria bacterium
GATGCACCTGGCGCATAATCTCAATCTGCATACGAGTGTTGTGCGTAACCGTAAAATCACCCAACAGATAAAGGTGATTGCCGTCAATCTCGAAACCGTAATAATCGCCTTCGCCCAGTGCTTCTACTGTAAATCCGTAAACGAGCGGATTCTTGATCTGGCAGCGTTCCCCTGCTTTTTTGCGAGTGATGCAAGGAATCAGGTGAGTGTGACCACTGATCCAAATGCGATAATAAGTTACGCCATTGACCACCTTGGGCGCATGGCGTACAGAAAAGCCTAATGACCGACACAGAAACAAAATGTCATCGCGCAACCCTGCCCACTTGGTTGCTATCTCATAGCACTTATCGGTGAGATATCCGTCTGTATCGAGCAAGCCAGCTAATAGTTGCAGGCGCACACCTCGACTGTTCTTGAGATAGCGAGCATCAATATGTTTTTCACCAGTCTTGCCACTGTCTTTGATGAAATAAAACTCATCACACAATTGGCTTGTATCACTGCGGCCATTCAATCTTGCTACAGAGTATGTGGTACACCCTCTCTCTACTGATTCTCTGACTTTCAGATTTTTGCTTTCGGCAAAAGCGTAAATCTCTCCAACAATCTCTTTATCTTGATTGTTAATGGTCCACGAAAGACCGGCGCAATGCCCATCACCGAGCCAGAAGCCATATAGATAAGGATCCATTGGCACTTCTTGAGCCGGAAAATCAACCGCAACCTTATAATGCTTTACCTTGTTCAGCTTTACACTGTGGCTAAAATGGAGATAGTCACGCAAAGAAACATTAACGACATCACCAAGGTGGTAGCCAGAGAAAGAATTCGATACTTTCAGGCTCAACATGTGCGACTCATTACAAGTGTAGCTGTCGCCATTCTTGAGCGTGATGCGGTACATCTGTTCACGGCCACGCGCCAAGGAAAGCACATTGCGCGGCGTACTGTCATCACCCATCAGCTGATCACCAACTTGCACATCCTCGACATTCTTAATCGTGCCATCGGCCATTAGAATCTTGGTTCCTAACCCGTGGCACTTACCCATGCCGAACTTGGCAGCAATGAGAGCCTTGCCCCGTTGCAAGGCCCAGGCGACTACATCCTGTTGGTGAGGGAAGAGCGACGGGTGCATCTCGTCCGGCTTCAAACCGGCGCCGGTGGTTAGCTGATTCTTGCTCTTGAGAAATTCAATATACTCTTTCGCCTTATTCATTCCATTGCCTCCAGTACTCGCAACATGCGGCGTCGGCTGGCGCCCGCTACAACGTATTGCTTCGATTTCCGCTTAATCCCTTGTCTAGTTATCTGCACCACCATGCGGCGGCCACTGATAAATTTTGGGCTATCCGTTACGGATAGATAGATAACAAAGTTCTTCTTCATGGCTTGCACCCCTCCGCATACGTGCGGCCGTCGGCTAGTTGCGTCTTGAGTTCGGCAACGATCTGCGCATATTCTTCAAGCGCACGGTCCTTCATGTCTATGACTTCCCACATGCCCCTGCCTTTGCCGTCAAGCGACTCCTGCAAGGAGCCATTTTCGGCTTCCAGTTCGGCAATGCGCTTTTTCAATCCGCCGATCTCAATCATGCGCAGCCCGTTGTGCGTCGCCTCGAATTCGTACATGGCTTCAACGTCCGCCACACGTTCAGCAGCCAGGCGCAGTGCTTCGTTGGCGGCGGCGAAATTGCTTTCCAGTTCGTTGACACGTCGCTGCACTTTCGCTAGGTCGTTGACCAGCGTGGCGTTGTAGGCTTGGGCGTCGGCAAGGGCGGCGGTGAGTTCGGCAATGCGTTGCTCTAAATCCTGCCGTGATGGTCGTCGTTTGGCTTCGTAATCGTACTCGGCGCCTTCAAGAAATGCGATGCTCACTATGTTTCTCCTTTCGTCAGGGCCGGGGGTTGCCCTGTCCAATTATCGCCACGGGCTATAGGTTTCTTCGACACCGATGCTGTCATTCTCACAGGCGGCTAAGTAGGCCACCTCCCCGGCGAAATCCCAGCCTGCCTGTTTCGGCTTGCTCCAGTCAGCCTTGGGAAACTCGCCACGTTGGAACGCATCACGACCAGCGTTGAACTCTGTCTGATATTCAGCCTGTCGCTGAAGACGAGCGTTGATAACTTCGGTTAGGTCAATCGGCTTGACTGGCGCTAATTTGTTCGATACAATGATCATGGTTAGTTTTTCCTTTACTTAAGCGCTGTTCTCTAGTGGCATAGAGAGCGGCGCTTTACTTTGGCTTTGTCACAAAAGCGAAGGCGGCGATAATCACCGCTCCTACCAACAGCTTACCCACCACCGGCAACACCAGCGCGCCGGCAATGCCCAGCGCCTTGGCCGCAGTCACCACGGCCATCCGTGCCGCCCACAGCCCGGCAATTAGCGCCACGATAAACGAGACAACCGCCGCCAGCGTTCGCACGGCCGTGTAGACAGCCCGCCGATGGCCCACAAAACAGATTGAACGTTGTGTCGCTCGGAAAATTGATAGCTACTGACCATTTTACACCATGCCTTTTTGGTTGATGGGGGATGGTCACCCACCCCCCTAAAATTAACGGAAAATCACATCACTCTGGAATCTGTAAATCGTATGTGCCGCCCACCTCATCAACAGCGGCGGCAACGGAGGCGGCAACAATGCAATCAACAATTTCGCCAATCTCACTTATGCAGTCAACATCCAGCACAACACCTGACTTCTTCGCTATCACTTGGAAATAGTGAATCAACAGGCGCTTTGCGCTGTCCACATTTCGATCTTTCACTCGGTTACCCATATCACCATCCTTTAAAAATCAACGGTAAAAACACACGCACCACTTCGCACCAGACCGAGCCGTCATCGGCCACCCAACACCCGCCGGGCATCATAGCAGGCATCCCAGATCCAACCAGTAAACTCTTTGCTATCAATTTTTGGCCTGCGGCTAGACATATCTAGCGCGATGAACCATCGCCCATACAACGTGGTAATAAAGCCCTGAATCTCTTTGTCCGTATACGGCGCCAAGCCTGCGCCGTAACACCGGCATACGTAGCGCCAACAGGCTATCGGGTTGTCTGCGTATGCCGGGTAATTTCGCGGGTGATTTTGACGGAGCGCATCACCAGTGCGCTCCGTGTACTCCTGAATCGTCACCCGATTTCTTTCTCCCGGCGGCGCTCCATAAAGCGCACTTTCACGTCCACGCCGTTGCGCTCGGCAGCGTCCAGAATACTGAGTAGCGCCGCAAGTTGTTGCTGTAGTTCGTTCATGCTATACTTCCTTTCGTCACTTCTGCTTATACCCTCACCCGCCTGCGCTAGCCGTGTTCTCTGCACGGACTAGCGCAGTGCTCGTTTAAAGACTGATCCACTCACCCTTGCGTGTCACGTGAGCATCTTCGTCCTCATCATCAATTTTTCTTGCGCCTTGTACATGTCCATTTGGACTAACATCGTACAAGTACAAGGTTGGATCATCGAACGCGAATTTTGTCTTAACTTGCTCCTGCTGCCACGGTTCCAATTCTGTGTACTCCATATCTACCCCTCTCTACTACTCACAATCATTGCCAGTGATGCGCGCCGGAGTCGAACCGGACGACCTAGTTCCCCAGGTGGCGCTAGCCGTGCGCTCATTGCGGAGTCGAACCCGTGTCATCGCCGTGCAAAGGCGACGTTCTCCCAGCTAAACTATCGGCCCTATCCTTTCTTGAAACTGGATTGTCATGCGGCGAACACCTCCTCATTCACCTGCCACTGACCGTCACGTTGGCTGATGGTGATGCGCAACCCGTCAACGAACACGATTGCCCAGGATGTAGAACCAAGGCGGCGCAGAGTCTTCTTGGCGAGGCCGCGTGCCTCCTGTGCTGACACAACTGGGCGTTGCGTCTGCTGAACATTGCCATTGTAGAAATTGAATTTAGCGTTCATTGTGATCTCCTCTCAATAGCTAAAATGAATGTAAGTGCCAGTTTCACAAGCACCCGTCAGAGTCGGTTTTACTTCGTGCTATGGACTGGTTGTCTCTGTCACTGCGCACTCTGTCCGGTGATTCACCGCTGCAACCATCGGCTGCCAGGTCGGCTACTGCCCGGATGCGCTATGTGGTTGTGAACGTGCGAGCGGCGGTGTAAATTGCTGATATAGAAATTTTAACCGAAAATAGGGATGTATTTCTATATCAGCAATGATATCAGGTTTTGTGACGGTTGTCAACTATGAAATTTCTAAAATAGAAATTTATTTTGTGGCCAAATTCAAGAACTGTCAATTTATAATGCTATCTATCCGATAGCATCGCAAGAAAAGTGACAAAAACGAAATTTATCATTTCTAAAATAGGAATTCTTGCAAAATTGACGGTTGCTATTTTAGCAATTTAGTGCTATCATACATATATCAAGTTTCGTTTTTAGGAATTTATGGAGGTGGCAACAGTGGTAAGCACAGAAAACAAATCGGTGCAGGTTCTCTTGCGACTGCCAATTGATGAGGTTAAGAAGTTTGACCAACTTGTCAAGCAGCTCAAAGCGAAATCGCGCAACCAGGCAATGAGTATCATTCTCGATTCTTCATTTGGCGTTCCTGCCAAAATTGAAACTCTGCCGAATAAGGAAGAAGAGGTGCCAGCATGATTTACGACTTCTATCACGGCGCCGAGTGGGTGGACTCCTGCCCGGCCGAACAGGCGACCATGCTGACGGCGATTCTCACAGCGCTCTACGGTGACATTCGCATGGCGGTGCGTGGGGCTGATGTGCAACCGGCCGTTGACTTCTGGGAGTGGTTGGAGACGGTGTAGGTTCCCGCCGGCACTGGCGTACACGTTCGATTCGTGGCCGGCGGCCTGTTTCAATAAATTAAATTTAGTTCTACAGAAAGGCTTTACACATGTCTACTAATAATGGTGCTGACTTTTTGTCATTCCTCTGGAATGAAACCACGCCAGTCGAAGCGGTGAAATTGCCCGAAGGCAACACCGGCATTCAAGGTATGGCAGGCCCGTGGTCATGCTCGATTTGCTTTCGGTTCTGGCATGATCAACCGATTGTCAAAGAGGATTTGGCGGCGGCGAATGGCAGTTATCTTGGTAACAAATCTTTCCCGTCTGGCGCATTCTACTACTTCAAGACCTATGATGCGGCCAACGCTATCGCCAAACTGATTGGCAAGCAATACGGACCCAATACCGTGTGGCGCTGGGAAATCCCGACAGCCGAGATCGTCAACATTGACGATGATATGCGCGCCAAGTTTGGTGAAGTGCTGACCTATGAAGTTGATGTGGTCAGCCTGCTGTCAAAAAAGAATCGCCACGCCCTACACATGGTTACGTTGCCATCAGCCGTGCAAGCCGTGGCCATGCTCGCTGGTCTTATCAAACAGCCCATCTTTGACTACGAAACCCTGCGTGTCGATCCTAAAATCATCGATAACAACTATCAAATGGAAACCATCGGCAATGATGCCATCTATGAAGACACTGTGTTGTGGCGTGCCCGTAAAGAGATTTGGGCAGCGCTCAATGAGAATGAGCCAAAGAAATACACCGTTGCACAAGGTGGCAAGTTCGATACTCTCAGTGTCACCCTTGGTCGCTGCCTCAATATCATCTATCGCCCAACAACCGTGTGGGCCCGCCTGGTCAATGTGCCAGATCCTCGTCAAGATGCCATCAGCAAAAACGTAGACGATGATGGCAACAATAAGCATTTGACCCTGCCCGTGGTTGCGCAGATGTGGAAAGACAAAGCCGCCTGCCTTGCGGATCTGGACATCACGCCAAAAGCTGCAACACCGGTCAATGGCACCGATGGTCATGTCAATGGCCTAACCATCCCAGCGATGTGGGCCGGCTATCCTGGTGACTGGAAAAACACGGTGCGTGAAATTCTGAGCGCCTATGCTGGCAAGCCTAAGCCGATGATTCAAAAAGCGCTTGAAGGCCGACAGGATGAATTGCTCACCAACTATGGCGCCTCCCCTGCTGACTTCCTGGCCTGGTCTGAACACGTCAACTGAGCATAGCATCACACGCTATAGTAAGGCAGATTAAATATGATTTACATAGACCATACAGAAGGGAGGGACAATACACGTCTCTCCCAGAGTATCCTTGACATTTCAAAGCCTATCATCGGATTGGAAACGCAAACCGGGGCGGACATCCTGATCACGCCACTTGACGAGCCATTACCGCCCAATGTGAATATCCCGCCGGCCAAACCGGTGCTAAAGCGCCACTGTGAAGCCGGCATGTTGATACAGCGGAAATCCGGCGGAGATCTGCTTGGCAGCATCCCAAAATTGACCGACATCCTACAGCGTATGCAGCAGGCTAGCCCGGTATGTTGGCTGCTCATCTGCGGCCGATATGAAAACCATGACGGCAAGATTATTTGTGAAGGGCGTCCAACAGACTGGGCATGGGCCAGCATGAAGGGCGCTACCGATGCATGGCAGTTACGCGGTGGACATCTTCATGAAGAATTTACAGACGCTGATGGTGCCGACTGGTTAGCCCGATGGAATCGCAACATTGGCAAGCTTAACCGAGACATCATCATCGGCAAGCCAGTGCAAAAGATTGCAGGCGGTATGTTCGATCCAATGCCTTGGCGCTCGGTACTGATGGCCCTGCCCGATTGTGGGCCCGAACTGAGCCAACGTATTGCCGATCATTGTGGCAGCCTTGCGCACTCCCTTTGGTGGATTACTGAACCAACAGGATTCGGAAAAATACCAGGCATTACTGACAGCAAACGCAAAGCGTGGGCCCGTTACATGGGACTGAAAGAGGATGAAGTGCTGATGCCTATCGCGGCTGACCAAAAATACTTTGTAACCGAAGTTCCACAGCCCGAAAAGATTGTCGAGAGTTCAGTACTGTTTGATCTGAATGCGGTAAAGGAGTTGGTTGTATGAAGCAACTGATCGTGGTTACAGGCAGTAAGGGCGCCGGCAAATCAACGACGGCCGCCACCATTGCGCCGCCAAGTGAAGCCGGCAAAGTGTTCGTGATTGACACCGAAAATAGTATGTCAGACATTGTTGATCAAATCGAGTTTGGCCAGTACGTGCGGGCATATGAGCGCCTAAAACTTGATGCCAGCATGTTAGATAAGGTTGCAAAAGGTGATCTACCCTGGGTTAGCGATTCACAGCGTGGAACGATGGTCGATTATTACAACTGGTTCATTACCATGCTAAATGAGCGGCTAATAGCCAATACGTATAAATACCTCATCATCGATACAGTTGAACCATTAGAGATGGCTTTCACGGCAGCCGTGCAAGCTAACCCAAAGGCATTCGGCTGGTCAGGATCAATGAAATTTGGCAAGCTTGAAACAGAGGGCGTCCGACCATTTTATGAGCATTTATTAGAAGCTATCTATGCCCGTGGTGTTGAGACTATCGTACTCACTACCCACTTACATTCCGTTTGGCAAGATGATAAACCAGTTCTAAACAAAATCAAGCCAGGTGGGCGCCTGACAGTGTTGACCCGCCTATCAACGCTCATGTTATGGATGATCCCCAACGTAGGCAATGAAGATGGGGCACCGGCGGCGCTAGTGCTGAAGGCTCGCATGGGCAAAATGATCCCAACGCCAGAAGGCTGGCAAACACGGCGCATTCTGCCTCAACGCATCCCGCATTTTAGTTGGATGGATGTAGACGCCTATAAGCGCAACCCAGCCAACCTTGCAGAACCTGCCTATGGTGAAGTGCCTACACCATCAGAACAGGAAATGATCAGCGAAATGTTGACCAATGAGCAAATGCGCTTAATGGTTGCCGGCGCCGAAATTCAACTAAAGCAGATGCAAGACCCGGCATTGCTTACCCGTTTACCTATTCAGGTGCCGACAGACGCCATCGCTAATCTGCATAAATCGGGTTCAGCGCCGGCAGATATTGCAGCGCAGTTATCCGTCCCATTACCTTTAGTGCTTTCGGCCATTAAGAGTCTCTAGCCATGACCATAGCCCTAGACCACGCTTTATTGTGGCACGATAGAGGGGTGCCCCCTATCCCTCTGTTGTATCGCACCAAAAAGCCTGTTGTCGATTGGGGCATCTTCCGATCAACATTGCCGCCAACTGCCCTGGTTAAACGCTGGTTTACTGGCCTGCGAAACATTGCGATTGTAATCAATCAGGATTATGTCATCCTTGATTTTGACATAGTGATAGAGTATCACCGCTGGCGTATGCGTTACGAGCTAAACACCTACACCGTTAAATCAAACCGTGGCTACCATGTCTATTTCCAGGTTGATGAACCTGTGCAAACCGCTGCCATGCTGGGTGGTGAAATTTTGGCGGCTGGGCACATGATCACCGTGCCTTGCTCGGTTCATCAATCTGGCCATCGCTACACCGCCATTAATGATCACCCTATCCTGCGCATTGATTCGTTGGCAACTATCGGCATAACGCCTATAGAGGCTGAAGCGAAGGAAACAGACGGGCCAGGCGATTACGATCAGTATACACCACGGTACTGGCTGCCCACGGGTGGCAGTCATGATTCAACGGAATCGCCTGTCGAACGCATCAAGCGCTATATCAACATCACGTCATTGTTGGGCCAACCATCCAAGCAAAACAGTTTTGTCATGCTTTGCCCGTTCCATGACGATGGCACGCCATCCTTCCAAGTATGGCCGACAGACAATCGAGCATACTGCCATGCTCCACACTGCAAGGCGCATCGTTCTATCGACGTTATCGATTGCGCTGAATTGCTCTGGAAAGTCGATAAAAAGCGCGCCATCAGTATGTTGGCCAGTCAATGTTGAAGGATAAATAAATCATGGCAAAAGAACCTACACGCACCATTCGCATTACGATCCAAGATACCGAGGAAGGTCACGCTACTAGGGAGCATCACATCTCTATTATCAATAACTACTTGAAGCTCCCCAATGAACAAAAAACCATGTTTTACATCTTCCAAAAAGGCATCGCTGCTGCGCTTGAGGAGATAGGCAAAGTTGACAGCAAGGAAGCCAAATTGGGTGCTGCTATTCAAAAGAAACTATTAGAGTTGCAGCGTCGTGAAGGGCAATGGTCGTCATTGAATAAGCTGTATGACAGCATGTCACCTGAAGATTTTCAATCGTGGTGTAGCAGCGAAGGTGTAGATATGGAAGCCTTTTTGGAATGGCGAATTAAAAAGGCAAATAACACATGGCGTGAACGGGCACGCCATTGGATGGCAGATACCTTGCGTGATGGCAATCCGATTCAGACATTAGCCATTAAAGAAATGGCGCTTGAAGCGGGGATCATCGAGCTTGATACACTGGAGCAGCAGTGGAAATATATGTGTGTCCTTGCGCATCGAGAAGGATATACAGGTCAAACCTATGGTTGTTGGCAGAAGAATGTAGTTGTTAGCGATCCAGCATTCTGATTATTCGATTCAATTTTACAGATTTTACAAAACATTTTACAGTGTAAAATTGATTTATAGGTGTATTTTCATCAATTTTACAGATTTTACAATTTTACCTATATTAGGGGGTTATAGGGGGAATATATAGATATAGTACTTATATATATTATAAATACTATATATAGGTAAAATTGTAAAATCTGTAAAATTCATTGATTTATAGGTGTATTTCAAATTTTACACTGTAAAATGTTTTGTAAAATCTGTAAAGGTTCTTAGGTGAAAGGCAACTTAGATGACAGAGCAAACTGTAAAATTAGAAAAATCACCGGCAGATTATGGATTGAAGCATGATACATGGCGTGAAGGGCAACGTGAAGCTATCGAATGGGTGCTAGGCCGACAGAGGACCGCTATCATCAGCGCCGTAACTGGCAGTGGCAAAACATCCTTCGCCCGTGCGTTAGGCCAGGAAAAGAAAACCGTTGCGCTGGTCCGCACTCGCTTACTGCAAAAAGAGAACTATGCAGAAGGCTACGACTTCAAACCGCTGTATGGCCGATCCAACTATGATTGCGTGCATATTGACGCCGACGATGGTCTAAAGGCTGACAACTGTATTTTTGCTGAACAGGGCATGATGCGCTGTGGGCATGGCCAGCGGGCCCAACAGATTGTAATGCCGATGCCAGGCGATGAAGATGTGTCAGGCTTTGAACCTTGCCCTTATGTGCTGGCCAGAGAAAACGCCAAGAAGGGGCGCCGTGCAACACTCAATTACGCTTACTGGCTGAACGTTTACGAGCGCTGGCCGGCGCCACAAATCTTGGTTTGCGATGAAGCACATCAGCTTTCGGATCTGGTTCTGGAATGGGCAGGCGTGACCATAAGCGATGAAATGCGCACTAAGTGGGGTCTAGCACCTTTCCCGATGATTCGTGGCAATGGTGGCATTCTGTCGCAGCAAACGCCGGTAACTGAACGGGCCGCCGGCTGGCTAACTCAGAATTTGGTAACACTGCGTACCATGATGGCCCAACTATCAAGCGCCGCCGAGTATGATGAGAAAGCCCGCAAGCAAGCGCAGCAGTGCGAAATGCTAGGCAAGAAGCTGCGTGCAACGCTGGACGCTCTACAGGCGGCGCCTGATGACTGGTATATCAAATCTGGTCCAGGTGTCAAGGAAGGGCGGCCGGCATTCATTGCACGGCCATTGACTGCCCGGCATCACTTCAAGCGCTATTTTATGAATGAGCAATGGCGCCTGGTCATCATGTCGGCAACCATCGGAGATCCTAAAGTTTTCGCCGCTGAGTTAGGGATTGCCGATTATGACTATCACAGCATCCCGTCACAATTCCCGGCTGAACAGCGCCCAGTGTTGGCGCTTGATGTGCCTCGTATGGGACATAACAGCGGCGATAAAGAGTATGGCAAGCAAGCCGATGAAATCGCCAAGGCCATTAAGGATTGCCCCGGCAACTGGTCAGGCATCATTCACACATCGTCAGTGGCTGAAGCGCCGCGCCTGGCTGAACGGCTGGCCCGCCGTGGATTGCAGGATCGGGTGTGGGTGGCGCCAAGAGGGTTTAGCACTGAACAGATGGCCGATGCCTGGCACGAACAAGCTCGCAAGAAGCCAGGCAGCATCAACATCAACTGGGCTATGTGGGAAGGCTACGATCCTGACCCTGCTATCAACCTAAAAATCTGCATCGCCGCAAAGGTGCCCTATGCGCCGCTTAATGATGATTATGAAATAGCCCGGCGTAACTATGACGGCAAAATGTATCTACAGCGTGCGGCCTATAACATCGAGCAGGGGCTGGGCCGTAGTCGCCGCGGTAGAGTGCAAGACTATGACACGAACGGTCAACGCAATGGGCTGGTGGCGATTGCTGATAATTCGTGGCGGTGGATTAAAGGCTATTTCAGTGAGTCGATTCGGGAATCAATTGTTGATATGAGAGAGGGTAAATAAATGCTGACAGCGTTAAGCGGTCCTACAAAGGTTATAGCAAGAGATGTCGAGAGCAGTGACGGTCCATTCAATTGTCCATCTTGCAAAAATGAAGTCAATGTCAAGAAGGGGAGAATTAAGATTCATCATTTTGCCCACAAGGTTAATCCTGATTGCAAATACGGCAAAGGTGAATCCGAATTGCATATGGCAGCCAAGCAAGAAATTTATGATTGCCTATGCAGGCTTGAATGGATTGAATGTGAGATGGAGAAGATTTGGGGTGATGTCCGATCTGATGTTTATGCTCGTGACAAGAGGACTGGTGATCAATTCGCAATTGAAGTGCAGATAAGCAACTTGACATTGGATGAAATCATTCATCGCACTGAAGCCTATCAAAGCTTGGGTATTCATGTATTATGGCTGCCCGTCCTATCTGAGCACTATTCATTGCTTACCCATAGTGATACGCACCAACCTAAGATATGGGAAAAGTGGCTGCATCTTCTTTATTTTGGGCGTGTCTACTATTGGCGAAAGGCGTTAGAAGTTGTGCCCGTGCATTTCATGGAATCAAAGAAGTACATAGAGGCTAACGAGTATGGTGGTGGATATTTCAAGACCATGAAAAGAGAAAAGCAAGTTGTTTATGGTCCGAGTGTTGTATTCCCTCATCAGTTTAGCTCTATGAATCGCAGTGCATTCAACACCGAAAAGTTGTTTGTGCCCAAAGCATCTATTGCAATCGATAAGCATCCTATTTGGTGGAAAACATCATTCTAAGAAAGGTTGATGGTAGGCATAGTGGCAAACGCTATTAAAGCAATTGAGACGCAGTATAAAGGGTACAGATTTCACAGTCGATTAGAGGCGCGTTATGCTGTTATGTTTGATGCATTAGGTCTTAAATGGGAATATGAAAAAGAAGGTTATCAACTATCTACTGGCTGGTATTTGCCTGATTTTTGGTTGCCCGATTTGAATCTTTTCATTGAGATTAAGCCTAATGACGGTAATGCATGGGAACATAAATCAGGGATAGTTCAATGGTCAAATGAGGCTGAAGATTATGTCTTTGTCATGGATGTGGTTGTATGCCGTGGTATGCCGGGCGATCATTTAATTGATGTGATGATTGATGGGTTATCTGATTGTAGTTTTGTAGAATGCGCTGAATGTGGAAGCATAGGGCTTGGTGCAATGTGTGGCAAGTCTACATGGGGTAGATTTTCATGCAAATGTGTTAATCCCAATTTGCGTCACGGCAATAAGGATGGTTGGAAATTCAATATGTCATCAAAGTTGATTTCAGCTTATATTGCCGCTCGATCCGCCCGTTTTGAACATGGCGAAAAAGGATGGCCCCAATGACCAATCGCTACCTATCTTGGGACATCGAAATCTATCATCCCATCCCTGCCGGTGCAACTGACTGGAAAACCCATATGCCCCTCGGCGTATCCTGCGCTGCAACCCTGGCCAGTGATGAATCAGATCCCATCCTTTGGCACGCTGCCGATAAATCAAAGCCGATGAGCGCGGCCGATCTTGACGCTATGATTGAATACTTGGCCCATTGCGTCGAGGATCGCGGCTATACCATCGTGACCCATAATGGCACATCCTTTGATTGGTGGCTGGTTGCGTTGGAATCAAATTCATTTGCTGAGTGTGCCCGCCTAGCGTTGAAGTCTATCGATACCATGTTCCACTTCTTTTGCATCAAGGGCTATCGTATCGGCCTAGATGCCATTGCGAAGGGTTGCCGTCTACCTGGGAAGATTGAAGGAATGAACGGCGCGTTGGCACCTGAACTATGGCAGGCTGGCGAGTATCAAAGGGTGCTTGATTATGTGGCGCAAGATGTGCGGGCAACACTGGCTGTCGTGCAAGCTGTAGAGGCGCAAAAAGGTTTCGCGTGGACGGCCAAGAGTGGGCGATTGAATAGCGTGTCAATTCATAAATGGTTGACGGTAGAGGATGCGCTAAAGTTACCGCTGCCTGATACAAGTTGGATGGATACGCCGATTGATCGCAATGAGTTTACGCAGTGGCTTAGTGTTTAGCTTTGCATCTTTTGACATATAAAAAGCGCCGGGTCCGCAATGGGCGGCGCTGTTCTTTTGGGCTGAGTTTTGCTGAGTTTTTCAATTAGAAGACGTATAAAATGTTTTGATTTCCCCATTGACACACAAGCGTATCAATGATAAAATAGTCATGACACATAAACGTATCAACGAAGGGAGACAGTCTTGGATGGGGAAACAATTGTTTACAGTTCTGCTGAAGTAGCGAAGATGTTGGGGCTTGCGCCCGCTTATATGCGTGTATTGTTGCGGCGTCATCCGCATTTGGAACCACGCAAAGTTGGTAACATGCGAGTGTGGACGCAAGAAGATGTAGACCGTATCAAGGAATGGCACAGCCAGCACAAGCGGGCTGACCAAAAGTAAAGTCGATTCAGTTGAGGTGACAAGATGAGCGATATAAGATACAGAAAAATGCTGATGTTGACTCCTGAAGAATCCATGAAGTTGGTTGAACTCGCAAAACAACTTGAGATGTCTCAAAGTCAAACTGTTGGTCTCTTGATTAAACTGGCGCGGGTTTCTCATCCAGCGCAGAAACAATCAAGCATTATACGTAGTGATGAAGGTGTGGAAGCTTGCATCCTTTGACACCTAAAAGCGCCGGGTCCGCAATGGCCGGCGCTTTTCTTTTGCCTATGCTGAGTAAAGCTTATTTTTTATTGAGACTTCATTAGGATCACGCAAACAACCGCAATTTCGGTTACCGTGTCGGTTTCCTTGTGCGTTTCCGCATAAGCATCGAATGCCGTTTCCACACACGTCAATAGTTCCGTTGCATTGTCCTGTAGTCCTACTATCGTATCAAAGCCCTGCACCGCCCAATCTGCTGCCGTGGCCAGCTTGTTGCGCTGGTCAGCGTTGCGCCATTCGGCCAAGGTTGCGCTGTGCAACGTACCACCGACGTACCAAGGCACCGGCGTATCGGTTGGCGCCGTTGTCAGTGTCGGCAGCGGTGTGGCTGTTGGTGGCACTGGCGTCACCGTTGGCACGCTCGTCACGGTTGGCGGTTCAGTCGGCACTGGTGTGCTGGTCGGTGGAACCGGCGTTACTGTCGCCGTGGGGCCGGCCGTAGTTGGCGATGCTGTTGGTACAGCCGCCACTTGGTTGGGTGGTTTTGGCGCTAACACTGCACCCACGGCGCCGATTACGAAAAGCACACAGAAGATGATAAACGTCCATTTGACGACGCTTGCGAAACAGCCTTTCATGTATGTATCCTTTCATTTGATTGTTGGGTTGCTTCGCTTACTATCGCGCCAGTGCGGTCGTTTGGTCAATGGTGAAGTGCTTACGGTTTTGCAAGAGAACGCCGGGGGTGCGGCCGGCGCTGCCCCTTTGTGCCTCGTCCTGCCAAAATCACGCAGTAGTTGTTCAATCCTGTCGCCAATCGTCTTCATTTTGTCCTCATTTAAATTGATGCCATTGTTGCAATGACTGATCAGTGTAGCATCGATTCTCATGGTATCCCTTTCCTAGACATAAATTTCTAAAACAGAAAATCAATTGTTGACAACCGTCTGAAAACCTGCTATCATTGCTGATATAGAAATATAATGCGATTTTAGCAATGATGGAGGTGTTTTTGATGACTGAGCCTAAATTTTTCCGGTCTGTTGTGGGTACTCGCATTCGCTATCTGCGTACATTGCGCCGAATGGATCAATCCGTACTCGCAGATGCAATAGGCATATACCCAAGTACGCTAAATAAAATTGAAAATGGATCTTATGGGTTGGATACTGTAGACGCAGTAAAGATAAGCGAAGCCCTAAAGGTTTCCCTAGATGAACTCCTGGCCGTGCCAAGCGAGGAACCGGAACATGCAGCATAGTAATCGTCTTTCTCCGGTGATTCATGTGTTCATGTTCAACGGCCAGCCGGTCAACGTGCGGCGTGCTTGTGGTGGCACGTTGGACGAAGCGGCGGTGGCGTTTGTTGATACAATGCTACCACAAAATGCCGCTACAAAACAAGGGGGCAATCATGCTATTGCTGAAGATTGTACTCGCCGGCCTAGCGTTGTCGCTGCTGGGCACGTTGGCGGCGTGGGCGATGGTGTACGTGGAAGCGAGGCGCAGTGATGACACAGAGCGACGTTAGACACGGTGTGATGGTGAAAGACTATCGCACGGATGAGGAGAAAGCGCCGCCGTGGTGCGAGCAATGCAACTTGCAGGAAGACATTTGCCGGTGTCATGACGACGCAATCCCCGGCGATGTGGCGGCGGCGTTGCTGGCCAAGCATAGCGCGGCATGGTGCGAACGGCTGAGCGGTGAACTGTCGGCGTTGTTGCCGGAACCGCAGTCCGTGTTAGCCTGGCAGATGGCGCGCTTGTCACCCGATGAACTCGCCGCCTTCGCCCGCCAGCTTGTGGCCGCCAACGAATCGCAGTGCGACAAGTTGATCGACGCCTGCATTGCCGCGTTCGAGTTGCAGCCACAGCGCCAACGGGCAACGGAACTGGCCGCAGTCGTGGAAGCGGAACGGCGCCGCACTTTCGTGCTCGAGTTGCAGAAGGCTATCAATGCGGTAATCGATGGCGTTCTACGCAAAACGCAATAGGGAGCGCTGGAAGCGTTTCGATGATGTAACACTACGCTGAATCACGCAGCGCCCCAAATAGGCGGCATACGTGCAGCGTAGCGGCAAAATAAAAGAACGGGATAGCGGTGCGGTAAACACCCTATCCCACGGTCGCCAAGTGAGTGGCAACAATAGGGCAATATATCTCATTGCCCGTGTGTTTGCAAACTCCTTGGCATAGCTGAGGAGTTTTTATTTTATGGCATATATGTTTGGCAACGTGGACGAAGATGATGCGCTGGCAACGCCGGTTGACGCCAGCGTGACCACCGAAAGCACGCAGTTGCGGCAAGGTGCCATAGTCGTGTTCGGTGGGTCAGCGTGCTTGCTACCTTGGCTTGCCCCCGTCGCCGTGTTCGGCATGATGGCCAGCGGCGCGCTAATCCTGGCCACATGGCCGGCGGCTGAATGCCAAGTGCAGGTTGACACCGAAATCAAGCGGAGTCGCTTCGGGTGCGCTTGGGTATGGTGGATAGTGATGGCGGCGTTGGTCGTTGGGATAGCCTATATCGGCATGGCCGGCGGCGCTTTGGCCTATATGGAAATGAGGAGACTATGAACAGAGGATTAGGATGCGCGCTCATTGTGATTGTCTTTATGTCCATTGTCACAGCCAGCGGCATCTACGCCATTGCTACCAAGATCGCAGATTATGGCGAGGCGCGAGAGCAAACAAAGCAAGTGCAGATTGTGGCTGATGCGTCTGTGTCGATGGCGCAGATAAACGCTGATACGACTGTGACCGTGGCCAAAATCAACGCAGACGCCACCAAAAAGACATCTATGGCATTCGTTGCTTTCTACGCAGTACGGGCGCTACTAGTGGGCGGCGGCATCGTCTGGGCGTTGGTTGCCGGCGCTGTGATTCAACGCTGGATGGTGCGACATGGAAACTAAAACCTACGCCAAGAACTTCGTGCCGGCGCTGCCTGTGCAGACGACGGCCATTGCCAAG
>JAMHWA010000047.1:0-42219 GCA_035911175.1 Alphaproteobacteria bacterium
CCGTGTCTGGGCGCAAGGCTTCAGAAATAAGCTGCGGCAGCTTGCTAAAGCGGTAGTAACCACCCTCAGCATCCGGCAGGACAACATGAATTGGCTCAATCGTGCGTGTGGACATATGGCACCCCCTCAGTGCAGCCCTGAAAAGGAACCCCAGCAGGCGGGCAGGGAAACCCGCTTTTCGTCTGGCCGGACTAGCTGGGGCAAAACTGTTTTACGCGGCTTGCACCACGCGCAGCGCACCGGGCGCGGCCTTGCCATCAAACACAATCCCGGCCTGTTCCAAAATCCAAGCCTCTATGCGCTCATGGTGTACGCGCAGCAGGTCGAGTGGGCGCACGGTGTAATGCTTTTCTGCGGTTGCACTGGGTTTGTGGCCCATGATTTGCGCCACCACACCAGCGGGAATTTCGAGCCACTCCGTCAGACTTTTGAAACTGCGGCGCAGGCCATGCAGCGTAAGCCCCTCGATACCGGCCACAGCACAGGCGGCAGTATGCGGGGCTCTCGGGATGCTCAGGGTCTGCCCTTCGGTGTCCTTGCCCCGTGCGGTGCTGGGAAACACCCATTCACTGCGGCGCGGCAGGGAGTGCAGCAGGTGCGAAACGTAGGGCGTCAGGGGTATGACTCGCTCCCCTTCCACCTTGTCACGGATGGTCAACCCCTTCCACTTGGTGTTGACATCCTCCCATCGCAGCCCCAGCACCTCGCCCGGCCTTGCGCCAGTCAGCACCAGCGTTTGCAGGTAGGCGGCTGCAATGGGGTTTTGTATCTGTTGCACGGCGGCAAACCACGCGGGTAGCTGCTCTTTCAGCAGTGCATCCTGTTTCACCCCGGCTTTGCCCAATGCCTCGCGTGCCTTCTTTGTTTTGGCAGGGTTCACGCTGGGCAGCACTGGCGCATATTGCGGCTGTTCTGCGCACCAGCTCAAAAAGGCTTTCAGGCAGCGCCATGCCAGCCGGGCAGACGTTGGGCGGGTCTGTGCCTCGCGTGCTGCCCATGCCTCGATAACCGGCGCTGTCAGGTCACGCAGCGCAAGCCCCATCAGCGGATGCAGCGGCCCGGCCACAGTCACACCACGGCCACGGGTGCCACGCTTGGAAACCTCGCCCCCGGCTTGCACCAGCTTCACATGGTCTGCATGGTGTCGTTCCCCCCAGTGCGGGCGGCGGTCCTCAAGGTACACGGCCCACACCTCGCCCACGGTAACGGCTTGGACGGCTGCGGCTGCCTTTGCGGCGGTTTTGTCTGCCTGTTGCTGGCGCTCTAGCTCTCGGGGGTCTGTGCCACTGTCCACCAGTACCTTTAGGCGCTGTGCCTCGCCTCGGGCCTTTTCAATCGGCCAGTCTGTAGCGGTGCCAATGTTGACGCGGATGGTGTCCCCATTCAGGCGCGATTCAAACACGTAGGTTTTGCGGCCCGTGGGCGTCACACGCAGCGCCAGTGCGGGGGTGTCGGTGTCCCATAGGAAAGCCTGTGATTTACCCGCCGGGCAGGTGAAGGCGTCAACCCGGCCAGCGGTAAGCCTCACGCGGTTTTGTAGCTTGCTCATGGCACCCCTTGGAATCTGTAGGCAATCTGTAGGCAATCTGTAGGCAATCTGTAGGCAAATGCCCCATATATACCCATGTGTAAATCAACAGCATCATGCCTTTGAATTCGCATAACTTGTTGATTTATATAGATTGTATCCATGCGAATCAACAGAGGCAAATATATATTTAGTCCGACTCTTAATCCGTAGGTCGTGAGTTCGAATCTCTCAGATCCCACCAGCTTAGCCTTATGGCATATAGAAAGCCTGCTATCAAATCGGTAGCGGGCTTTTTTGTTTCTAGCTTCAAAATTCCTTGCGTTGCCGTTGCGTTGCCTTTAGTGTTGCGATTTGAAATCGTAGTGCCACGCGCTATCAGCCTGAGCAAGCAAAAACAGAGGAGCAGCAACAATGGATTCGAAGAGAAGGGCGTGGGAATTTCCTGCTGGTGCAAGTGTTCCGCGTGCCAATCAAGACACATGGCGAATATGGTCAAAGATGCCATTGGCCACAATTGAAAAAATCGTTGCTTTGCACTGCGGACTTGACCCAGACAGAGTGTCCAGCGTGGATCTAATTTTTGGTGCGCGGCCAGGCATGTCGAGCGCTGAACTTGTCTTCAACCAATACGTTAATTTGGCTTGTGCACACATCGCCAATGGAACACTAGAGTGCCTGGAGCGCAACAACGACAAGATTCAGAAGAGCATAGTGAGTTTGCCAGTCTATGCAGCGTGGGTAGATGCAATCGGTGATGAGGTTCCTAAGCAGTTTCCCCGTGTGAACGTGTTGTCGGTAGCGTTGCCAGAAGCAAGTTCAGGTGGGACACGGTACAAATGGCCTTGGGGGTCGCACGAGACCAAGCTGCTTCGACTGTTGGAGCAAGCAGCCACATTTTGGAAGCCGGTATCTGAGGGAGGTAACTACGATCCAACGGATCCCGATACTGCGCCGACGAATGAATTTATGCATGAATGGCTTCAGCGGCATGGTGCGTCTATCAAGGGCAGTCATGTAATGGCAACTATGCTCCGGGCTGACACGATGCCAAGCGGGAGACGCCCTGTAAAGAAAAAGGGGTGATTCCAATGACCCTATTTGGGTACTTTTGAACGTCAGTGCGGCTGATTGGTGTAAGTCTATTCCTTGGTCGCCATGCGGCCCATGATTCAGTGGTGTTCAACAACATCACCAGAATAAGTCATGGACCTCACTCGCAAGTCTCTGCCGATAGACGGTTTCATCAGGGAAGATGAACTGCTTGAATTTCTTGCTATCTCTGCGGCTACTCTGCGGCGCATGGTAGACGATGAAGTATTCCCACCGCCAGTACCACTTTACAAGCGTGCTGTGGGGTGGGCTGTTGCTGACGTTCGAAAGTGGTTCGATAGCAAAAAAACAGGATGGGAGCCATCATGAAGAGAAGTGAGCTCTATCGGGCTGTATGGGCCGATCCCGTATTTCATGTTGCGAAGGCACTCGGTATGTCAGATCGCGGGCTCACTGACGTTTGTAAGCGCTTGGATGTACCGACGCCACCGCGGGGGTACTGGCGCAAGGTGCAGACAGGCCAGAAACCTCCAGCAGCACCCTTGCCACTGTCAGACACTGATCCAGACGTTCTACAGGGGATTGAAGGCAATGTGATCGAAAGCGTGTTGACACCACCTTCGGTCGATCCAGTTGTGCCGACTGCGGCGGTCAGCTTGTTCGAGGCGGAACTGGAACTGCTTAACAGCATTGGGGCGGCGCTTGTTGCCGTGGGCAAAGTGAAGTCAGCAATGGGGCCAGAGGTGCGCGCTATAGCCCGAAGGTGGCTCTCCCAGGCTGCAAACGGTCTCTAGCGCCGTGGTCCGCGGGCATGGTCTGACCTTTGCGATGACGAGCAAAAGCTATTGGCGGGAAGGTTGTGCCGATTGGGGCAAAAGCGGCATGAGCCTAAATCGATGAATTTCAAGAATGTGCCAGAACAGCACCCCCAAAACCCCCAAAAGTCCAACGACTGCGGCAAAGGAACGCCCACTGAAGCGGGTTGTACTGAGAAGAGGTCCACTTGGAGGCGTTATGCAGCCAATGCGAACCTTTCGTCATCCACCGTCGATGACGTCCATCTATGCTTTTTCTCGCATGCAACGATACGTTGATTGCAAATCCGCTCCACAGTGTTGATTCGCTCTATGACGTCTGTCACCTTGCTGTTGCCGTTAAGCTTTTCGGAAACAAGTAACCGCAAGATGCTGTCAGCGTACTGAGGAACTTTACCGGTGCGCTCCCACAGGCTGACGGATTGCTCTGTAGCGCCCACCCATTTACCCAATCCCTCCTGAGACATGCCAAGCGCAGTGCGCATGAAGCGCAGTTCCTTGCCTGTGACTCGGCCTTTCTTTTGGGTGAGTTCCATGGCCAATACTTGGTGCAGGCCAATAGAGTCATCAACGGACGTGGCTTTTCCGTAAGCCGTCTTCTTGACGGCGTAACCATTCTCAAGCCAAACATTGTCTAGTCCACATTCGGTGTAGTGATACATGGTGTGCCCCTACTTTCTAACATTCACGAAATTTCAAAAACTGTTACCACAATCGCATCAGGATCTTCGTCGCAAAGCGCAACAACGACACCAAGCTGGCGTCCAGAAACATAACGTTCCATGAGGCACTCCAAGCTTTCTTTTTCCTGATTAACTTCCGGCTCTCGAACAATCTGCCCCAGCTGCAAACACTCGTACACCTCCTGAGAAGTAACCCTTCTTTGCTTCATCCTCTTCTTCGCATGGACGGTAATGAAAATCGATGCCGTGCTCTTTGCGATGAACCGGATGTGCTTTGCCAACTGAGGCTTGCTCTTACGCCGGAAAGTCTGGTAACCCATAATAATTATGGCCTCACTGTACACTAGAAATGCTGCCGGAGGTAGCTGCTGAACTGCATACCTTGTCGCCGCGTGGGATTACGGTCAATCACTTTCGTTACTTTTGTTTGGTGCTTCTGATCATGGTTTGATTCCGAATGCTGTATAAAAGTACACTATACTGATGTTTCATACAGCATCAAGACAGATCAATAATGGTATCCGAGGAAGTCTATTTTTGGCGCATTCAGTGGGCCGGTCGCTGGATGCTGACCACCCGTCGCTTATCTGAACGGGACGTCCGCCGTGAGCACCCAGAGGCCATCCGAGTCGATGACTCCCACATGACCATTCTCACGCCAGAGAACCAGCAAGAGCGCCAGCAGGCGTTTGCTGCAGCTGCTCAGAGTAGCCCAGACGTGCACTACAACCTGTGACGCGTCCGCTGTGCTGTTGTTTGCTGTTGTCCCAACTCATGAACTTGGCAAGCGCCGTACAAAAGCGCAAATGTCTGTGGCCACGCAAACCGTTGGCAGTTTGAAGGTGTTCGACTGGAAGGATGGCAATGCTTTCGGTCGGTCTGTTCGTGTTGCCGAGCTTCACGATACAAGTCCTGGCTGCCACCCAACTTTATTGCCACAACTGTTTGATGCAAACGTGGTCAAGGTGACTTTCAGTGGGATGCTGATCACTGGTTTTGAGCTCTCGTCAGTGGCTGGCGTGCTTACCGAATACAAGCAAGGTTGGTGGGCGAAGCCAGTAACAGAAATGTTGAAGCGACAAGATCAAAAATAGTTCTTGCAATTTATTGTTTCAGTATTACCATATCAATATGGAAAAGAAATTAACAGGACGTGGCGGACCCGGACGCGGGCAAGGCAGAAAGCCGCTCAACGACGGAGAGCCACTGGTTCCTGTAACTGTGAAAGTGCTGCCAGCGCAAAAGGAAAAACTGAAGCGTCTTGGTGGCGGTCCTTGGGTACGAAAGAAGATCGACCAAGAGAAGGAGTGAGAGAACCCGGCAATTCCCGCGCCGGTTCATGCGGGAAAGGCGGACTCGGAAGGTGGTGGAACACCTCCCAGGTCCTAACCACAAATCACTATTTAGGAGTGAATATGGCTAATAAGAATGTAACTCAAGGGGTAGACGGCAAGCACGGGCGCACGGTGCTGTGTCGGTTGGTTTCAGAGCAGGAGTTTGATTCCGCTAGGGAAACGGCACTCGCACTGAGCCGTTTTGGTGTCTACAGTAATGTTTTTAGTGACCAGTCGACTATGCATCGATGGTTGGAGACCATGTCCATGGAGCCTTTCTTCTCCGTGAAACTGGTGTGCCACATGTCTGAACAGATTTCTATCAAAGAGACAGGAGGCCAGTCATGAGCATTACCCATATTGCAAGCCTCACTCATATTCGCAACCACTTAGTAGACGCGACAACCATAGGCGACCTGTTGCTGTGGATAGAGAATGCAAGGGCATTGCTGCAACGTATCCAGCACCTTTCAGAGACAAACAATACCTTTCAGGATTTCGTTAAAGATTACTCTCTGATGGTGAACAGTGCGATATGGGAGCAGGACGAAAGTGATGCGCTTATCCTGCTGCACCTGCATATGCGCCGCTGCATTAATGAAGCGGGAAAGATAGCGCAAGGGGGTGCAGTATGAGCACACTAGAAGTGACCGTAGGCAGCTTGAACCAAGCCACGGTATCAATCGAAAAGATTGCAGTAATTGCACATTGCATCCAAGGACTAGCCTTGCAGATGGTTGACGACGGGCAAAGTGACTTCGATGTAAACAAAGCTGTCTCCTTGCGGGAACTGGCATCGATGACAGGATTCCTGGCTGACCATGCGCTCGTCAAGTGTGGGCGCAAACCATCGTTTGGTGATGTGGTTGATTGGGTTATGCCACCTTCCTACTTTCGGTACGAGAGACACGAGGAGGAAGTATGAAAAAGACACAAGACGCCAATGCTGACTCACTGCATTTGGAGACAAATTCCATACTACATGCCTGTAGCCTGTTTACCGATAGAAATGAAGGTAATCGTGGGGGCACTGTCTTGGCTCGATTGGTTTCAAGGGATGAGCTTGATTCCGCCATCAAGACGGCCGTAGCTCTACGCAAGTATGGCGTCAATCTCTTTGTTTTTTGCGACCAGTCGCTAATGCATCGGTGGGTAGACGCGATGGTCAAGATACCTTCAATAACAGTGAAAATAGTTTCTGAGGTGCCCCATGACTGAAGGCGCTAATTCTGGAGGCCACTGGACAAGTAAAAACGGGAGTTTTTTAAGGAGGACTCGATGACTACAGAGCGTAAATACCTCCAGGATGTTTTGCCACGTCTCTACCAGGAGACAAAGGACTGGCTGGAGAGCTTGGAGGATGATTACCTCGCTGACCAGCTACCTCACCTGTTTATTACGGGTAGGTGCTCATGCGGGGAATGCTCAGACTTTTACATGGATTCCGATATGCCCCACCTATCCAGATCGGGAGGCAGCGTGCTACTACAAAGACCTCTGTATTACGTAATGGGCAACGGCTTTTTCCTAGGCCTATCTGGTAAGGATGGGCTTACGTTAGGGGAGCACACACAGAGCTACGTTAGCTCCTACGAGCTTGTAGGAGGTGACTACCCTGACAAGTACATACACAACCAGCTAGTGACCCACGGCTTTCCTTGCGAAAGAAGCGATGACTAAAACGTTGGGAAGTGGGTGCAGGGGGGCAATCTGAAAGCCTCAATTCGTTGGAGGTTTCCCCATGCAACGTACGAATGACTGAACAGTAGTTATCCAATTTCGCCAGCCCTAGGCTGATCCCCAAAAACCCGTTTCCCTGACGGGCTGGGCTGGCAACTTATCAGGGGCGCTGGGGGGCGCAAGATGGACTATCCAGTCTATGTTCCAGAGGTAGTTCGTGTAGACATCTATTCAAGAATCTACGGGGATGAGAGCATCCGTCATGGATGGGCAACTTCACTGGAGGGTGCCGAGGCATCGCTACTTAGTGCCGAAGCGAACTTGGCATACGGACTCCTGCAACGTGACCAACAGTTGATAAATAGACTACGCGTCGATAGGGCCGAAGCGCAAGGGCACAGGGATGGTATCGCGAAAGAGGTTGCATGCCTCCAACGGTTAGTGCACGACCCACGTATGGAGCCGGCTTACAAGGCACTATCGCGGGAATTCACTACAGACGATCAATGGCGAAAGTTCACGTACTCAGCTTGGGCAGCGAGAGTCGACTATTCAAAATTTCGGGATCGAAGAAAGCAAACTGACGTGCTGGCAAATGAAATCGCAAAGTCTGCGGAGAATCTTGCAGCCTTGTTGGGTAAGTTCCATTCAACCGGGATATGCGGGCCAGGGGAATTGAGCTCAATTCCTTCGCTGCTGGAAGGGACCGACAACCACGATATGAACGACCGTAACCTGCACATGTGGCGTTCCATGAGGAAGCATGTTCTAGGCAGAGACTCAGCACGGCACAAATCACCATGCGATGATGAAACACAAGACAATCAATTAGCTGTAGGTAGTGATGGGAAAGTCAAAATTCAACTCATTGCTATCCAGAATGCCGTTGTCGATCCAACTGAAGAAGCTAGAAACATGCTTCGTTACGCCTGGGGAACAGCCCCTGATCTGGAGGCACTGCTGGGGACAGTTGCTAGGGCTGCACGTGAATTCACCGCCACCGAGGGCGGAATGATTGAAGCAGCTATCAAGAAACGCCAATACAACCCGGCCACCGAGTACATCCGGGCTTTTTCGCACTTACTCGTTGACGAGCACCACTTCCAGTTGTCGACAACGCTGTTGAACGCAATGGCAATAGTGGCTACTGTTGTGATCAATGACCCACACGTTGCTGTTAGCTACGACGATGTTCGAAAGTCAGTGTCACACACCGCTGATAGAACAAACTAGTAAACGACAACAATCTGGAAAACTCAACCAATAAAAATCTGCTGAGTTTCTTGTACTAAAAACCGACAAAAACTGAACATCAAGTCCTCACTTCACAGGAGGACAGAAAATGTCAGAGGCACCCAAGCAGACCAACGTAGTTGGAACTTTCGATCAACTACCTGATAGCGCATTCATCCGCGAATCCAAGTTAGTTCAAAGTCCCAAGCGCCCCGACGCGCAGGCGATCCTTCCGTTCAGTGCTCCTACGCTCTGGAGAAAGGTAAAAAATGGGACCTTCCCGAAACCGCACCGATTGTCTGAGCGTGTTACCGCTTGGCAGGTTGGATCAATTCGGACCTGGTTAGCAGACCAGACAAAAGGGTGAGGTGCAGGAATGCATCAACACGACGCCTCCGGGGCGGGAGCAAACGCGCCCCCAAATGACGAGGCCCACGGATCACCACAATCCGCAGGCCCCAGTAATAACCAAACTCTGTACCTGAATCCTACCGTCAAGCTTGTCCCATCGCAAGCACTGCCGGAAGCGATCAGCATATTCGCAAGACTTTCACAGCAATTTTCACTGCTGGGACTAAGTCTCTATCCGCTTGATGAAAAAGCGGTCCTAGTTTCATCGCATCGTCTGGGCATGTCGAGGACGTTTCCCGATCTTCGTTCAGCGCAAATCTACCTTCGTCAGATTGGTGGTGTGCGATGACTGAACAAGATGCAAAGAATTTTGCAAACCTGCAGGCACTGTTTGCATTGCGTGGACACGCACTGAACCGCGTAGTCGCTCCAGACGGCTCTACAAGCTACTTTGCTGTGCGTTGGGGTATGTCGCGTCACATGAAGGATTTGGACGCAGTACAGGCATTCCTAGAGCAGTTGGGAGGCATCCATGCCCAATGAAACAACTGTTCCCAAGTATCTAGTCTCTCGTGCTCTCAAGTGGTACGACAGACAAATTACGCGGCTGAAAAAGAAACACGGAGACCAGTGGCTGGACCACCGCGAATGGATTGAAGACTACCTGAACGCCGAATTGGTTGAACTGGTGGACAAGGAGGTTGTGAATCATGGCATTTGATCGCAATCTTTTACCCGAACCAGTTGCCTATTTCGAGGGCCAGGACCTGAAGCTAGGCGTGCGCGGGAAGTGGAGAACTACCGAGTGCAAGTTCCATGACGGAAGCGATTCCATGCGCATCAACACGTCCTCTGGAGCATGGGTGTGCATGTCCTGCGGTGTCAAAGGTGGTGACGTTCTGGCCTACCACATGCAGTTCTATGGAATGGAGTTTGTCGCTGCTGCGAAAGAATTGGGCGCGTGGATTGATGACGGGAAGCCAACGCCGAACCTCAAGCCGACTGCGTTGTCGCCGCACGCGGCACTACAGGTGCTCGGCTTTGAATCGACCCTGATCGCCATAGCTGGCGCAAATATCGCCAATCAAGTTGCCCTCACCCCTGTAGACATTGCACGGGTCTTGGCGGCAACGCAGCGGATAAATCAAATTGTGGAGGACTTCTCTTGAACAAAAGAAACGACTATGCAGAGTTGCTTGAGCAATTGGATGGGTCAATCGGACTCGCCTACCAATGGCCTGAACTGCGCGAAATCAAGTCAGACCTTCCGCCAGCACCTGCTTTCAATGTCCATGCACTTCTGCCGAAGGCAATGGCTGACTTTGTCCTAGATGAAGCAGACCGGATGCCTTGCCCTCCGGAGTATGTTGCCTCGGCACTTTTGGTGGCTTTGGGGGCAGTGATCGGGAGCAAGTGTGCAATCAAGCCCAAGCGCCGAGATGATTGGATCGTCACGCCAAATCTCTATGGTGGGGTTGTTGGCGATCCATCGTCCAAGAAGACACCAGCCGTGAACACTGCGATGCGCTTTCTTGATCGGTTGGAGGCGAAAGAGGTCGATCTCTTGGAAGATAGAGAGCGGGTCTACGAAGTGGAGATGGCTGCGTTTGATGCGCACGAATGTGCCGTCAAGGCTGCAATGAAAAAGGCAGCTTCTGGAAAACCGGACAAGTTGAAGATGGACGCTGCGAAGGACGATCTGCTGGAGCTGACCGAACCAGAAAAACCGTATCCACGCAGATTCAAAAGTAACGACGCAACGGTGGAGAAGCTTGGAGATCTCCTAACTCACAATCCGTCTGGCCTACTCGTCTTTCACGATGAACTGATTGGTCTGCTCGCAAGTTGGGACAAAGAAGGTCGTGAAGGTGATCGCGCCTTCTACCTGCAGGCATGGAATGGAACTGGTAGCCACAGCATTGACCGCATCGCCAGAGGTAGCTTGCACATAAAGTGCCTGTGCTTAAGCGTATTCGGTGGCATCCAACCTGACCTACTCGAACGATACCTGGCAGGCATCAGCAAAAGTCTCGACAACGATGGTCGCATTCAGCGCTTTCAGGTATTGGTCTACCCTGAATCGGTTCAATGGGAGTGGCGCGATCGGTACCCGGTAGTTGGCGCTCGGGAAGCAATGCGTGACCTGTTTGATCGCCTTGCCTCTTTTGATCCAATTCTTGATGGTGCTGAACCACCAGACGACTTCGTAAAGCTGCCCCATTTCCACTTCGACGATGCAGCGCAGGAGCTCTTCATTGAATGGTCAACGGAGTTGCACAGGGAACTGATCGCCAAGGAGCAGAACCCCCTGATGCAGCAGCACTACGGCAAGTACGAAAAGCTCTTTTGCTCTATAGCCTTGATTCTCCACCTGTCTGAGGGAAAGATTGGGCATGTAGGCCAGGACAGCGGCATTCGTTCGGCTGCGTGGTGCGAGTTGCTTGCTGGACATGCAAAACGGGTCTATGGCCTTGTGGAGGTCGGAAAGATCAATGCGGCAAAGACTCTTTCACGCCGCATCGCAGAAGGGAAACTTCTGGACGGGTTCAAGGTGCGTGATGTCTACAAGAAGGGCTGGTCAGGGCTCACGACGGGAGCCGAGGCTGAGAACGCCCTAAACGTCCTTGAGGAGTTTGGATATGTCCGTGGCCAGGAGAACACCGATGAGGTTGGCCGACCTACCGTGCGCTATCAGATCAACCCGAAACTGAGGGCACGCAAATGATTGATTGGGCCGAAAGAGCAAATACGCATTTTTTGCACGCAGCCGCGGAAGGCACCCCCGAAACCCCCGAAACCTACCTTTTGGGTGTTTTGGGGGTACATCCCCCGCATATTGGGGAAATTGCATATCCCACAGACGCGGAACTGATCGCCGCAGCGATGAAGGCGTGCGACTTTCACAAGGACTCTGACGCAGGCCGGGAAGAAATGCGACGGCAAGTACTAGAGGTTCCCCACGAGCTGCGCGTGGACCTCCTTGAATACTTCTCAAATTCATACGGACCAAAGAGATTTGGCACTGGAGAGAGGCCATGATCAAGTCTGATCTGACACCATGTCCAGATGGCCTATTGAATCTTGAGCGGGAAATCGTGAACTTCTTCAGCAGGGCTAATGAGCATCACGAACGCGTTCCTGCAAAGGTTGGTCGCCCGTTAAAGCGAACGGACGCGTATTACAAAGAAACATACGAGCACTTCATTTGGTTGTGCAAATGGCATCTCGACCGATTTGGGAAAGCTCATGAATCAGTACCAAAGCTGCTGACGGCATACTCAACCGAGATTCTGGTGGCAAACGGTCTGAGAGCAAGCCGAGTTGAAAGCGTTGAGGTTAGGGGTAGGCTGAAGACATGGGTCAACGCCATATCAAGGGCAAGGACGTTAAAACGCATCAACGCATGGGAAGATTTCTCATATTCAAAATAACTTGCTGTATGAAATTTTCAATTGATGCCATGCGATACGAATTCCGGCAGGTCTATTGCGGGTTCTTTAACCGGCTCCAATGGGGCGTAACCAGTCACAGGATTTGACGCCGTGGATGACTCTTGTGGGCTGTTAGCTGACTTGGCGTGCGCTTGATAGCAGTCACAATGTGTCTACCAAACCCGGGGCGATTCATCGGATTGACTTGACAAACGAAATAGGAGAGTTTTTGAATGATAAGACAAGTGTTATTTGCACATTTACTGTGCTTTGCGACCGGCGTCATAGCTGAAATTCACAAGTGTGCCGATGGTGTTTTTACTGACAAACCCTGCCCGGGAGAAGAGCGTCGGACTCTTGCATATCCCGTACCGCGACCACTTCCTGTTCTCCCGGCCAAAGGCACAGCGACGGTTGACTTCGCAGTGGAAACATCGACATATCCAGTGCATGGCAGCACCTACTCTGAGGTTATTGTGGCAATGCGTCAACACAATCCTTATGCGGGACGGAAGCGCTGGCAAGTAGCGCCGAAGTTTGTAGTAAAGAGTAGCGCAGGCAGTTGTGTGGTTGATAGCGTCGAATTCAAGATTTCAAATAGCATCCTTATGCCAGATTGGACCGAGATCACTAAGGCTACTGCACAAGATCGCATGAAGTGGAATGAAGCAATTGCAACCCTCAAGGCGCATGAAGACACTCATGCAAAACACGGGCAAGAATTTGGAGATCTACTAGGGGAGAAAATAATGGCCATTCGACCACAACCGTGCGGTCAGATCACTTTCAGCGCCTTCGGTGTCTTGAACACACTTCTAGCAGAGTTGGAGCAACGTGAAACTGAATATGACATCCGAACAGAGTATGGCTTGAGGAAACTCAACCCGCGATGATTTTTGAGTCTTGCACAATTAGTGTCATAACCACGGCGTAGCCCTTGCCAGCAAGCAGCAGTCTACCTGCCTTGACGCGTTTCGTGGTTCATTTCGATCGCCTGAAGTCCGCACGTCTAACGGGCATCGGTGTTACCAACTAAATTGAAGTAGAACCACTTAAGGAAAGCGGCATCTATGGACCAACCGAGAACTCGGCGCCCCTATAGACACCTTGATAGGAAGAATTGTCGAGACCTGTATAACTCTTCAATAGCGGAGCAATGGCTTGCATGCCCTTGTCATCGTACGCATAACCATAACTTTTTCGTGTCACCTTAACTGTTTTTTCGTCAATTCCCTTTATCTTGGCTCCTTGCGCATTGCTCAAGATAATCTCCTTTATAACTACGCCACTATCGGCAGTGATATTCCACATAACAGCCTCATAGTTAAACAATGCCAGGATAACTGGACTTGATGTTGAGTGAACGCGGATTTGGACCGTACTGGGAGTAGGGTCGTCGACAGGTCGTCCTCCAAAGTGCACTGGCCCTTCATAAACTCCGACGCTATGGAGAACAGGCGGGGTTGAAGGAATGGGTGCTGAAGGAGGGGTAGGAGTGGGCGGGGGGATAAGCGTTTGGCTACAGCCAGTGATGAGGCACAGTGTTAAAAATGTGTTTTGAGAAGTCTTCACAGATACACCTTAGCGCACATCGTCTTTTGGTAGAACGTAGAACTTGACGCCGACGTGGCTGTCTGTAAGTAACAAGATAGACGGTGTGGCGTTTAACTACTATTACCTATCTCGCGCAAAAGCGATGTGAGCAAGCATTAATTTTCGGTCACTATCAAAGTATTGGATATCCCCCAGTTGGGGGATAAAGCAACATGACTGCTTTCGCGGCTTGCCCGACTTACAACGGTACAACGTGGACGGCAGCAATGCGTCTGAACCAGTAGTACGAAAAGTAGGCAGTCTTCGCCCTGACTCGAGGAACTACCCTTGAACCGAATCCCCAGTCATCAGGAACTGACCGCCAGCCACATGATGAATCGTTCGTAATTCATCCGGCGCGTCTTCGAAATGCCAGCGACCATCCCTGAACACCCGGTCGTCGGCCCAAGCGCCGATCACCTCTCCGATAAACAGGTCGTAAGTTTCTTGGTTATGTCGCTCTGGCACCAATCTACAGGCCAGCCAGCCCACGCATCCTTCGACCAGGGGTAATGCGCTGCCAGGCGCAGTGAATATCTTCACGCCATGCTTGGCGAGCTTGTCAGGTACATCCCTGGCACTATCTGACCCGACGCCGACCGTCAGGGTCGCCATTGCTTTGGTTGGGAGTTGAAGTGCGAAGTAGCCGCCACGTTCAACCAACTCCCGCGTTCGCGTTGCCTTGTCCATCACCACCGTGACCTTTGGCGTCTGACCGTAGTCCAGCACACAGGCCCAAGCTGCAGCCATCACATTGGTCGTGCCGTTGTGCTTCGCGGAGACCAGAACCGTAGGTCCGTGGTTCATAAGGCGGCAGGACTTGTCGAGCGGTACAGCGGCGAAGTGATCGGGTGTCATAGCCGTCATGTTATCAACCGACAATCCGCAAAATGAATGAACTCCAGCGGCTTGAATCCATGGGTCTATCACTGCCAAGCCCAGCCTACCTGTTCGGAGCCATTTTGTTCGGCATACTTGGCTATGTCGCTTGGCGTCGCGGAAAGACCGTGTCACGATCTGAACTCAAATGGGTGGGGTTGGCCTTGATGGTCTACCCTTACGCCATATCGGCGACTTGGATGCTTTGGGCAGTCGGTCTTGCCTTGTGTGCGTGGCTATATGCCAAGTGGAATTGATGGACGGCCAATGACTGCTCAATTTTGAGCGCGGACGATAGTAAAGCGAACGGACCTGAACTCTCCGCCTTGTTATATTGAACCTTTCACAGTTACAGAGGCAATCCCAGTTGTTAGATGCACTAAAGCCATTTCTCCTTCATTGGGGCATTACGACGATTTCACTCTGGGTGGCAAGCCGAATTTTTAAGGGTATACGGTTCGCTGACACCTTGTCCATAGTTGTGGCGGCGCTGCTATTGGGATTCGCCAATGCCGTCGTGAAGCCGCTGTTGATTGTTCTGACTTTGCCGCTCACGTTTGTGACCTTCGGCCTGTTTCTGCTCGTGATCAACGCGCTGATGATCCTGTTAGTGTCGAGCCTTGTTAAGGGCTTCAAAGTATCTGGCTTCTGGACAGCGATGTTTGCCAGCATCTTTGTCTCGCTTCTCAGCATATTTATCGAGGCCTTCGTGCAGGACGGCTCCACATCGCAGCGAATTGAGATGCCACACAGCGGCGTCTGGTTGTGAACAAATGATGTAGCCAACACCGTTGATATGGCCCTGCAGGCGAAAGGGTTAGTCCGATGGTGCAACATGGCTCCACTTTCAGCCCTTACCCGACAGCAAACTAGGAGCCACCCATGCGCAAGCACATAGCAGCATTGACAGCATCAGTATTTTTGGCGGCTTGCGCCTCCTATTCGGACGGACCTAGCGCCACTGCGAACTTGCAAGCCACCAAAGGAAATACGGTTGTCGGCACGGTGCAATTCTCCAAGAGTGGAAACAAGGTTCTTGTGGCAGGCGAGGTTCAGGGTCTCAAGCCTGGTGCCGTTCATGGTTTCCATATTCACGAAAAGGGTGATTGCAGCAGTGGTGACGGAGTCAGCGCCGGAGGGCACTTCAATCCCACGACCAGGGCGCATGGTTCGCACGACCATAGCGAACACCACGCGGGTGATTTACCGAGCTTGGTCGCCGACGCTTCAGGAAAGGCAAAGTTCAGTTTTGAAACCGACTCCATTACGGTTGGTAGTGGTGTCGCTGACGTGATTGGGCGTGGTCTTATCGTTCACCGCGATCCAGATGACTTCAAGACACAGCCGACGGGGAATTCAGGTCCAAGAGTTGCCTGCGCAGTGATCACAAAGTCATAGAAAGTGGTGACTGCCCCAAGTTCCTCGACTTGGTGCCGGGTGCTCAGACCGACATAGCGTTCACTACAAAGCTGCTCATCGATTCCCGATTGCCAGTGACTGGTATGGATCAGGCAGATCGCAATTGACCAATTACGCTAGGCGTCTGAACCGGGCTTGTGCTGCTATACAAATAACTTGATGGTCTACGTCATCAATTTAGTTAACTACGATCCGAACAGAAGTTACACCTGCACAGGAATCTGCAGGACTTTGCACAAGCGAACTCTTTGGCGGCGCCGAAACGTAGACCCTGGCGCCACTCTCAAAACCAGCTAAGCATCGAATCCCCAAAACACAGACTTTGTAGGATGCGCTGGCCCTTATCTTGTATGCATGTACGAGAAAGGACGAAGAGATGCGAAGCTGTAAAGATGATCTGCCAGGGCCATCAGTGCGAATCCTGCGGTTCCCTGATGTTGTCCGCAAAACTGGCATATCCCGAACTGGTGTTTACGAGAAGATTCGATCAGGCGAGTTTCCAGAGCCAATCAGCTTGGGCGAAAGAGCAGTCGGGTTTGTTGAGGGCGAGGTCGATTCCTACCTGACGAACCTCATGAGCCATCGTCAACGGGTGATTGGCTGATGGGCGCGCAAATCGAGACCCCATGGACTGAGTCGGAGGAATCTCCGTTGGGCCTGCGCGATTCACTATTCGCCTCACACGTTCGAGAGATCGCAGACCTAAAGCTGCCGTGGCTCTTCCCGCTATTGATCCATTGCTCAGCGCAAATCTACGTCGAAAAAGGACTCTTCCTATTTGCGATACCGAATAGTCCCAGTCTTTGGTACTCCATACCGGAAATTGGAAATCTAGTAACCACAGTTCCTTGGGTTGACCAGTCAAATCCCCTTCACTAAATATTGAGTTAACAGCATGACAACACAGCCAAAAATGACACGCGATGAATTCATCCGGAAATATGCGTTAGGCCCAAGCGGGACTTTCCTTGCTGACGATAGAGGCGGAAACGCTGCATCAGAAGTAGCGGGCATGGATGTAGGAAATTACTACGACATGTTTCTGGGGCCGAATGCCCAACCCGCTAAAGGTGTTGACGATAACGGCAACCCAACCTCTGCACTGTGGGCGTCTGGTGCTGGCAAGTACAGCAATTCCGCGCAAGCCAATGACGCAGACGGGTGGACAGCTTACGACTATGTAAACCCGCATCCGACAAGTAATGACCTTGGTGGGCTTGGAGAGTTCTGGAAAGCAGTAGGAAGGCCTGTTGCGATGGGTGCTGCTATGTATGGCGGCATCACCGGCTTGAATGGCCTTCTAGGTGCTGGAGAGGCTGCTGCTGGCGGCGCGGGTGACGTTGCGGCAATGGGGGTAGATCAAGTTGCAGCGGCTAACCCGATTGGATATGCTGAACTAGCACCTGTTACTGACTCGATTTCTGTTACCAGCATTGGAAGCACACCTGCTGGAATAGGTAGTTCTGGCGCTGCGGTTGGCACTGCTGCACCAATGACTCTAGCTGAGCAATATGGTGCTTATGGGGCTGGCGGCGGCGGAGTCACAGGTGGACTAACCACAGGAACTGTAGGCGGCTTTACCGGAGCGGCTGGAGGCGATTTTCTCGTCAACGGCATGCCGTCAGTGACGCCATCAGGTGGCATAGCAGAGTGGATGAAAGCAAATCCCGGTCTCACTAGGCTTGGTGGTGCCGCCCTTGGAGCAATTGCAGACGGCAAAGATACAACCAAGTTGGCTACGGAGTCAAAAGACCCGTGGGCACCTGCTCAGCCATACCTGCTCGACAACCTCAAGCAGAACGCAGCAATGCAGCAGCATTACGCCGCCAATCCGTTTAGCACCGAGCAGAAAACGGCTTATCAAGGCTTACTGAACACCTTGGCTAACAACCAAGCAAACGTGGGCGGGTTACTTTCAAACTCAAACAGTTTCATGCAATCGCGGCGTGGGCAAATGCCTGCAATGCAAGGTCTGCTATCGGGTACGCAAGCACCTGAAATCGGTTGGGATCAATACTCTAACGTAGGGAAGAAATAACATGGCTGGACTCTTGGATGATGTATTTAACAGCGAGGGCGGCAGGCTCGGCCTCGGATTGTTGGCTGCTGGGGCACCCCGTTCAGATGGCGCAGGATTTGGCCAGCGCCTGCAGGAGGCTGTTGGTTATGCCGACGCCTACAAGCAAAATCAGCAGAAGCTCAAGCGCGACCAGATGCAGGACGAGATGCTGAAGATGCAAATGCAAGGCGCTCAACAGAAGATGCAGCAGGAGCAAAAGGTCAGAGACCTCGTTGAGCAATTCCGCACACCGGCTGTAATTCCTGGATTGTTGGGAACGGGCCCAACCAACTTGGTCAACTCAGCACTTCCTCCTGATCTCCAGATTGGCGCGCTGCCAGCCCTCTCAGCAAGACCTGCTGGCTTTGACCGCGAGGGATTCGGGAGGGCCTACGAGGGTATCAGCCCAATGGCGGGATTGGAGTACCAGCAAAAGATTGCCAAAGACAACAGCCCGTTATCCGTGAAGGCAGACGAAACGCTGCTTGACCGCCACACGCTGAAGCCCGTTTTTTCCAGCGTGAAGCCTGTGAAGCAACCGACTGCCGTAGAGGAATACGAGTACGCACAGAAGCAGGGATACAAAGGAACGTTTGAACAGTGGGGGCTTTCACTCCGCCGTGCGAATGCATCCAATACAACGGTAAACATGGTCGACGGGCAAAAGGGATTCGACAACGAAATGAAGCTTGGCGGTGCCTTCAAGCAAGAGCCCATCTACAAAGACCACTCTGCGGTTCATTCCGCCTTCAGCCAAATCAATGCTTCACTGGCACAGGGCACGCCAATTAGCGACACGGCAGCCGCAACCAAGATCATGAAGATTCTCGATCCAGGCTCTGTTGTGCGTGAATCCGAGTTGGGCATGGCGATGGCCGCTGGTGGGCGCATGGACCGGCTAAAGAACTATGTCGAACAGTCTGTGAATGGCACCAAGTTGACACCGCAACAACGGATTGACTTCGGGAATTTGGCAGCCGAACTTACAGCGGCAAGTGCCCATACCTACAACCAGAAGCGCTCGGAGTACCTTCAGCAAGGAAGCGAGTACGGTCTGAACGCTGAGCGTGCGCTAGGGAAACCAGTTGAGATTCCATCAGCCGCCAAGCAGACATCAGAGTCATCACTCTCGGTGACGGCACCAAATGGCAAGACCTACACCTTCAAGAACAAGAATGAAATGAACAATTTCAAGATGAAAACGGGGGTCAAGTAATGGACAAATACGATCTGGCCTATCAAAAGTACAGCACCTCGGACGCTCCCATAGACAAATATGACGCGGCCTACCAGCAGTACAGCAAGCCGTCTCCAGCCTACGACGAAGGTCGGCAGTCCAACTCAAGCCTTCAAGGACTTGTTGCGGCTGTAAATGGTCCTTTAATGGGGTTCGGTGATGAAGTCCTCGGCGCGTTGGGTGCACCACTCAAATCCTTGGTCAATGGCCAAAGCGTGGGCGACAACTATCGAGAGCTTCGCGACGGATATCGAGGAATGATCGATGCACGTACTGAAGATGCCCCTGTTACAACCGCCCTGACTCAGCTTGCAACATCCGCTCCGATGATTGCGATGAATCCGCTAGGCAAGGCCGCTGGCGCAGTGAAGGCCATGGTCCCGGGACTCAAGGGCGCACAGTCTGCTACACAGGTTGCAGGAGTGGGGCAACGTACTGCACAAGCTGCAGCATCTGGGTTTGGTTACGGCACGGTTCAAGGGGTTGGAGATTCAACTTCTGGAGACTTTGGCGATGTCTTGAAAGACGGTGTAGCCAACGGCGCAACAAGCGCAGCGTTTGGGGCTGCAGGAATGCCAGTGCTATCCGCAATGGGTGCAGTTGGCGGGAACGTTGCACAGCGGATATCAAAGACCTCGGCATATGAAGCCGCAAAGCTAAAGGTTGCGGAAGCACTTTCCCGTGATGCCAGGGGGACAACTTTCCAGACAGGTCAATCAAACCCCATCAATCAAGTCTCCGCGCGTTTAGGAAAGCTCGGCGATGAAGCAACAGTGGCTGATGCCGGAGGGCAGAACACCAGACAACTGCTGGACACTCTTGCAACCCTTCCAGGACGCACCAAAGACGCCGCAGAGCAGCTGATTCACTCCCGGCAGGCTGGACGTGCCGGACGCTTGATAACAGCGGCTGAAGACGGTTTAAGCACGCAAGGGCAGCGCCTGTCTCCACATATAGATCAGTGGATCACCCAGCGCGAGAGGGATGCTGCGCCCCTGTACAACCAGTTGCGCAAAACCACGGTCAATCCATCGGCTCAACTTCAATCCATAGTAGCTTCCGCAGATGAGTTGGGAGCAGTAGGCTTGGGGCGAGAGATGGCAGCAGCCCGACAAATGCCATTCACGCTTGATATTCGACCAGGTGCAAGTCGCAACGGACTAACCAATATGCCAAACAGCAATGGTTGGACGATGAACGATCTGGACCATGTAAAGCAAGGACTCGACCAGAAGATTGCCAAGCAATGGGACGCTACGGAAGGAAAGCTCACTCCCTTGGGGCTCGCGTACCAGGACCTGAAAAACAAGTTTGTAAAAGAGTTGGACACGGCCACCACAGACCCGAAAAGCGGTGTGTCGCTGTACAAGTCTGCCAGGGATGCGTTTGCCGGGCCATCAGCCCTTGTGGATGCCGCGCAGCTCGGTCGAGGCGCATTGTCCAAGGATGGCGCAACCATCAAGAACATGGTGGGCGACCTTTCAACATCAGAGCAGCAAGCGTTCCGCCTTGGTGCCTACGAGAGTTTGCGCAACAAACTTGGACGTGAAGCAGGACAGACAGAAATCCTGAAGATGTGGAAAGAACCAGCAACCCGCGAAAAGCTTGCTGCTGTATTTGGCGATGAACTACGTTTCCGCTCCTTTGCATCCAACGTTGCCAAAGAGTCTCGCCTGAAAGGATTGGAAAGCGTTGGACGTGGTTCGCAGACAGCCGCGCGCCAGTTTGGTGCTGGTGATCTTGATGTCGGCGCTCTCACACAAGCCGGTGGAGCCATGGCAGCAGCCAAGACAGGCAACTTCATGGGCGCACTAGCAGCAGCCAAAGATGGCTGGAGCCGTGTAGCCACGCCACAGCCTGTTCGTGACGAAATGGGCAGCCTCCTGCTATCAAAGGGCTTGCTTGCTAGCGACAACGTTAGTGGACTGGCTGAGGCGATGAACAAGCTCAACCAGCGGAACTCATCGAATGCACAGCGCTTGGGGGCATCCGGTTCTTTAATTGGAAGCCAACTCGCTGAGCCCCTTGAGATTCGCGGACTATTGAAATAGTAATCCTGAAATAACAGGGAAAAATCAGAATGACGGAGAAGAAGGACACGCGTTTCAAGCCGGGCCAATCTGGCAATCCAAAAGGGAAGCCGCCAGGCGTTGGAGAGGTTGGAAGACTTCGCATGGCAATCGCCGAACACATCCCCGAGATCATTGAACAACTAGTCGAAGCGTCAAAGGGTGGAGATATTCAAGCATCACGACTTCTGCTTGAACGAGTTTTTCCACCAATCAAGGCAGTTGAGCAAGCACAAGAGATTGATATGCCTGAAAACGGTTCACTGACCGACAAGGCCAACGCGATGTTGATTGCTGCAGCTTCTGGAAAGCTCGCGCCGGGACAAGCTTCGCAAATGATTTCAGCACTTGGAACTATCGCCAAACTTGTTGAAACCACTGAGCTGATAGAGCGGATCGCAAAACTGGAGGAAGCAAATGCAAAGTCTTGAACGACGCATAGTCGCGCTGGAAACGATAGCTCCACCTACAGGGGGATTGACCATCGTTCGACGCATCGTGTCGCCCGGACACCTTGACGCAGAGACAGACCATATTCGCGATGATGGTGGAAGTACATGGGCACGCCGACCGGGAGAGTCAGAGACTGCTTTCACCGACCGAGCAGTGAGCGAGACCCAATCGAACAAGCTTGGCATCAAGTATTTGATTGCCTCAAACATGGAGCTACACCATGCGAACCAATGAAAGACGCATTGCAGCGCTTGAAAGCGCCATTGACAAAACCTTGAAGGTGGTTGTGGTGATGGATGGCGAGACACCCGCCAACGCGCTCAAGCGTTTGGGCCTGCCGCCTGATGCTCGAGTCGTTTATCTATCTGAACTGGACGAACGGATTTGACCATGACAGATGATGACTTGAGCTCCAGCATTGACTACCTAACCAAACTATCGGAGCAAGAACATGCAAAACCTTGACAAACGTCTTGCTCAGCTTGAAAAGAGCCAAGCAGCGACCAGTTCACCTGTGGACATCATCGTTTTCCTTCCACTGTTGAGGCCCGGCGAACAAGAGGTAGTGGAGTCCATCCGCTGCTATGACGGAAGGGTTTGGCACCGAAACATGAGTGAGACGGTGAGTGACTTCATTGAACGGGCTGGCGAAGAAGCCAAGCGCACGACCAGAGGAATTGTCCGACTGTTCTCATACAAGGAACGCCAAGATGCTAACGCTTGATAAACGTATCGCCGCACTTGAGCAGGCCAGTCCCACCGACTTGGGCATGGTGATGTTCATTGCTTTCGAAAAGCCGGGAATGGCTGACACAGAGCTTCACAAGCTGAGTGCAGCCGTGGGTGTGGCGGATTGCCAGCAGTGGACACGCGAGCCGGACGAATCCGAACAGGACTTCAAAGACCGCGCGAAACGCGAGGTGAAGCGCAGCAAGTGCGGCATGGCACTGCTATTCAAGGTGGAATGAGTCACTACGGGTATGTGAAGTCGCAATTTCATTTACTGAGGTTCAGTTCTTTTAGCTCCGCCTTTGAAAGTTTGACGCTATCACTTAGCCACTTGCGAACGTCACTGTCTCCAGCCATTGGATTCTTTGCGAGAAACGACGTCCATGTACTGGTTCCGCTACTTTTCAAAAGAGAAGATGAGTGCTTGTACCCTTCTGGTGCTAGTCGGAAGTTGTTGTCACATCCAGCGTCAAAAAGCGCCTTGGATGCTCTATCAGGGTTTGAAAGTCTTTCATGGAATCGGCGCAATCTGACTTTTGGGTCCTTCAATAGGATCTCCCTGGGAGAGTCGGGGCAACCTTCAAAGTAGTCTCTCTGATCTAGTGGATGCGTGATATTGCGCAAGGCAAATACGATTTCATCAAGAAAGTACAGATCTGCGAACTCGCCAACAATGCCAAAAAGGTTGTATCTATTACTAGTACGCCCATGTTTGTCGATTCGTGCAATGAATACGCTCGTTGTGGACGAACTCCGCATATTCGCCGGGGCTATTACTTCTTTTGGGCAACTCAGATCAGCTGGCAATAGGTCCCTCGCAAACTCAAGAACACGTCCGTACAATTTTCCCAGGTCGTGACTGTCATCCTTTACTGAACCTCCATTTAGAAGGATTGCCGCCTTTAGAAGTTTTTCCAGGGCTTGCGCTGCACTCCAGAAGAATTGGCGGTGGAGGTTATTGATAAATAGCCATCTGGCAAGCACGTAGTCTTCATCGGCTGTTTCGATGAACATTTCCTCTGTAATTCTTGCCTTCCAAAGGCCAATCTCTGTGGGGAATGCACTTAAAGTCATGATGCCAGTCGAGTCGTTGACAGGCGTTCCAGAATACTCGAGTCGGCGACTTAGAGTTAACCATTACGTGCTTCATGTTTGTTAGTGTGTCTACTACGAATGGCATAAGATGTTTGAACCAAACGGGGGGGCTGATGTAAAGCTCAGATCTCTTGCATTCGTTGTCGAGATGCTGGCCGCAAGCGCAACGCCCAAGAACAGAACGAACGGGGGAACTCAAATGAAGCACTTCAGCGTCTTGTCGATTTTCGTTTCATTGATTTGGTGCACCTTCTCAGTTAACGCAGCGTCCTTGATACCTGCACAAATGGGAGGGCAAGTACAACAGACTCTTGAGGCGGGAAAGGTCAATGGCTGCGGCCTAACATTATTTGGCGTAGAGCAGGCGCAGTCTGGACGCGTCTTAGTGTTCAACGGGTCAATAGTGGTTTTCAATTCTGGAGCCGCATTGATCAAGGGGCGTGTTTCATCAGTTGACCAGAAAGTGATTGTCAGTTCCGGTTTTAGCCCGAAAGACCTGACTACATTGCGTTCGAAGAATCTGTGGATGAAGGCCCCGCGAACAAACGCAACTACGCCGACAGGGTCTGGGATACTGGACTCTGAAGATAAGGGCTATGTCCTCTATGCTGCGAGTCTTGACACAGCTTTTCCAGTGGTCCTCTCCGTTTTGGAGGGTGAAAAAATTCAAATCGGCTTTCATACTGACGGAAACAAGAGTGCACAGATCATGTTTGGCGAGGTCAGCCTTACGGGAGATGAAAAAGAGCAATTGAGGAACTGCCTCCAAGAAATCAGAAGGTAGCGAATGGTCCGTGCACCTCGCTGTTCTTCCGTCGGCGTAAAGTACTCTATAAGGGCAACCACAAACCCGTGAGATTGGGTTTTCTGGCATTCAGCGCCGAATTCGCCTGTCACTCACAAGATGTGGGGAAGGTGCTGTTCAAGTTGTGATGCGCCGAAAGGCAGTAGTGGGTGGAAATCCTACCCAACTAGAAGGGCAAAAGTTAACCACATCGCTTCACGGCAATGTGGTTTTCTTCTCGCTGTGATAGAGTTTCGACTCCAGCTTGGCTTTACAACACTGCAGTGGTACTGTTCGGAGAAATCCCACAGCCACAAGTTGTAAAGTAGGTTGGAATCGCATCTGAAGCATTCAACGCCTGCTTGCCGTACATATGTAATTTTGGGGGATGCAACCAGACCAAGAGGGCTACATATACGCGACACGGCCTGGCCCGTATCCACCGCGCATGTACGATGATTGGCTGGCTGCATTGCTCCATTAAAGTTCGCTGCCTCAGTGAGCAAACGCCTTGATTAAGCCATGGGACTGCAGCCGCAATGGGTGGTTCCAAGCGATTGTGTAGTCAGGTTGTCACTCATTCGCTTCTTCGTTAACAAGTTACAAAGCGAGAAACTATGATGCCCAGAAAAACAGCGGGATATATCAATAGTTAGCGGATTCTCATTCGGAGGCTTGCATGAGATTTTTCGGCACTTTTTTTGGCACATGCGCAGTTTGCAATGGACACCAAGTTCTCTTTGGTACCAGGCATCAGGTCACACATTACGGTGATGGCGGTGGGAGAGGTTTTGGTGACCGAGCATCAACGAGTACAAGCAGCAACCATGTGGTGCCTTGCCCGAGTTGTTTTGGGAGTCCTGCGGAGGGTTCAAAGAAAACAGTGAGGCACATATGCCCAGAGTGCTCGGGTTCTGGTGACTCCACAGCATCAAATGATTATGGTGAGCCTTACAGTTGTTCTGGATGCCGGAAAAGAGAAGGGAAATTGGAAACAACTTTCATCTTTAAAAAAGGTAAATGGGAATGGCTTTCCAATAGTACGTATGCACGACTACATCGCTAACCATTCCTTTCAGCTGGCTACCTGCGGCATTCTCTGATCGGCGGTGAATCCTTGCCTAACTTTGCCTAAGCGTTCACACTCCGACTGAATACAAATCAGGGAGTGGAAGATGCGCCTCAATCGTTCATGGTTGGTACTAATTTCGGCATGCTGTATTTCAGTTCTCAACTTAGCATCTGCTGAAGTCTTTTCTTTGTATCTACCGACATACAGTCATCCAAGTGCCTTGGAAGACTTCAAATGCATTGATGGCGACCTCGCCAAAGTCGGAGAGTCGTTTTCGCTAGACGACCGCAGGCAAGTGCAAGTCATTGATGTCGTTGGTGTAAGTCCAATATGCCCAAGCACCGGAAATACAACGTTGGTGAAGCTTGCCCTTCAAAGAGAGACCCCAATCTTTGGAAAAAAACAGGCTGCAATCGAGTTGCCATCGGGGTTCTCCCCCATCACGGTGCCAAAGACCGGAAGTTCATTTTTCTATGCAACTAACACGACATCGAAAACCGGTTTAATGATTGAGCGCCGAGAAAAGACAACCACCGGCGACCTCGCTGGGCAGGCAATTGCGCAAATTAAGCAATTTCGCTCAAATCAAATGCCCCGGGGGCAATTCACCCCGGTTGAAGCACTAACGATTAACGGCATTCCTGCGCAACAATTTGAGGCTCATGGGAACGTGACTTGGGGCAATGCAAATTCTGCAACTGAAACGATATTCATACATACTTTGCTGGATGGTTGGAGTGAATTGTTGGTAGTTACGTCTTACGCATCAAAGAGTCAATATGATTCGTTAAGAGAGCTTACAAAGACCGCAATCGCTACGCTTGTTGGCATAAGTCAGAAACCTATCAAAATTGGCGTAGCCACTTCACCAATCGAAAGTCCTAAGCCCGTCTTTGCGGCCCAGGGAAAACCGAAAGTGATCGACGTGCCTGTGGATCGATCCGCTGTTACGTCATCACAAACCCCAAGTAAAACTACAGCTATTGGACCAATCACTGCCGTGGAGGCGGAGCGTACGGCATCAGAAAAGTGTCTGACCAATTTGACTGAACTACCAGAAGCAAGAATTCTTGCCAAGAAACTCCCAATCGACAAAAAGCCGTCATTTGAACTACTTGCTGATTCATTGAAGCCAACCACTAAGGAAAAATCCGCAATATCGGTTGTTGTGAACGAGTGGGAACGCTGTCTAGACATCGCAGCAAGCTGGCGCGCGCAGCAATACTCGCCCGTGATAAATGGATTGTTTAATTCCTATTGGCTGGACTTGAAGTCAATGTTGGCTGACCTTTATGCCGGAAAAATGTCTTTTGGCGAAGCTGCCAAAGCTAGAGCGAAATTGGACATCGATTTCAAGAATAAGTTGGATGTTGCCGTGAGCGAGGCGCAAGAAAAGAAAATTGCGGAATCAAAGCGGCGCGAAGAAGCGGAGGCCCTGCGCCGAAGTGCCGAAGCTAGAAATCAGCAAGCTAGGGAAGCTGAACTGCAGCGCCAGGCGCAGGCGCAAAGACAGATAGAGCAACAAGAGGCGCAACTGAACGAGATGCGACTTCAACAGCGAGAAGCTGCGAAGTCAGCTGCATTTAGCAATGCAATGACCTTGTTACAAGCTGCCCAACCCAAATTTACCCCGATGCTGAATAACAATATTAGCTGTAGCAGCCGAATGTACGGTGGTGTTATGCGGACGGATTGCAACTAGCAGTCTGGTGTTCTTAGTAGTGCGAAATTGTGTTTCTATTTTGAGAGGCTATATGAGTCACGCGCTATTGCTCATTGTGGTGGTCTGCACGTTGTCTGGATGCGGCGACAAGTATCAAGAGGCTTTTGACGCTGGCTACTCTCAAGGCGAAGCGAATGCCGAGACCAGACTAAGGTTTGAATACGAGCAGAAACTATTGACTATGCAGCGCGCGCAGGCCCCAGAGCCCGCTGTTTCATCAACTGCTGCCTGTGGTGGCAACGGCATTACCCTGAACGGCAAGCACTACTCAGGAGGGAAAACTGGCTGTGTGAAGGTTTACAGCGATGGCAGGGTTGAGAGGTACTGATGTTGTCCTTTGTCCCTGTTGCGAGCAGTAGCCGAACCACCAGCCCACTTAGCCGCACTTTCGGGGGTTTTGGGGGTAGGGGTTGGGCACGTTTGCTAAATTTGTGGATCCGACATTTATCAATCCTATGCCGTTTTCAGTTGAGTGACATTTGAGGCCATTGGTTCCCCGCTCAATAAGGATTCGAGGTGAGCATGCCAGGCTGATAGGGCGTTGCGCTTTTCAGGCAGGTACTCGTATTTGTCATAGTGCCGTTGCTGCACCCCACTGAGGCCATGGGACTGGAGTTGAGCACGGATACGCTCACCAATACCGATGGAAGCCATCATTGTTTCTGCTGTTCGGCGAATGTCGCTGAACTGGAAGGGCTTTAACGACAATCCTTTTTCAGTCATGTCGCGACTGATGTCCAGAATGACGTGTGAAAGTGTATTTGCACCAAGATGACTTTTATGACTGGCGAACAACCAATCAGAACGCATCGCGCTAGCGCGTTTCATAAGGTTTTCGACGTCACTGGCCGCTGCACCAACCATCGGAATTGCATGCATGCGAGCTTCCTCGCGACGCCCCTTTTTGTCCATGAGTGTGATGATCCCGTCTTCTAAGTCAACACCTTCGGAAGTCTTCACTCTCAGCAGCTGAGCAGCGCGCTGTCCACCCAACAAGATAACCATGCGAGCCGCAAGTGAGGGGAGGGGGCCGTCATCAGGAATAGCCTTCAGCCGCTTCCAAACTTCGGCCATTTCCTTGCCGCTTAGCGCGCGGTCCCTAGCTTTGCTGAATTTGGACAGTGCTGCGGTAGACGCGACGGGGTTTGACTCAATTCCAAATGAAATGAATTCCGATGGCGTTGTTGGGTCCAGTTCAGCCTTCATTGCTAGTTCATACGCCGCACGCATAGATGACCTTAACTTACCGGCAGTTCGACCTTTCCCAGCCTCAACAATTGCCCGAAGCAATGTCGTAACTTGCTTTGCAGTAATGGACTTTGCGGGTTTGTCGGCCCATTCACTAGGTTTGACATACAGCTTGAAAAGTGACGCAACATCATCGGCTGATGCCTTCTTCAAGGCTCTTAGGTGTTTGACGTAGGTGTCGCAAAGCGCTTGGAATGAATACTTGGACGCGCGCTGCAGTTCAAGATCCTGAATGCGTTGCTGGTCGGCTTCTTGGCGCTTAGCCTCAAGCTTGGCCGCTTCCAGGCCTTTAAGGTGCGCTATCACGTCCCGCGTCTGGGGCACTCGGTGCATGGCTGAGTATCCGCGCGCCTCCTGGCGCGCCTGCTCTAAAGTGAACAGGCCATCAACGGGTTCAATAGAAAACGGCCCAATCGGAAGCAGTTGGCGTGCACCGTCAATTGAGTACCGGAAGTAGAAGATCTTCGACCCGCTGTTTCCGATTCTGACTACTAGTCTGCCACCGCCTCGGGTTCCCTCGTCGTCACTCAGCCAAATATCCTTGGTCTTCGCCTTGGTCTTGTTGATTCCAAGTGGGGTGAGTCGAGTGCTTTTTGCCATTTCATCCAATCCGTTGCCGTTACGTTGCCGTTATAGCTAGAGATTGACTGATATGCTGTGAAATGTCAAGAGCTTTAAGTTGTTGATTTAATTCAATTTATTGGAATTCAGGTGATTTCTCTTGATGCTTCCTGATGCCTAGTGAAGCTCAGAAAGATATGTCTCTTAATCCGTAGGTCGAGAGTTCGAATCTCTCAGATCCCACCAGCTTAGCCTTATGGCATATAGAAAGCCTGCTATCAAATCGGTAGCGGGCTTTTTTGTTGTCTATTGCTTGTAGGCAAGTTGGTCAAATCACCTCATAAACTTACTAAATCCTTTGGTGGTCGCGCCATTAGTCTAAGACTATACGACACCCCCCGTGGCTGCGTTCGGTATACCGCCAACACATCAGCACCAACATGCACCATAGCAAAGTGCAGGTAGTGCGGGTCGTCATCCTCCCCCGGTTTTGTTTTGGTCGCCATGCGTGCGGTCGTTGGTGCGAGAACTAGAATGAAACCATGCACGAAATGTCGCTGGTCGAAGGGGTATTGCAGCTGATTGAGGAAGCAGCCAGTAAGGATTCTTTCACGAAGGTCACAGCGGTGTGGCTTGAAATTGGGCAGCTCAGCGCCGTCGAGCCCAATGCCATTGCATTTTGTTTTGATGCTGTCATGCGCGGTACGGTGGCCGAAGGGGCGCGCCTGGAAATCATCTCTGTGCCAGGACAAGCCTTGTGCAAAGCCTGTGGCGCAATCGTGGCTTTGGTTGAATTGGTGGGAACCTGCCCGCAGTGTGGCGGCGTGGACTTGCAAATCACTGCCGGAAACCGCATGCGAGTCAAGGAATTGGAAGTTCAATGAGGCACGTTGCCCGTTCCTCGTCAAGCAAAGGAGTTCAATGATGTGTGTCACCTGTGGTTGCGGAGATGCAAGCGTCGCGGCGCACAGCCATTCGCACGTGCCTGATCTGGCCGCCAGCCGAATGGTGCAAATTGAGCAGGATATTTTGGCAAAAAACGATACGTTGGCGCTGGCCAATCGTGCCTTGCTGGTGCAGCGCGGCATTTTTGCACTAAATCTCGTATCAAGCCCGGGCGCTGGTAAAACGACATTGTTGTGCAAGACCATTGAAGCGCTGCAGGGGCACACAGTCGCTGTGATTGAAGGTGACCAGCAAACCAGCCAGGACGCTGACCGCATTCGTGCTGTGGGAGCCCAGGCTGTCCAAATTAATACCGGCAAGGGTTGCCATCTCGACGCGCACATGGTTGGGCGTGCCATGGAGCAACTGCCTCTGCCCTCAGGGTCACTTCTCATGATTGAAAACGTGGGCAACCTGGTTTGTCCTGCCGCGTTTGATCTGGGCGAAGCCCATAAGGTCGTGATTCTTTCGGTGACCGAGGGTGAGGACAAACCGATCAAATACCCCGACATGTTTCGAGCGGCCAGTGTGATGGTGCTCAATAAGATCGACTTGTTGCCTTACTTGCAGTATGACGTCCAGGCAAACATCACCTATGCGCGTCGCGTGAACCCTCTTATCCGCATCATTCAGGTGTCTGCCACCAGCGGCGCGGGGATGGACGAATGGCTGGGTTTCTTGCGCTCCGGTCTGACCGTAGCGCGCTTGACCCGAACTGAGGCCGTGCAGGCGACGTGACTGTGGCGATACAGACCCAAATCATTCGGGTCAATGGTGTGGTGCAAGGTGTGGGCTTCCGACCCTTTGTCTGGCACCTGGCACAAGAGCTTCAACTTACGGGGTGGGTGGGCAACGATGCCAGTGGTGTCGTCATCCATGTACAAGGTACGCCAGACCATCTGGATAAATTGCGGCAGCGGCTGCGCACCGAAGCGCCCCCCCTGGCGAGAGTCGATGCCATTCATGCGGAGGTCATTGATGCCGGACCCTTTGTGGGTTTCTCGATTTCCGATAGCCAGACCGGAGTCGCGAATACGATGATCGGACCGGACGTATCAGTGTGTGATGACTGTGTGCAAGAGCTGTTTTCCGAGGGCGATCGGCGTTACTGCTACCCATTTATTACCTGTACCCATTGTGGCCCTCGATTTACCGTGACGCGCCACCTGCCATACGACCGGCCGCAAACCAGCATGTCTGCATTCTTACTGTGCCCGCAGTGTGCAACGGAGTATGCGTCCCCACCGGATCGGCGCTTTCATGCGCAGACTACCTGCTGCCCTGCATGTGGGCCCCGGCTGACACTCTCGAATATGCAGGGTGAACCCATGGAAGGCGACTGCATCGCACAGACTGTGAAACTGCTGCAAGCCGGTGCGATTATTGCCATCAAGGGTCTTGGGGGCTTTCATCTGGCGTGCAATGCCCGCGATGCCGGCGCCGTCGCACGGTTGCGTCGCGCCAAGAACCGCGAAGCCAAACCTTTTGCTGTGATGGTAGCCAATGTGCAAAGCCTACATGCATTTGCCAGTGTTTCGACTACCGAGCGCGAGTTGCTGGAGAGTCAGGAGCGGCCGGTGGTGTTGCTCAATACGCTTGCCACTACCGGTATCGAGCCACACTTCCCCGGCGTTGCGGATGGGCTTTCCACGGTGGGTGCGATGCTTCCGGTAACGCCGATTCATTACCTGTTGTGGCATGAAGCAGCTGGTCGGCCACCAGGTATGCAATGGCTCAGAGCGGCGCAGGACATGGTTCTGGTCATGACCAGCGCCAATCCTGGTGGCGAGCCATTGGTGCGTGTTCGGTCGGAGGCGCTGGTTCGCCTGGCCAACATTGCGGACTACCTGCTAGACCACGACCGGGACATTGTGGCCCGCTGCGATGACAGCGTAGTGCAGGCTAACGGCACGCACTGGCATTTCATTCGCCGCAGTCGTGGCTATGCACCCAATGCCATTGCGTTGCCCAGGGGAGGCCCATCGGTACTGGCCTTTGGCAGTCATCTCAAGAATACGGTCTGCGTGACGCGCGGTGCAGAGGCGTTTCTGTCACCGCATATCGGTAGCTTGGACAACGCAGAGACCTGCCGTTTTCAGGACGAGACCGTGCAACGCATGTGCGATTTGCTCGCGGTGCAGCCTGTCGCGGTGGCGCACGACCTGCACCCGGACGACTACAGTACACGTGCAGCTATCGTCTTTGCGCAAGAGCACGGATTGCGTGCAGTAGGTGTGCAGCATCACCATGCCCACATTGCCGCGGTGTGCGCGGAACATGGATTTCAGGGGCCCGTGCTGGGCCTGGCACTTGATGGCGTGGGCTGGGGCATCGACGGCCAGGCCTGGGGCGGTGAGCTTTTGTTGGTGATGAATGGTGTACACAGTCAGCGCTTTGGCCATCTGGCACCACTGGCCTTGCCGGGTGGCGATAAAGCTGCGCGCGAGCCCTGGCGCATGGCCGCATCTGCGCTGTTTGCGTTGGGGCGAAAAGATGAAATTGCCACACGTCTTGCGCAGCCGGGTGCAGAAGCACTGGTGGCCATGCTGGAGCGAGACCTGCAGTGCCCGCGCACGTCGAGTATGGGGCGCATATTTGACGCCGCCGCCGCGCTGTTGGGGATCAGTAGTTGTATGCAATATGAGGCGCAAGCGCCCGTATTACTTGCGCAAGCTGCTATGAAAGGCATAGCCAAATCAGGTTGGCCGTCACACCAAGGTAGCGGGTGGCAGATCGATAACCACCATGTACTGCACCTGCTTCCCGTGTTGGAAGGGTTGTTGGATTCAAGTGATGTTCCCTTGGCCGCAGCGCGATTTCATGCCACTGTCGTCGCTGCATTGGCACAGTGGGTGATGCTGGCCTCGGAAGTTTCTGGGGTACGCACAGTGGCGTTGGGTGGCGGTTGTTTTCTCAACACCCTGTTATCGTCGAAGTTGCGCTTGACCCTTGAGGCTTCGGGTCTCCAGGTGCTTGCACCGAGTCGTATCTCACCAGGTGACGGCAGCATAGCTTTGGGTCAGGCCTGGGTTGCGCAACAAATTTTGGAGGCGGGAGCATGTGTTTAGCCGTACCGGTCAGGGTGTTGGAAGTAGGCTTGGGTCCCGAGGGCGATATGGCGTTGGTGGAACTGGGTAGCATCCGCAAGGAAATTTCACTCTCGCTGGTCGACGACGTTCAGGTCGGTGACTTTGTGATTCTGCATGTGGGCTACGCGTTGTCCAAGCTCGACCCTGAAGAAGCCGCACGCACCCTGGAGTTGATCGCGCAAAGTCACCAAGCCTTAGGCGCTGTGTCATGAAGTACATCGACGAGTACCGCGATGGTGCTTTGGCGCGCACCCTGGCCCAGAGAATTCAAAGCCTGGCGCAGGCCGGGCGAAGCTACAGCTTTATGGAGTTCTGTGGCGGGCACACGCACGCAATTTCCCGCTATGGCATTGCGAACCTGTTGCCTGCTTCGGTGCATCTGGTGCATGGACCAGGTTGTCCCGTTTGCGTGCTGCCGATTGGGCGCATCGACATGGCCATTGAAATTGCCCGCAACCCCGAAGTCATTTTGTGTACTTACGGTGACACACTGCGTGTGCCCGCGTCTCAAGGGCGCTCGCTACTGAAGGCCAAGGCCGCTGGCAGTGACATTCGCATGGTGTATTCCACACTCGATGCCATTCAGATTGCCCGGAACAACCCGGCGCGGGAGGTCGTGTTTTTGGCCATAGGGTTTGAGACAACCACGCCGCCTACCGCGATGGCCGTGCTGAAGGCGCATCAGGAGAAATTGTCCAACTTCAGTATTTTGTGCTGCCATGTCCTGACACCGCCAGCCATGGCACAAATCCTGGAGTCAGCGCCATCGCAGGGCGAGGAGTCCCTGCGCATCGATGGATTCATTGGCCCCGCCCATGTTTCCACCGTGATTGGCAGTCAGCCTTATGAAGTCTTCTCCACGCATTACCGCAAGCCGGTGGTGATTGCAGGCTTTGAGCCCTTGGATGTGATGCAGGCCATTGCGATGTTGATGGTGCAAGTCAACGAGGGCCGTGCCGAGGTGGAAAATGAATTCACCCGTGCCGTTACACCGGAGGGCAACCTCAAGGCGCAGGCGCGTGTCGCCGAGGTGTTTGAATTGCGCAGCAGCTTCGAGTGGCGTGGTCTGGCCACAGTGCCGCATTCCGCGTTGCAATTGCGTGAAACCTTTGCCGCATTTGATGCGGAACGCAAGTTTGGTCTCATCTACCACTCTGTGCCCGATAACAAGGCCTGCGAATGTGGTGCCGTACTGCGCGGTGTGAAGCGGCCGCAGGATTGCAAGATTTTCGGTACAGTTTGTACGCCGGAGAATCCCATAGGCTCTTGCATGGTCAGCAGTGAAGGCGCCTGTGCCGCACACTACAGCTATGGGCGTTTTGAAACCGCCAGCGCATGAGCCACAGAATATGAGTAAGGCAAAACGCAACTACGCTCGCCCCCTGGATATCAAGAACGGAGCGATAGACATGTCGCATGGCGCTGGCGGGCGGGCCATGGCACAGCTGATTGCGGAGCTATTCATGCGTCACTTGGGCAACGGCTACCTGGGGCAGGGTAACGATGGCGCGGTATTGCCAGCACCCCTGCTCGGTGAACAGGCAGCGCGGCTCGTCATGTCCACCGATTGCCATGTGGTCTCGCCGCTGTTCTTTCCGGGCGGCGATATTGGCAGCCTGTCGGTGCACGGCACGCTCAACGATGTGGCGGTAATGGGTGCTAAGCCGCTGTACCTGTCGGCGGGCTTCATTCTGGAAGAAGGTTTTGCACTGGAGGCGTTGGACCGCATCGTGGCATCCATGGCACGGGCAGCATCCCTGGCAGGGGTTCCTGTAGTCACTGGCGATACCAAAGTTGTAGAGCGGGGCAAAGGTGATGGAGTGTTCATCACAACCACTGGGGTGGGTGTTTTGCCCCATGGACTGGACCTGGGCGGCGCGCAGGTGCGCGCAGGAGATGTGGTGCTAGTGTCCGGCACCTTGGGCGACCATGGAGTCGCCATCATGAGTCTGCGCGAAAACTTGCGTTTTGCGTCCGACATAGTCTCGGACTCGGCTGCGTTACATGGGCTGGTGGCTCATTTGCTGGAAACAGGGGCCGATATTCGCTGTCTGCGCGATCCCACGCGCGGAGGGCTCTCGTCTACGCTGAATGAAATCGCCCTCCATGCCGGCGTGGGCATGATGTTGCATGAGGCGCAAATTCCCATCAAGCCTGCAGTGGCTTCAGCGTGCGAACTGTTGGGCCTGGACCCGCTGTATGTGGCTAATGAGGGCAAACTGATTGCGATTTGTGCCGCTGCCGATGCGCAGCGCGTGTTGCGCGCCATGCGTGAACACCCGCTTGGAGTCGATGCCGCCATCATCGGGGAAGTGGTTGCGGATGATCACCACTTTGTCCAACTGACCACCGCCTTCGGTGGCAAGCGCATCGTCGATTGGCTTACTGGCGACCAGTTGCCGCGAATTTGCTGATCCACTGAATACCCCACTCCAATCCCGCCTGCAAGTGGCTGTGGGCCACTTGAGAAAGGGGTTCTCCCAGACCGAATTCTTGACCACGCAGAGCAAGGAGCGTCGCATCAGGCGCATGGTCACCTTGCATGTCTTCATACACCTGCAGCAAGGCTTCTGCTGACAGCGCGTGGCTGGTGTAACTGGCATCGCGCCGCGCGCGCACTGCGCGGGCTTCCAGCGGTGCCGCGCAGTCCAGGCTAGCGTCGACAAACAGAATGTGCGATCGGCCAACCAGATCGATGGCGTGTTCAATTTGCAACTGGTAGTCGTCCAGAAACTCGACTTCAGTCTGCAACTCGCGCGGCAATCGTTCCTGCAAACCGGCGACAAACATCGGCCCCAGCGCATCATCTCCACGGCTAAGGTTGCCCCAGCCGAGAACCAGAATCGCCGGCTTTGTACTCATTCTTCCAGACCAATGGGTGTATTGATCTGGCGTGTCAGCCCGAATTCCCGTGACTTTTGCACGCGGTCAAGCACGGTGCCGTCGGCCGCCAGCAGGGTCACGTCCAAGGGCATTTGGCCCAATGCATGGGTAGCGCAAGACAGGCAAGGGTCGTAAGCACGAATGGCCACTTCCACATGGTTAAGCAGTCCTTCAGTGATCTCCTGGCCGCTGAGGTATTCCTTGGCCACCGAACGTACGGCCTCATTCATGGCCTGGTTGTTGTGGGTGGTAGAGACAATCAAGTTACAGTGCTTGACCAGATCGTCTTCACCCACGTCGTAGTCGTGAATCAGTGTGCCGCGCGGGGCTTCGATAATGCCTACCCCCCGGCGCTGGCGCACCCAGTCCTTGCTGAGCAGGTCGCCGGATAGCAGTGCGGGGTCGTCCAGCAATGCGGCAATGACTTCCACCGCATGGAGCATTTCGATCATGCGTGCCCAGTGGTAGGCCAGCGATGCATGAACCAGTTCCCCCTGGCCCCATGCCACAAACTCCTTGCGCTCAATTTCTGCGAGCGGGCTGGGAATGAAGTCACAGTTTTGGACACGCGCCAGTGGGCCGACACGGTACCAACCTTGTTCACGGCCAAGACTGCGCAAATGCGGAAACTTCATGTAACTCCAGGCCCGCACTTCTTCTTCAATGAGGTCAAGGTAACTCTGATCGTCCACGCCATCAAACAGGATATGGCCATTGGCATCGCGCACCCGTAGCACTCCGTCATACAGGTCCATTGCGCCATCAGCGCGCACCAGTGACATCAGGTTGGAGCGAAAACTCCCAAAATTGCGATACACCGCATCACTCTGGGCGTGCAACTGCTTGGCAATATCGACTGAATCTTGTGCCCACTGCAACATCTGGGGAAGGTCCTGCTTGAGAGAGTCACGTTCTTGCCCTGTAAGGAGCTTGTTGATGCCACCCGGCACCGCGCCGGTGCCATGCACGCGTTTGCCAGAGGTGATGCGGATAATTTCCTGGCCGAACTTGCGCAGCAGGATCCCTTTCTTTGCGACTTCGGGGTGCGCCGTTGCGACACCCACAATGTTGCGCTGAGCAACGTCGGAGCTGAATCCAAACAGCAGATCCGGTGAGGACAGGTGAAAGAAATGCAGCGCGTGCGACTGCAGCATTTGCCCGTAGTGCATCAGTCTGCGCACCGCTTCGGCGCTCGCAGTAATGGGTGTCGCACCGAGAACACGGTCAAACGCTTTGGACGCTGCAAGATGATGCGATACCGGGCAGATGCCGCACAGGCGCTGCACCATGACAGGCACTTCCCAGTAAGGGCGTCCTTCAATGAATTTTTCAAACCCCCTGAATTCCACGATGTGCAGACGCGCTTGTTGCACCTGGTTGTTTTCGTCGAGCAACAGGGTCACTTTGCCGTGTCCCTCTACCCGTGAGACCGGGTCAATGGCTACCCGCCGCAAGCCCTGCGGGTTGGCTGCAGTTTCCAGTTCAAAACCCATGGTGATACCTCACAAATTTAGTCGTAGCGCAAAAGTCCGTGGCCCAGATGTGGCGTGCGTCCGGCCAGCAGTTCGGTCAGGAAAGTCCAGATGGCATCGCCCGAAGGAGGGCATCCGGGCAGAAAGTAGTCGATGTGGACTACTTCATGGATGGGATGCACATGGTTGAGCGGCAGCGGCAACTCCGGGTCATTCGGAATTTGGTTTCCCGCAGTGCCGCCAACCTGATGGCAATAGACGTCGCGCATCATCTGCCCCACATCCAGCTGGTTGCGCTGGGCCGGCAGCCCTCCGTTGACAGCACAGGCCCCCATGGCAATCAAAATTTTGCAGTTCGCCCGGAACTCGCGCAACACATGCACGTTCTCCGCGTTGCACAGTCCACCTTCAATCAAACCGATGTCGCATTTGCCAATGGTTTTGATATCGGTCAGCGGTGAACGGTCGAACTCTACGAGTTCAAGCAAGTCGAGTAGCCGTTCATCAATGTCCAGAAACGACATGTGGCAGCCAAAGCACCCTGCCAGTGACACGGTGGCGAGCTTAAGCTTGCGGGGATGGGGAAACACTGCGGTGTTCATGGCTTGGTTTCCTCCACCTGTTCCGACACAGCTAAGGTATCAAATTTGCGTTTGCCGATGGGCGTTGCAAAGCCGACCCGCTTGTGCAGGATGGCACCTACCGGGCACACGTTGGCTGCGCGGTCGCTTGCCTGAAGGGCGCTGTCAGCCATAAGGCCATTAGGGCTATTGATCAGCAAATGCGTATGGATGCCATGTCCTCCAATGGCGAATACATCCTTGCGGTCTACATCATGGCTGGCACGCACACACAACGAACACAGAATGCAGCGGTTGAGATCGAGCAGCAGGTCGGGGTGGCTGGCGTCTACCCGACGCTCTGGGTAAAACTCTTCAAAGTGCGGACCCTCCATGCCGATGTCATAGGCAGTGGCTTGCAGACGGCAGTTGCCGCTCTTTTCGCAGGATGGGCAGAAGTGGTTGCCCTCGATAAAGATCATTTGCAACAAGGTCTTGCGCAATGCATTGAGTTCATCGGTGTTGTTCTGCACTTCCTGACCCGATGCAGCCTGCACTGTGCAGGCCGCGCCAATGCGGCCATTGATACGTACGGTGCACAAGCGGCATGAGCCCTTGGCACCAAACTCCGGATGCCAGCACAAGTGCGGAATGTAGTGTCCAGTGCGGGTAGCAGCCTCCAGAATGGATTCGCCGGGGCCAAAGTCAATTTCCTCGCCGTCCAGCATAAAAGTGCCTGGACTCAGTGCATCGATGCGGTCGTTGGTGCTCATGCCAATGTCTCCAGGTGCGCGCCGCTATCGTCCCGGCCTGTGGCCAGGCGGGCTTGCGACAGTTCGGCATCCATATCAAAACCGGGTGCAAAGTGCAGGGACTTCATATGCTGCTCATAGGCGGGGCGGAATTTCGCAATGGTGTCACGCAGGGGGTTACATGCCGCGGCACCCAGACCGCAGTGGGTGGAGCCATGCATGAGCTTGTCGAGTTCATACAGCACCTGCACATCTTCACTGGACCCATAGCCGCGTTTGAGTTTGTCCATACGTCGCACCACCAGTTCCGTGCCTACGCGGCAGGGCGTGCAAAAGCCGCAACTCTCATGGGCAAAAAACTGCGCAAAATTCAGTGCCACTTCAAACATGTCGCGCGTGCGGTCAAACACCATGAACGCGCCTGCCGTTGGCACATCTTCAAAACCAATGCGCCGCCCGAATTCCATGGCCGAAATACAAACACCTGAGGGACCTCCCACTTGCACGGCTTGCGTGTCGCGGGCTCCGCAATCTTCCAGGATGCGGCCTATGCGGGTGCCGAACGGATACTCATACAGGCCCGGCCGCTCACAATCACCTGAAACCGAATGTATTTTTGTGCCAGTTGATTGCGGTGTGCCAATGCTTGCCCACCAGGCTCCCGTGTGCACGGCAATGTGCGTCACGGCGCAGAAAGTTTCGACGTTGTTGACCGTTGTGGGCTCATTCAGGTAGCCGCGCTCCACAGGGAAAGGCGGGCGGATGCGCGGCGTACCCCGCTTGCCTTCCAAAGACTCAATCAGCGCCGACTCTTCGCCGCAAACATAGGCCCCCGCTCCAACATGGATTTCAATGTCGAAGTCGAAGCCAACTTGCCCCTGGATGGAAGTGCCTAGAAGCCCTTGACTGCGGCGGCGTTCAATTACTGCTTGGAGCGCGTCGAGCAGATAGCGGTATTCGCCACGCAAATAGACCAGACCTTTGCGTGCGCCCACCACGAAGCCAGCAATGGTCATGCCCTCAAACACCGTGTCCGCGTAGCTCGTAAGCAGTACGCGATCTTTGAAAGTTCCGGGTTCACCCTCATCGGCGTTGCACACCACGTAATGTGTTGCCGACCGGGCATTGCGACATAACTGCCATTTGGTACCCGTGGCATAACCCGCGCCGCCACGGCCTCGCAGTTTGGAGCGCTTGAGGTCATCGAGCATGCCCTGCGGACCGCGTGCGAGTGCAGCGGCAATGCCTGCGCCCGGAGCGGGTTGTGTGCCCAGCTTGACATTGGCCAGACGAATCTGATCGTCGACCCGTGACCATTCGGCGGGCCACTCGGAAGGGGGGACCTGACGTTCTATCAGTGCCGCCATGTGCTCGATACGGCCTGGCGTCAGGCGGGTAACGATGTGGTGGTGATTGATGAGTGCCGCTGGCCCCTGGTCACAAAGGCCGGTGCAAGATGTGCTGGAGACACTGACACGGCCGTCAGCACGCATCTTGTTGGGCTCCAACTTGAGCAGATGGCGCAAGTGGCGCATCATCTCTTCGCTGCCGCCCATGCGGTCGGTGACGTTGTCGCTGAAAAGTACGCGATATTGTCCGACCGGCTGGCCACAGAAGAAACGGTAGAAGCCTGCTACTCCCTCTACATGTGCGAGGGGCAGCCCCAACCCACTGGCCACCGCACTCAGCGTGTCGGGAGACAGCCACGATTGTTGCGCTTGGATTTCTCGCAGAATTTGCACCAACCGGTGCGGAGCGTTTCCATGGCGTGTCAGCAACGCATCAAATGGGCCCGGAAGTCGATTCATGGTGGATCAATCCTTGTCTCTGGCACCTAGAGACTTGCATTGTCAGCACCTGCAACTCAGCGGTACTTGAGATAGGTCAACACTCGCCAAACCTTCAATATCTCTTTGGCAAAGCGCTGTCGTCATTCAGCTCCATGAATCCATCAGCGCCCCCCCTTGCTCAATCAGAAATTCCTTGAAGGCGCGGGCGGCGGGGGAGAGCTTTTTGTGGCTCATATGGGTTACATACCAGTGGCCTACGGACGGCAGTCCCTCAATGTCGATCAGCGCAATGTGACCGCTTGCCAGTTCATGGCGTACCGTGCGCAGGCTCAGGAAGCTCAGACCCATGCCGGCCATAACCGCCTGTTTAATGGTTTCGTTGCTGGGCATTTCCATTTCTACGTTCAGTGTCGTCTGGTGCTCGGCAAACAGGCGCTCCATGGCCGCGCGCGTGCCCGAGCCTTCCTCGCGCACCACAAAGCGGTGTTCCCCTAGGGCTGAAAACGGCAATTGCTTGCGGCGCACCAGAGTGTGATCGGGCGCCGAGACGATGGCCAGCGGGTTGGTGGCGAAGGGTATCGCCTCACAGTCCAGGTTGGCGGGGGCGCGACCCATCACCACCAGATCGGCTTCGTTGCGGGCCAGCAGGCCCAGGATGTTCTCGCGGTTGTCGATTTTGAGCTGGATGTCAATGCCCTTGAACAGCTTGCCAAAACGCACCAGCAGCATGGGGATGAAGTATTTGGCGGTACTGACTACGGCCAGGTCAATGCGGCCTTTTTGCAGCCCTACATGCTCGGCCATCAGGGCTTCCAGGTCCTTTAGCTGGCCCATGGCGGCAATGGCATAGGTCTGGAACGCCTCGCCCGCGTGGGTGAGACCGATGTTGCGGCCCACCGGCTCTATCAGCGGTACGCCAAACGCGTCCTCCAACTGGCGGATTTGCATGGACACCGCAGGCTGGGTCACAAACAGCCGCTCGGCCGCTTTGGAAACCGATCGCTGGCGTGCCACTTCCAGAAAGGTCTGGATTTGCTTCAGGGTGTAGGGGCGCATGAGAATCCTCCTGTTCATCAGATTTGTCTGATGAGTTTTCAATAAAACGTGATTGGAGTTTATGAGTTAAGCCGATTAAAGTAAATCATTCCTCACTGATATGAAGCCCTTTTTCCATGTCTGCAACCGCCCTGCAAGCCCTGATTTTCGATGTCGACGGCACCCTGGCCGACACCGAGAGCGCCCATCTGGCCGCGTTTAACCACGCGTTCGCCGAGATGGGCATGGACTGGGTGTGGGACGAAGCGCTGTACACCGGGCTTCTAGATATTTCAGGCGGCAAAGAGCGCATCCTCCACTATTGGAAAAGCCGTAATCCCGACATGCTGGAAGTGGACGCCATGGCGCTGGGCGACACGGTGGACCGGCTGCACGAACTCAAAACAGCAGCGTATGAAGCGGCAGTGAATGGCGGCGCCGTGAGTCTGCGCCCCGGCGTACTCAAGCTGATGGACGAGGCACTGACCCAGGGCCTGCAACTGGCTATTGCCACGACCACCTCGCCAGTGAACATTGCCGCACTGATGCGCAGAGCCATTGGGCCCGACTGGCGTTTGAACTTTACTGCCATTGGCGACGCGTCGACCGCCCCCCTCAAAAAGCCGCATCCGCAGGTGTATCTGCAGATGCTTGCTGCGCTCCA
>JAMHWA010000048.1:0-36158 GCA_035911175.1 Alphaproteobacteria bacterium
TCGGAATCCGTGACGTTCTTGGTCAAGGTGAAGCAGGCGATTGAAGATCCGCGGAGATTGTTGCTGGGCCTCTAAGCTAAATGTCGGCAGCGCAAGAGGGCTATTATCAAGACCGAATGCATGGCATTACCGTTACGGTGAAGCCTATCTCTGATGACATAAAAGAAGCTTTTAAGAATCAAAAAGTGCTCAAAGATGCTAAAGGGTTTGCAGTTGTTTTGGAGAATAATGGGTCAGGAGCTGAGGCAACGCGGTCGCGTGTAGTAGAAGCTGCGAGCAACCAAAAAAGAATCGCAACGTATGATACAAAGTCTTGCACTTATGTACTTGGTTCTCCAAAAGCAGTAATAGAATTTTTAGTTGGAGAAACGCCGCTTCTGGACGCATCGTGGAAGCGAGATCTTGAGCAAATGGTTAGCGCAAGATCTGGAACTAGAGGGAGATAAGAATGACCGAACAATTTGACGTTATCATCATTGGTGGTGGCCCAGGTGGCTATGTGGCAGCGATTCGTGCGGCGCAATTGGGCCTTAAAACGGCGTGCGTGGAAAAACGCGGGGCGCTGGGTGGTACGTGCCTCAATGTGGGCTGTATCCCCTCCAAAGCGCTGCTTGAGAGCTCGGAGAAATTCGAGGACGCATCGCACAGTTTTGCGGCACACGGCATTGATGCCAAAGTGAGCCTGAAGCTGGACGTGATGATGGCGCGTAAGGTGGATGTGGTGACAAAACTCACCCAAGGGATTGAGGGACTGTTTAAGAAAAACAAGGTCACCTACATCAAGGGTCTTGGCACCATTACGGGCAAAAATGAAGTGACGGTGGAAGGCACCAAATACGCCACCAAAAACATCGTGATTGCGACGGGTTCGGAAGTGACGCCGCTCAATGGCATCACCATTGATGAGAAGCAAATTGTGAGCAGCACGGGCGCGCTGGAATTGAGTGCGGTGCCTAAGCATTTGGTGGTCATTGGTGCGGGCGTGATTGGCCTCGAGCTTGGCTCGGTGTGGAAGCGCTTGGGCAGCAAAGTGACGGTGCTGGAATACCTCGACCGCGTGACGCCAGGGATCGATAATGAGATTGCCAAACAGTTCCAAAAGACGCTCGAAAAACAAGGCTTCGAATTCAAGCTCGGCCAGAAAGTAACGAGCGCTACGCCAAGCAAGTCGGGCGTGGAAGTGACGTTTGAACCAGCCGCTGGCGGCGCGGCCGAGAAGCTGAGCGCCGATGTGGTGCTGGTGGCCGTGGGTCGCCGTGCATACACCGATAAGCTCGGCCTTGAGAGTGTTGGCCTTACCACCAATAAGCGCGGGCAGATTGATACCAACGCGCATTGGCAAACCGCCGTGCCGAACATTTACGCGATTGGCGATGTGATTGCAGGCCCGATGCTGGCGCACAAGGCCGAGGATGAAGGCGTGGCCGTGGCGGAATTTATTGCAGGGCAGAAACCGCACGTCGATTACAACCTCATCCCAGGCGTGATTTATACCCACCCTGAAGTGGCGACCGTGGGCAAAACGGAAGAAGACCTGAAGGCGGCGGGCGTGGAATATAAAGTCGGCAAATTCCCGTTCATGGCGAACAGCCGCGCCCGCGCAACGGGTCAGGTGGAAGGCCTCGTGAAAATCATCGCCGACGCGAAAACCGATAAGGTTCTCGGCGTTCATATCATTGGCCCGCAAGCAGGCAACACTATCCACGAAGCCTGCGTGGCGATGGAATTTGGCGCATCTGCCGAGGATATTGCCCGCACCTGCCATGCCCACCCGACCTATAACGAGGCGGTGAAGGAAGCTGCCTTCGCCGTTGCAGGCCGCGCGATTCATATCTAATGCGAAAAACAAGCAATAGAACCTCGGCTAAAGGCTATTGGCTATTGCTTGGCTTTTTTATTGTAGCAATTATCGCAAATTATCATCCTCGCTACCTTAAGGTACGATGGAATGATTTTTCCATGTTACCATTTAAGGTTTCCAATAGTCTGGAAATTGCCTCAGATCGTCCTTGGCTAAAACGTAGATCGCTTAGTCTGGTATGTAGTGATAACGATATAAGAATGGTCTTACGAGGCAGACTAGATTATCCGCGTGGAAACGAAACGCTGAGAGGAATGGATTCTATCAAAACAAAACCTATTGAAACAAAAGCTACAATAATAATAAGTGACTTTGACCACGAGATATTTCCGAAAGCCTTATGGATTGAAGCTGAGGAAGTTGACACGATAGTGACAGAACCTTTAACCTTGGAACAAGCAAAACTGTTTGCTGATGGTCTGGATGCGAAACAGCAACATCCCAACAAAATAGGCTTCTTCGTCTCTGAAACAGGAAACTACTTCAATCACCATAGTGAAAGTAGAGAGATATTGGCTTTCACAAATAGTTGTTTTGAAAAAAGAGGGACTTATAGGTAATACGATTCATGACGCCATGGCCACCTATTTCGATGGCATCTACCACAGCGATGTGACGCGCCTCGCGCGGGAATTTCACCCCAACGCCATCTATGTGTGTGCGACGGAAGCGCCGCTGGTTTACAAAACCATGGAAGAATATTTCGCGATTGTCGCCAACCGTGAGGCGCCCGCCAGCCGTGGCGAGAAGCGGGTGGATGAAATCGTGAGTATTGAATTAGCGGGCGAAAATACCGCGTTTGTGAAAGCGCATTGCGCGATCGGGCCTAAGTATTTTACGGATTTCCTTACCTTCATCCGTGTCGATGGGCGCTGGCAGATTATCAGCAAAGTGTTTCACTACGAAGTGCGCGCCTAGCGCTTGCGCCGCACTATTTTTGTTATCATGCTGGCATCGTAGGCCTTGAGGGCGAGGATAGCGGCGCCATAGACGCCCATGCCGATGGCGATGACGCTACTGAGGGCGAGGATTTTCATAGTGATGCCCTGATCGTACATGCTGGTGAAATAGTCCTCGCTGAGCAGCAGCGAGGCGGCCATGATGATGCTGGCGATGAGCATTTTGATGAGGCGCGTGGTGAGAAGTGTATCCGCCGCGAAGATGCCGCGCCGTTTCAGGATTGCCGTCATCACCAGCACATTCACCCAGCCCGCGATGGAGGTCGCCAGTGCCATGCCCACATGCGCCATATGGAACACAAATACGAGCACAAGGTTGAAAAACAGATTCACCCCTACGCAGAGCATGGCGATTTTAAAGGGGGTTTTGGTGTCGTGATTGGCGTAGAACCCTGGGGCAAAAATTTTAACCGCAAGGAACGGGGGCAAGCCAATGGTGAAGGCAATCAGCGCATTTTTGGTGGCGAGCATATCGGTGGGCGTGAAGGCACCATGCTGATAGAGCACACGGATGATGGGCTCGGCAATCACGCATAGCGCGGCCGTGCAGGGCAGGCCAAACAGCAGCACCAACTCCAGCGCGCGGTTCATGGTGGTGCGGGCAAGCTCGACATTACCGCTTTTGATTTGTTTGCTCAGCATGGGCAATAGTGCGGTGCCTACGGCCACGCCAATCATGCCAATCGGCAGCTCGGTAATACGGTCGGCGTAATAGAGATACGACACCGCGCCCTCGATATGGCTGGCGATGATGACATCGATGAGAAGGTTAAGCTGCTGCACGCCCGAGCCCAGCGCGGCAGGCGCCATGAGCAGCAGCATGGTTTTGACTTGCGCGGTGAGGCGCGGGCTATAAATGGCGGGCATCATTTCAAGGCGCACGCAGATATAGACGAGCCACGCCAGCTGGACGATGCCAGCAATAAACACCGAATAGGCCAGCGCATGAGCTGGCGTTTCGCTGATGCTTGTAAGCCAGAGCATGCCACCAATCATGCATAAGTTCAGCAAGATGGGGCTGGCGGCAGGAGCGGCAAATTTGCCCATGGAATTGAGGATGCCACCCAGCAGCGAAACAAGTGAGATGAACAGAATATAAGGAAACGTGATTTGGGCAAGGGTGACCGTAAGATCGAACTTTTCGGGCGTATCCGCAAAGCCAGGGGCGAAGAGCGGCATAATCCATGGCATGAAAACGATAAAAATGGCGTTGATGGCAAGCAGGACAAGAAGCAACACGCTGAGCACTTCGCCCGCGAACTTCATGGCGGCCTCGCGGCCTTGCTCGGTGAGAATGGCGCTGAAACTTGGGATGAACGCGGCGTTAAAGGCTCCTTCGGCAAACAGGCGACGGAAGAAATTGGGCAGCTTGAAGGCGACAAAAAACGCGTCCGACAGCCAGCTTGCGCCGATCATGTTGGCCATAATTACATCGCGCACGAAACCCGTGATGCGCGAAATAAACGTGAAGGAGCCAATGGTGAGGGTGGATTTGACGAGTGACATGCGTAACCTCAACAAACACTATTTCTGTGGACAATTTCTTCGTCACGTCCGTACTCGGATGCTCATGTAGCGCTGCTACACGGCGCTCCTGCGCGCGGGCGCTCCTCGAACTTGCCTCACATAAATAGCATTATCTGAGGTTATTTAAGCTCGAATTTTAGGCCGTGACGGTTTACTAACATCACTCTCGGATAATTCAAATAAGATACGCACTATGCACCTGATTCGACACCTGCCCGATGCTGCACCCGCCCCCACGGCGGTAGCCATTGGCAATTTCGATGGGCTGCACCGCGGGCACATGGCGGTGATTGGGGCGATGCGTGAGGCCGCCACGGCCAAAGGGCTGGTGCCCAGCGTGCTGACGTTCGAGCCGCACCCGCGCAGGTTCTTTAAGCCCGATGCACCCGTGTTTCGTCTTGCGCGCTTGCGCGATAAATTGGCGGGCTTGCGCGAGGCAGGGGTGAAACAGGTGGTGATGCCTCGTTTCGATAGCGAATTTGCCCAGTTGTCTGCTCACGATTTCTTGGATCAGGTGCTCGCAAAACAGCTTGGCGCCAAGGTGGTGGTGACGGGCGAAAATTTTGCCTTCGGCCACCAGCGTGGCGGCGATGTGGCAATGCTTAAAGCATGGGGAAAAAAACATAATATCGAAATAATCACTATTTCACCCGTGCGGATAGATGGCGATATTTGTTCCTCCAGTGCCATTCGCGCCGCGATTGCTGCAGGTGATGTCGCTAAGGCGACAAAACTGCTCGGCCATGGGTATAAAATTTCGGGTCGGATTGTTCATGGCGATGCTCGGGGACGCGAAATCGGATTCCCCACCGCGAATGTTTTTTTGCCCCCCCAATTGCTGTTGCCCGCCCATGGGGTCTACGCAGTGCGGGCAACACTCGACGGAGCGCCGTTGGGGGGGGTGGCGAACCTCGGAATTCGCCCCACGGTGGCTGTGGACAACTTGCCCAGCTTCGAGGTTCATCTCTTTGATATGAGGCAGGAAATTTACGGAAAAATATTGCACGTTCAGCTTGTGGATAAATTGCGCGGCGAAATGAAATTCTCAGGCGTCGATTCTCTCGCGGCTCAGATAAAGAAAGACTGTGAAATGGCGCGCGATGTGTTAGGCAGGGCGGCATGAAACTATCTTCCCGTCTTATCTCCCTTATCGCCCTTGCGGGCACCATTTTTGCCCTCGACCAGCTGAGTAAATGGTGGCTGCTGGAGGTCTTTCGTATTGCCGAGCGCGCCCCCGTTCGTCTGCATGAAAACTTCGCCCTCGTGATGGCATGGAATAAAGGGGTGAGCTTTAGCATGTTTGCCCACAGTGCCGCGTGGATGCCCTATCTGCTGGTGGCGGTGGCCCTAGTAATTTCAGCAATTTTGGTGCGGATGTGCCTGCAAAGCCCGCTGCGCCTCGAGCGTATTGGCTATGCGTTTGTGGTCGGTGGGGCGATGGGAAATGCGATCGACCGCCTGCGCTTCGGGGCGGTGGCCGATTTTTTCTATGCCCATATCGGCGATTTGGGGTGGCCCGCGTTTAATGTGGCGGATATGGCGATTTGTGTAGGGGTGGGCTTGCTGCTTTTTTCTATGCTTAAACACCCAGCGCGCCCTTGAAGTTTTACATAAACACTGTAAGTTAGCGGCATGAAACGATTTTTAGCACCTACCTTCTTGTTGCTCCCATTATTTTTGACCGCCTGTGAAGGCGGTGCGCGTGAGGCGTTTGGTTTGGTGCGCGAAGCACCGGACGAATTTGCCGTTGTGTCGCGCCCGCCACTTTCCATTCCGCCTGAATTTTCATTGCGCCCGCCAAGGGAAGGTGAGCCCCCACGCGGCCAAGCGGCGGATGAAGCCGCCCGCAATGTACTGATTGGCAAACCCGCTACGGGCGAAAACAGCAAAACCGAATTGGTAGAGCCAACGGTAGAAACCGCCGTGGTGCCTGTGCAGCGTAGCGAAGTATTGAGCGGCGGGGCAAGCAACTTGCTTAAGCGCGCCGGCGCGGATGCGGCCAAGGAAGATATCCGCGAGCAACTGGGTGCGGACGAAAGAACACCCGTTGACACGAGCACCGCTAAAACACTGATGGATAAGCTTACGGGTGAGGAAAAACTCGAACCCGTGGTGGATGCCCAAAAGGAAGCCGAGCGCTTGCGCGCTAATAAGGATGCCGGCAAGCCCTTGACCGAGGGCGAAGTTGTAGAAGAAAAAATCAACCCCAAATCCCTGATAGATCGCATTTTCTAGATGCTGAAACGCTATTTCATTCCCCTCATGGTGCTGCTGGCGTTGCTGGCGGTGGGCGTTTATTTTTGGGCAGGACACCATGGCGCGATTAAGGATGTGCGCGAGGCAGTGCCTGTCGAGAAGTTCACCCTGAGCAATGGGCTGCAGGTGGTGGTGATGCCCAACGATCGTATTCCGCTGGTCAGCCATTTGCTGATCGTGAAGGCGGGCGGTGCGGATGACTTGCAAGGCAAATCGGGGCTGGCGCATTACCTTGAGCACCTGATGTTTACGGGCACGAAAAATTTTCCCGAAGGGACGTATGATCGCTCGGTCGCCCGCGTTGGCGGTAGTCAGAATGCCTCGACGGGCAGCGACTACACGATGTATTATGCTACCGTGCCCAAAGAGCACTTGGCCATGGTGATGACCATGGAGGCTGACCGCTTGACCGCGATTGAAATTACCCCCGAACATGCGGCGCGCGAACTCAAGGTCATTACGGAAGAGCGCAATATGCGCGTCGACACCAACCCTGCAAGCCAATGGCGCGAGCAGCTGGATGCAATCACGTTCCTGAACCATCCCTATCACAACCCAGTGATTGGTTGGGCAGAGGATATGGCCACCTTCACCGCGGCGGATGCACGCGCATTTTTTGATACATATTACCGCGCCAGCAACATGATTTTGGTGGTGGCGGGGGATGTGGATGCGCGCGATGTGCGCCGTATGGCGCAGCGTTATTATGGCGCGCTGCCCGCAGGCGGCAAGCCCGAGCGCGCGTGGGCTAAGGAGCCACCCGTGCGCATGGCACGCCGTGGCGAAATGCGTGATGCCCGCGTTAACGAGCCGCGCCTGATGCGCCAATATGTCGCGCCCAGCATGAAGGATGGTGCCAGCGCCAACGCATTGCCGCTTTCAGTTTTCGCGCAATATTTGGGTGGTGGTGATGCAAGCGCACTGTACACCGCGCTGGTGCGCGAGCAAAAAATCGCAACAAATGTCAGCGTCTTCTATGACCCGATGACGATTGGCCCCGCCATGTTCCGCATCAGCGCGACGCCTGCGGCGGGCTTTACGTTGCCTCAGCTCGAGGACGCGCTGGATCGTGAAATCGCGCGGGTGCTGGCTGGCCCACTGGATGTGGCAGCCGTGTCGCGCGCGAAAACCTTGCTGCTGGCCGAAGTGATTTATGCACGTGACGGCATGCAGCAAATGGCCAATGTAATGGCCGAGCTCTATGCCACGGGGCTGGATGAGCAGTATTTTTATGAGTGGTCGGAGCATATCAAGGCAATCACCCCTGAGGTGGCGCATGCAGCGGCAGTAGCCCTTATCACGCCGCGCGCAGCAGTAACAGGTTATCTGCTGCCCGAGGAAAAACCAGTGGCGGCACCTGTTGCGCCAGCGCCAGTTGCTGCGCCCGTTGCCGCACCCAACCCAGTGATGCAGGTTCCCTATGGCTTATAGGAACGCAATCGTAGCTGTCGCATTGTGGCTTGGTTTGGCCACTAGCGCCCATGCCGCCATTACGGTGGAAACGACCAGCATCGGTCATGGGGTAAAGGTGTGGTATGCGCCCAACGAAAATGCGCCCGTGGTGGATGTGGTGCTCAGCTTTGAGGGGGCGGGCAGTGTCTCCGACCCTGAGGGCAAAGGTGGGCGCGCCGCGTTTGCGGCATCCATGCTGACCGAAGGGGCGGGCGGGCTTGATAGCGCCGCTTTCCGTCGTGCGCTGGAGGAAAATGCGATCACCCTGAGCGTCGATGCGAGCGATGACCGCTTGCAGATACACATCTATTGCTTGCGCGAGCATGCGACCCGTGCCGGCCAATTATTGGCGATGGCGCTTGCACAACCCTTGTTGGCCGAGGCCGACCAGCAGCGCATGAAATCCGATATTACCTCGCTGCTTGCGCGCTTGAACGAACGCCCTGGCTATGTTGCTGGCCGCTTGCTGAGCGCCCGCGCGTTTAAAGGCCACCCCTATGCCAATGCGCATTATGGTGATGCGGCCAGCGTGGCGGCGCTGAATGCAAACGATGTGCGTGATTTTATGCGCACCTACATCACGCGCGGTAATGTGCTGGTAGCAGCCAGCGGCGATGTGGATGCGAGCTTGCTCGATGATATGCTCGAGCCTGTGGTGGATGCCTTGGCCGATAACGATACCGGCGCGGTGGCGGTGAGCCAGACCTCGCTGGCTGGTAGTGGCGAAACCTTGCGCCAAACCATGCCCGTGCCACAAACCACGGTGCTGTTTGCTGCACCTGCAATCGCCCGCGATGACCCGCGTTTCTATGCACAATATTTGCTCAATTATGTGCTGGGCGGCAGCGCGCTTTTCTCGCGTCTTGGCGAGGAGATTCGCCAGAAGAAAGGCCTTGTTTACAGCATCGATACCGACCTTGATATGAAGCGCGGTGCGGCAGTGATTTCAGGGGCACTCGCCACCCGTAACGCCAGCGCCGAAGAGGCCATTACGCAGGTGAAAGCGGTGCTCGACAAGATGCACAAAACCGGCGTGAGCACGCAGGAGTGCGAAGACGCAAAAGGCTATGTGATTGGCGCGTTTACCCGCAAACTTGATGGAAGCTCGGCAGTAACGGATATGCTAATGGCCATGCAGATTCACAAGCTGGGCGAGGATTACATCGAGAAGCGCGCCGAACTGTTTGGCAATGTCAGCTGTGGCGATATCAACGCCGTGGCTTCGGAAATTTTGAACCCTGCGAACTTCCTGTTCGCGGTGGTGGGCGGCTCGCCCGAGGTGGGTGGCACAGGCCCGATTCCGGTTGCCGCTCCCGCGCATGGCGAGGTGAAGTAGTTACGGCTACACACGTCTAACTTAGGCTATGCATTTTGCGTCAGGCGAGCTAGATATTGCCCTATGGCCATTACCACCACCATTCGCCGCCTTCCCGCCACCCTCATCAACCAAATTGCTGCGGGTGAGGTGATTGAGCGCCCTGCCTCTGTGGTGAAAGAATTGGTGGAGAACTCGCTGGATGCTGGCGCGAACGATATTGATGTGGCGCTGGAAGCGGGCGGGGTGAGCCTCATCCGCGTGCGCGATAATGGGCGGGGGATGACGCGGGATGAATTGCCTATGGCGCTTGAGCGCCATGCCACCAGCAAACTGCCGGACGATGATTTGCTCGCCATTCACTTTATGGGATTTCGCGGCGAGGCCTTGCCCTCCATTGGCTCCATTGCGCGGGTGAGTATCACCAGTAAAGCGCGGGGCAGTAGCGATGCCTATTCGATTGCGGTTGAAGGCGGGCAGATGAGGCAGGTCGAGCCTGCCTCGCTGAGCGAGGGCACATTGATTGAAGTGCGTGATTTGTTTTATGCCATTCCCGCCCGCCTGAAGTTTTTGAAAACGGCGAGGAGCGAACTCACCGCCGTGGTCGATATCATCGAGCGCCTTGCCATGGCGCACCCCGATGTGCGCTTTCGTTTAAGCCATGATGGGCGGAGTGTGCGCGATTTCCCAGCGCTCACGCAAGACTGGGTGAGCGCCGCGCCTGAGCGGCTGGAGAAGATTTTAGGCCACGGGTTTGCTGCCAGTACCGCGCTGGTGGATATGCAACGCGAGGGCATCCGCGTGACGGGGTTTGCAGGCTTGCCCACCTTCAACCGTAGCACCTCCACCGCACAATATTTATTCGTCAACCGCCGCCCCGTGCGCGACCGTTTGTTGCTGGGCGTTATCCGTGCGGCGTATCAGGATTACCTCGCGCGTGACCGCCACCCCATCGCGGTGCTGTTTGTGGAAGTGCCGACCGAACAGGTGGATGTGAACTGCCACCCCGCCAAATCCGAGGTGCGCTTTAGGGACAGCCAATTGGTGCGCGGGTTGATTTTAAGCGCGCTCAGAAACGCAATCGGCACCACTAGTCAGCGCGCATCTACCAGCGTAGCCGACCAAGCACTTTCGGCCTTTCAGCCAGCACAATGGACGCAGCAGGACGCAGCGTTGCGCGCCGTATCGGGCAATCCGTATGCTGCACCCCATTCGGGTTTTGCGGCACCAACTGCACCACTGTGGGGGCGCAATTATTTACCGCCACAGCACCGAACTGAAACTGCGCAGGTGATGGAACTTCGACCCGCGGCACCGCCGACAGACTTTCCCCTCGGCGCTGCCGTCGCGCAGTTGCACCATACCTATATTGTGGCGCAGACGAAGGATGGGTTGGTGATTGTCGACCAGCACGCGGCGCATGAGCGCATTATGTATGAGAAATTCAAGGCCGCGATGGCAAGCGATGGCGTGCCGCGGCAGATGCTGCTCATCCCCGAAGTGGTGGAGCTGACGGACGCGCAAGCTGCCCGTGTCGCCACCCGCGCCGAGGAATGGGCAAGGCTAGGCCTTGTGTTGGAATTGTTTGGGGAGAGCACTATTCTGGTGCGCGAGGTGCCAAGCTTGCTCGGTGATACGGATGTGATTGGGCTGGTGCAGGATCTGGCGGATGATTTAAGTTTGTATGAGGATGGCCTTGCGCTGGCGGATAAGCTGGAGGCGATTTTAAGCACCATGGCGTGCCACGGAAGCGTGCGCGCGGGGCGACCCCTATCTCTCAATGAAATGAATGCCCTGTTGCGGCAAATGGAGGCCACACCGTTTAGCGGCCAGTGTAACCATGGGCGGCCGACTTACGTTTCATTGGCGAAGGCGGATGTCGAAAAATTGTTCGGGCGACGGTAGTTGATTCACATAGCGGCTCGCCTGCGTCGTCGCATCCACTTTTCCAAATCCTCATGTAGCGCTGCTACACTGCGGTTTAGAAAATCGGCAAGTGCTCCTAGCATGCGAACCACTCTGTGAATCAATGGTAGGAAAGTAAGGCAAGAGTAGCCGAGTTATCCACAGCCCATCAGCTCACCTTCATCAAATCTTCATATTCGCGTGGTATTCTAACCTTATCGCGAAAGGGAGGGTTGTATGCAGCAATACCGTTTCACCTACGACGAATTGACGCCACTGGAGCAATGCATTGCCGATTTTATGCTGCGCCAGCAGGAGAAAAACACCCGCAGCAAAACGAAGAAGCGCAGCAAAGAATTGGCGGATGCGTAGGCTACCTTAATTGGCAAAGAAGCAAGCTGGGCGAGTTCGCTGTGCCCGCACGGCGGCGCGTAAGTTTGATCAGTAGATCAAACTGAAGCAATTAATACTAATGCCGAAAATGCCGTGTGCCGGTGAAGAGCATGGCCATGCCGTGCTTGGTGGCGGCTTCAATCACTTCGCCATCGCGCATGCTGCCACCAGGTTGGATGACCAGCGCAATGCCTGCCTCGGCGGCGAGTTCGACATTATCGGCGAAGGGGAAAAACGCATCGGAGGCGAGGACGCTGCCGCGAGGGTCATGCCCATGCTGACGCGCTTTCTCGATGGCAATGCGTACGGAATCGACGCGGCTCATTTGCCCTGCGCCGACGCCAATCGTGGCGCCGTTTTTGACGAGCACAATCGCGTTCGATTTAACGGATTTAACGACATGCCATGCCAGCGCTGCGTCTGCAACAAGGGCGGGGTTGGGGTTGCCGCTCACGGTTTTCCACTCGGCCTGTGGGGCGGTGGTGGTGTCGTTGGTTTGGACGAGATAGCCACCGCTGATGCCTTTGATCATCCAGCCTGCGAGCGGGCTTTTATGCGCCTCGGGCGTGGCGATAAGCAGGCGGAGATTCTTTTTCGCGGCTAAGCTCGCGCGTGCTTCCTCGGTGAAGTCGGGCGCGATGATGACCTCAAGGAACAAGCTGCCAATGGCGGCGACGAGTGCAGCATCGACAGGGCGGTTGATGGCCAAAATGCCGCCGAAGGCACTCACAGGATCGCTCGCCAAAGCGGCGGTGAAGGCTTCGACGATGGATGGTTTTTGTGCCACGCCTGCGGGGTTGGCATGCTTGATAATGGTGGCGGTGGGTTGCGTGCAGCTACTGACAATTTCCCACGCCGCATCCGCATCCGCAAGGTTGTTGTAGCTAAGCTCCTTGCCTTGCAGCACGGTGGCATTGGCGAGGCCGCCTTTGGCATCGAGGCGCTTATAAAGTGCTGCCGCTTGGTGCGGGTTCTCGCCATAGCGTAGGGTTTGTGCGAGGGATGCATCGAGCAGGTAGGATGGCCATGGTGTTTCGCCCGCAGCACCCGTGAGCCAGCTTGAAATGAGCGTATCATACGAAGCGCAACGTGCGAAGGCTTTGGCGGCGAGAGCGCGGCGCGCATCGGCAGGAATGGCGTTCTTGTTTTGCTGCATGAGTTGTTGCAGCATTTCATAGTCGGCCACATCGACAATTACAGTGACGCTCTCGTGGTTTTTGGCGGCGGCGCGAATCATGGCAGGCCCGCCGATATCGATATTTTCAACCAAATGGTCGTAATCCGAAGTGCTGTTGAGGGTGGTCTCGAACGGGTAGAGATTCACGACCAGCAAATCAATCATCGGGATGTTGTGAGCGCTAGCTGAAGCCATATGCGCCGCATCGGGCCTGCGGGCGAGGAGGCCGCCATGCACGCTTGGGTGCAGGGTTTTGACACGGCCATCCATCATTTCGGGGAAGTTCGTAACTTCCGATACATCCTTCACGGGGATGTTGTTTTTGCGCAAAAGCTCGGCTGTGCCACCGGTGGAGAGCAGCTCCACGTTTTGGCTAACAAGAAACTGCGCGAAGGGGATGAGGCCAGTTTTATCGGAAACGGAAATGAGGGCGCGGGTGATGGTCATGTTAGCTAAGCTTTTCTTCGGGTTGGTACTCAGGAACGATGTGTTGGATGAGGGGGCGGATGCTGCGTTGGTCGCCAGCGCGGGCGGTATCGATGAGTTCGCGCATGCCGCTTAGGATGGCGAGGCGATCGAGCACCCGCGCGCGGGCAAGGCGGATGGAGGGGTGCGATGTATCCAGTAAGTTTTCGGCATCGTGGAACAGTTCTTCAAATAGCTTCTCGCCTGGGCGCAGGCCAACAAAGGTAATGGGAATATCGTCGTAAGGCTTGAGGCCGGCGAGGCGAATCATTTGGCAGGCGAGCTCCTCGATGCGCACGGGCTCGCCCATATCGAGCACGTAAATGGGTGCGCGATCCTCGCAGGCGACGCCAAGCACTGCTGCTTGCAACACTAGCTGCACCGCCTCGCTGATGCTCATGAAATAACGCACCATATCCTTGTGGGTGATGGTGACGGGGCCGCCACGCGCAATTTGTTTTTGAAACAGAGGAACCACCGAGCCCGCGGAATTAAGCACGTTGCCAAAACGTACCGTGACAAAGCGTGTAGCCGCGCCATCTTGTGCCAACATTTGGCTGTAAATTTCCGCCGTGCGTTTGGTGGCGCCCATGACGGAGAGCGGGTTCACCGCCTTGTCGGTGCTGATTTGCACCATGGCAGCAACATGGTGAGCGACGCAGGCATCCGCCACGTTTTTGCTGCCGAGAATATTGGTGAGCACCGCTTGCTCGGGATTTTGTTCCGATAACGGTACATGTTTGATGGCCGCCGCATGGAACACCACTTCGGGTGTGAAGCGGCGGAAGGTGTGCGCCAGATGATCCTGATCGCGCACATCGCCGAGTATGGCGTGGCGGATGAGATTGGGGGCGCTTTCGGCCAATTCCTGATCGATCAGGTAGAGTTGGTATTCGCTGATATCGAACAGCACTAATTCGGCGGGGTTCGAGGCGGCAATTTGGCGCACCAACTCGGAACCGATGGAACCGCCCGCGCCCGTGACCAGCACGCGCTTGCCCGCAACAAAGGCGCGCATGGCAGGGCGGTCGAGTGCGGCTTGCGGGCGTCCTAAAATATCCTCGACCGCGATGGGGCGAACATCGTGCAGGCGATCGCCCGCCTTAAGCTCGCTCAGGCTAGGTAGGCGGGCAAGGGTCAGCTCGTGCGCATCGGCCACGGCAAGCAGGTCCTTGAAGGCGGTTGCATCGAACGTGGAGTCGGTGACGATGAGGCGCTGCGCGGCCTTGCCTTTGCGGGCAAGTTTGCGCAGGATGTAGGGGATCTCCGATACGCTACCATAGACGCGCACATGGTGAATTTCGCGGCCATGTTGGCGCTTATCATTATCGACCATCCCGACTGCAACATACGGAAAATCGGCGCTGCGGGTGGATTCGCGGATGAACATTTCGGATTGTGAGGTGGCGCCAATGAGCAGCACCGGAACCCGCGCACGGGTGCGCCCCATAAAACGATCGACCAGCGCGCCATCATTCACCACGCGCCAAATGACGCGCACCGCCATCAGGCAGAGCATGAGGGTCATCCAGTGGATGAAGGGAACCGAACGCGGAATGCCTTCAAGCCGTGTGAGGCCGAACATGAGGGCATAGAACGCGATGAGGGCAAACGTGCCCGCTTTGGCAATGACCACCAAATCGTTGAGGGCCGTGTAGCGCCAGACATGGCGATAGGTGCGCATATACAGCATGATTGCCAGCAACAAGACGGTGAATAGGATGCACCCATCGAGAATAACATGGCCGGCGAAACTGAAGGTTCTGTCGCCCAACCGCAAATAAAGCGCCAAGATAAAGCTGGCCGATGCCATGAGCGCATCGTGCAGTACGGCAATGAAGTTGTTTGGAATACTACGCCCCATGAAGCCCGCTTATATGCCAGATAGAGGTGAAGGCCAGCCAACCAATGAGCCACACATATGGCAGCCATGCACGACCTAATTCTGTGTCGGCGCCGCGTGCTTGCGCGGCACCCAAAAGGCTTGCGGCCATTAGCGCGCTATCGAGCGCAACCCATGAGGGCGCCCCCAGAAGCGGGGCGGCAAGGAGTGGGAGTAAGGCAAGGAGGATGCTCAGCCACGAGGCCAAGGGCGGCAGCTTTACGCTGGGCACGGCAAGCAAGGCAAGGGCGATGACCAGCACCCAACCCGGTGCCGCCGCCGCGACCAGAAAGCCAATGGCCACTACGAGCGAAATAACCCCATGCGCAGCACCAAAGGGCAGTGAGGTAGCATGCGTCAGCCGACCTGCCACGAAGGACAGTGCCAACGACACCAGCCACGACGACAGCGCTAGGGTGAGGATGTAGGTCGTAATCATAGGTGCCACCTCTAGCGCGCGCAGGGCGGTTTGTCACCTTAGGAATGGCGAAAAAGCGCCTTCAGGCTATTCGCTGCTCGAGATAGCCTGCACTTGACGCAGCGCCACAATCAGCATCGGATAATCGAGCATGGGTTGGGCGCGCAAATCGGCGATGAAGCTATCGTAGCGGGCGAGGCTTTCCGCATTCGCGGCGTACCATGCGCCGCTGGCGTCTTTGTTTTTGCCAAACTTAGCGATGGCCTCGAGGCTGAGGCGGCGTTGCGCCTGATAGAACTCGACGACGAGTGATTTCACGGCCAATTGCTGCCAGTAATTCTCGGCGAGGATATCCTGTGCGGAACCGCGCAGCCAGCCAAGCTTGAGGCCTGCACCCACCTCGAAGTAGATTTTACCAACCGTGGCGACCGATAGTTTGCTGATAGCGGCGGCATCGGCAATGTCGCAGGCGGCGGTCATCACCTCGAGCATCGCCATGCGCTCGGCGAGCAGATGGGGGACGTTCTGACTGGTCAGTTTTTCCACCGTTTGGGCGAAGGCCTTGCGGGCGCTTTCGCTCATGATGCTGTCGGCATCCTTCTCGATTTGGGCAATGGCAGGCGTGTAGCGCGCCATGACCGCATCGATGTTCATGGGTTGTTTCACATGCGCCAAGAACCAGCGGCAGCTATGCTCGATGAAGTGGTTCACCTCGACAAACAACTGTGATTGCACCGTAGCAGTGACAACCCCATCGAGTGCCTCGATGGATTTCCATAGGTCGCGTAGGCGGAAGGCATCGCGCGTGGCGATGTAGGCTTGCGCCACATCCCCCGCACCCAAACCCGTCGCGCGCATGAGGGAATGCGCCATGGAAAAGCCCGTGCGGTTGACGATGGAGTTGGTGATCATGGTCGCCACAATCTCGCGGCGTAGGCGGTGCGATTTCATGTCGCCTGCAAAATCTTTCACCATGGCTTTGGGGAAATAACGCAGCAAATCGGCCTCGAAATAAGGCGAGTCGAGCAGTTTCGATTGCGCCAGATCCTTGAAGAAGGACATTTTGGCATACGCGAGCAGCACGGCAATCTCGGGACGCGAAAGCCCCTGTTTGGTGCTGCGCAACTCGGCGAGTTGCTTGCTATCAGGCAAAAATTCCACGGCACGATTCAAGAAGCCATCGGCCTCGAGCGTGGTCATGAGTTGGCTTGCTGGCTCGAGCAGGCTGGTGCCTTGACCTTGGGCAATGGTGATGGCTTGTGTTTGCAAAATATTATCGCGCAATACCAGCGTTGCCACTTCGTCGGTCATCTTTTTCAGTAAGGCATCCCGCGCCTTCAGGGTCAGGCGTTTTTTGGCCATGGCCGCGCCCAAGGCGATCTTGATGTTCACCTCGTGGTCGGAGCAATCGACGCCCGCGGAGTTATCGATCGCATCGGTGTTGATACGGCCGCCGCGACGCGCATATTCGATGCGCCCACGTTGCGTGAAGCCAAGGTTTCCACCCTCGCCCACAATGGCGCAGCGTAGCTCGGTGCCATCGATGCGAAGGCTGTTATTGGCACGATCGCCCACTTGCTCATGCGTTTCGCTCGTGGCTTTGACGTAGGTGCCAATCCCGCCGTTCCACAACAATTCCACCGGCGCTTTGAGGATGATTTTAATCAGCTCATCGGGCGTGGCGGTTTTGGCGTCGGTGGTGAGTGCCGCGCGCATTTCATTGGTCAGGGTGATGGATTTGGCCGAACGCTCGAACACGCCGCCGCCCTTGCTGATGAGTTTGAGGTTGTAATCGTTCCAGCCCGAACGAGGCAGCTTGAACAAGCGCTCGCGCTCGATATAGCTCGATTTTTCATCCGGCGTGGGGTCGATGAAAATATGCTTATGGTTGAAGGCCGCGACTAGCAGCATGTTTTTGCTAAGCAATGCACCGTTGCCGAAGACATCGCCCGACATGTCGCCGATACCAATCGCGGTGAAGGTCTCCTTGCCAATATCCTTGCCCATTTCGCGGAAGTGGCGCTCGACCGCAACCCAGCCGCCACGGGCGGTGATGGCCATGGCTTTGTGGTCGTAACCCACCGAACCGCCTGAGGCGAACGCATCGCCCAGCCAGAAGTTGTAATCGGCGGAAATGCCATTGGCGATATCTGAGAAGGTGGCGGTGCCTTTATCGGCGGCGACGACGAGGTAGGGATCATCATCATCATGCCGCACCACATTCGATGGCGGCGTGAGCTTGCCGTTGATGATGTTATCGGTGATATCGAGCAGGCCGCACAGGAAGGTTTTGTAGCACGCAATGCCTTCGGCCATGAACGCGTCGCGCTCGGTGGGGGCTTTACGCAAAATGAACCCGCCTTTGGCGCCAGTGGGAACAATCACGGCGTTCTTCACCATTTGGGCTTTGACGAGGCCGAGCACTTCGGTGCGGAAATCCTCGGGGCGGTCGCTCCAACGCAGGCCGCCGCGCGCCACGGGCCCACCACGCAGATGGATGCCCTCGATACGCATGGAGGTCACGAAAATCTCGGCATAGGGCACGGGCAGTGGCATATCCGGCACCAGAGCGGAGCGGAACTTGATGGAGAGGTAGGATTTATGTGTGCCGTTTTCGCTTTGGTAGAAATTGGTGCGTAAGGATGCGGCAATCAGCGCAGCAATGCGGCGGATGATGCGGTCTTCCCCGAGGTTGGTCACGGCCTCGAGCGCGGTATCGAGCTGTGCGGCAAGCGCGGCCATTTTGCTTTCGCGGGCTTTAGTGGCGGGGTCGAACTTGGCCTCGAACAGAGCGACGAGTGTGCGTGCAAGATCTGCATGGGTGTTGAGTGCCGCTGCAATGAGTTGTTGGCTGTAGGGGAAATTGAGTTGCTGCAAATAACGGCTATAGGCGCGCAGGATGGATACCTGACGCGAGGTGAGATCGGCCGAAAAGACGAGGGCGTTGAGCGCATCGTTATCAGTAAGGCCGCGCCAGACATGCTCAATCGCATCTTCGATGCGCGCTTTGTGTTTGGGCAAATCAAGCGTGCTTGCGTTGGCAATGCGCAGGGTGAAATTGCGCAGCAACACGGGCGGCAGCGGCGCATGCGGGGTGATGATGTAGGGTGTTGCATCGACCACGGTGCAGCCCATATGCTCGAGCAGTGGGATGATGGACGAAAGCTCGGAGTTGAGATCACGCGTGTAGCACTTGAGGTACAACTGGTCGGCGAGCGCAGCATCGGCGCGGTAGAGCTCGAGCGCCAAACCATCGCCACGGACGCACGATAAAATACGTTCGACATCGTAGCTGGCTGAGGCAGCACTGTGGCTGTTGATATAGGAAAGCGGGAAGGCATCGGCAAAGCTACCGGCGAGCGCGTCGGCTTCGTCGTTATTGAAGTGGGCAAGCAGTGCATCGCGCAAGCTATCGGCCCAGTTGTTGGCGCGGGCAGCAATGCGCGCCTCAAGCGCGGCAACATCGACCGTGTTGGTGGTGCCCGCTGAAGTTTCGGTGAGGATGTGCAAACGCGCGAGTGGGGAATCCGTCAGCTGCGTGTAGAAGGTGCTGGCGCGCCCACTATAGGCATGCTCCACTATGCGAATAATTTCCGTGCGCAAATCGGTCGAGAAGCGCTCGCGCGGGATGTAGACCATGCTGGAGACAAAACGCTCGAAGGGGTCATGGCGCACGAAGAGCTTCACTTGCGGCTTAGCATCCAGCGAGACGATGCCCATGGCGGTCTGGAACAGGCGTTCCTCATCCATCTGGAACAGCTCGTCGCGCGGCATGAATTCGAGAATGGTTTTGAGGGTTTTGCCCGAGTGGCCGTTCGGGTCGAATCCTGCCCGTGTCATCACCTGTTCGGCGCGACGGCGAATGAAGGGAATATTTTGCGTTTCGCGGTAGTAAACGGTGGAAGTGAACAAGCCCAGCATACGCGTCTCGCCAATGCAGGTGCCTTTGGCATCGAAGCGTTTGAGCACGATGAAATCGAGCGGCACATGGCGATGCACCAGCGAATAGGCCGAAGCTTTGAGCACGCTTAACGTGTCGGTAGTGGTGGGGCTGGCGAGGCGCTCAACCGGGTTGCTGTGCGTGGACGGCAGGCGGTAAATGCCCAATGCCGTCGCGGCATCAAGCGCCAGCGCTTTGCCTTTGGTGCGGTAATCGGCAAGCCCCAGAAAGACAAAATGATTGCCCGCAAGCCACAGCAGCAAATCGCGAATTTCTTGCGTTTCTTCTTTACCGCCACCTTTTTTGTTGCCGGTAAATTGCTCAGCCAACGCGAGCGTGCGATCACGCATGGCGGCCCAATCTTCGACGCCGGCGCTGACATGGCTCAAGGTGGTGCGAATATGGTCGGCTAAGCTTTCGGCATCAAGCTCGGCAGGCAGTGGCGACAGCTCCATGTAGATGAGCGATTCACGTTGTGCTTTGCCGCCGCGCTTGGCATCTAAAATTGGGTGGAGCACGCGGTGGATGGTGAGACTAAGCGAGGTGAAGAGCGCCGAAAGTGAATCCACCAGAAATGGCATGTCATTATTGAGCACCATGATTTGGGTGCGGTTGACGTTGCGTGCACCCTCGCGCAATGTGGTTTTTGCGATGCTGATCTTGGGGCCGGATTTGGGGCGATTCGCGAAAAAAGTTTCGCAAGCCAGAGCAATGGTTGCCGCGTGCTGGGCGCTTAATTCTTGCAGATCGTTGAGGGTGGAAAGCTCGTAGAAGTCCGCCACAAAATTCTGCGATGCCTTGCTCGCAGATTTAGGTAGTGCGGCGATGATTTTTTTGAGGAGCTGTTGGTGTTGTGCGTTGTAATTCGGCGCCATAAAATTCCTGCAAGTTTTTGTTTCCCTGCGCTATAGCAACTTGGCGCAAAAGTGGAAGTAAAAAGCATTGTGCGTTGCGAAGGGGTTAAGCCTCCACGGCATTCCAAAATTTCTCGGCCAAATTGATGCCATAGAGCCGCTGGGCAGCACGCAAGCCCGTCGGGCTGGTCACGTTGATTTCGGTGAGAAAATCGCCAATGAGGTCGATACCTGCGAGCATGAGGCCATGGGATTTCAGGAAGGGCGACAGGCTATCGCAGATGGTTTGCTGGCGGGCGTTGAGCTCGTTACCCGCCACCGCCTTGCCGCCGACGCGCATATTGGCGCGGATGGAGGAGCCTTCTGGCGTGCGGCCAAACACCGCTTCCACCTCGCCGTTGATGAACAATACGCGCTTGTCGGCATTGCTGACCTCGGGGCGAAATTGTTGCCACATGAGGGGCTCGCGGCTGGATTCTAGCCAATGTTCGAGTAGGGTTTCGAGATTGCTATCGCCGCGGGTGAATTTGAAGACACTACGACCGCCGAAGCCATAGAGTGGTTTGGCCACAATGGCTTCGTGCTGCGCAGCAAAGTCGGCAATCGCGATTGGGTCGCGGCTGATGAGGGTGGGCGGCATGAACTGGGCAAAGCCCATGACGGAAAGCTTTTCTGGCGCATTACGCACGCTGGCCGGGTTGTTCCATACCGCCACATCGTCGCCCAGTTGTTCGAGCAAATGGGTGGCGGTGATGTAGGCCATGTCGAACGGTGGGTCTTGCCGCATGAGCACCACATCCATGCTGCGCAACGAGGCACGGTTCGTTTCGCCAAGCGTCCAGACGGGGGACGCCTGCATGTCGAGGGTGATGGGGGTGAGCGGTGCGACCACTTCGCCCGCGCTCCAGCTCAACTGCGGCGCTTCATAGAAAGAGACATCATGCCCGCGTTTTTGTGCCTCCTCCATCAGCATGAAGCTGGTGTCCGTTACGGGGTTCAGCTTGCTGGGGTGGTCGAGTTGAACGGCGATTTTCACGGCGCTTAGTACCCGCCGCTTGGGGGGGTGTTGGGGCTGCTGCTGATGCTGCCGCTATCATAGATCGGGCCAGTATAGACTTCCCCGCCGCTGGGCGCAGGTGCGCTGGACGACGACGACGAAGGGGCGGAATAGCTGGTGCTAGTGCTGCTCGTTGTGCCGGTATTGTTCGGGTCATAGTAGGACGAGGAGCCCGATTGGTTGGCGGGCATGGTGGTGGTGTTGGATGGCCCCGAACCATCGGGATTGCTGACAGCGTGTGCGGTATCAGCGTTGATTTGCAAGTGGCTGACCACGCGCTTCACGCCTTTGGTGGTGCGTGCAATGTTGAGGGCGCGATCCATCTCGGCTTGGTCTTTCACGCGACCAATCAGGTAGGCGGTGCCGTTGGTCACATCAATCGAATAGTTGATGACCCAGACGCCTTTGGTGATGAGGTAGCGCGCCTCGAGATTGCGTTTGATGAGTGCATCCTCGGCCACGTTAACGAGGGTGCTGTTCGGGTTGACGTTCAGTTCGTTGATCACTTCCGTCACGCCTTTGGCTTTCCATGATATGGCCACGGCACGCTCGGCATCCTCGGGGAATTCGACGTTACCGGTGAGCATGACGCGGGCATAGCGCACGTTGAAGGTGACTTTGCGTAAGAGTGCCGCTTGGTCGGCCTGAATGAATTGGTTGGTGAGGTCGGTATAAATCACGGTGTCGTCCACCTTGCGCCCAACCGAGCGATTCTCGGCGGCGGCTATCCCTGCTTGCGCCCCTGCGGAAACGAGCATGCCCGCGCAGCCATTGAGGATGAAGGGAAGGCAAGCAACAACCAAGAGACGACGCATAACAACTCCAGATAATGTTGGCGCTACATAGGTAGGCCAAACGCATGAATCAAGTGACGCGGCCACCTATACCATGCAATCAGCAGCGCGTCGAATCGAACTTCGTAATCCTGATAGTTGGGGTGGTGACGAAGGAACAATTGTGCCGCTTGCATCACACGTGATTGATTTTTGCCGTGGATGGCGTGGGCGGCATCGGCATGGCTCGTGCGGGCTTTCACCTCGATGAAGGCAAGGGTGCGGCGGCGGCGCATGATGAGGTCGATCTCGCCGAGCTTGGTTTTGTAACGCAAGGCAACAAGGCGATAACCCTTGCAGGTGAGGTAGGCCAGTGCCGCATATTCGGCCAGTATACCGCGACGGTGGTTGGTGGAGCGGCTCATGCCTCGCCCTTGAGCAGTAGTGCCCGCGCATAGACATCGCTTTTGGCGCGGCCCGCGGTTTTGCTGACATGAGCCACGGCTTCTTTTAGGCGCATGGTTTCCATCGCTTCGCGCAGGGCGTCATCGATCTGGCCATCATCCATCGCCGCTGTGGGGGCGGCACCATGGACGAGGATGACGCACTCACCACGTGGGGCATGCTTCTCGAAATGCGTGATGACCTCGGCCAGCGACCCTCGCACGCATTCTTCGTAGAGTTTGGTCAGCTCACGCGCGACCGCGGCTTCGCGGTTACCCAGCGCGGTCTGGATGGCGGCCAAGCTTTCGAGCAGGCGGTGCGGCGCCTCGTAGAACACCAGCGTGGTGGGAATGGTGGCGAGTGTGGCAAGGGCATTGCTGCGTGCGGTGGTTTTGCTGGGCAGGAAGCCTGCATAATAAAACTGCTCGGCAGGGAGCCCCGCAATGGAGATGGCGGAAAGCAGGGCGCTCGCCCCCGGGATGGGAGTCACGCGCACGCCTGCCGCAATGGCCGCACGGACAAGCCGAGCACCCGGGTCGGAAAGTAGGGGCGTACCCGCATCCGATATCAGGGCAATGCGTGCACCGGCGGCGAGGGAATCGACCAATTGTGCGGTCGCCTCGGCCTCGTTGTGCGTGTGGTAGGGCGTGAGGGGCACTTTGATGCCATAATGCGACAGCAAGGTGCCGCTGGTGCGTGTATCCTCGCAGGCGATGCGGTCGACGGATTTGAGAATTTCGAGCGCGCGCAAGGTGATATCTTTTAAATTGCCAATGGGTGTGGCAACAAGAAAAAGTTCCCCAGTTCGGTGCTGGCTTTTTTCATCCGGTTTGCTAGAAGGCATGCGATATGTCCCAATCACTGAAGTTGACCCTATAGTAGAGGCACCGATGATGATGCGCCACCGATTTAGCAAAACCATGGCTGCGACCATGATGGCCACCGTGCTTCTTACCAGCTGTATGGCACCACCACCGCGTGGTTCGAGCACCCAGCGCGCACCGAACATGGGCCGCGATTTGGCACCCGGTAGCTCGACCACCATCAGCCCCTACGACCACCTCGCGGCAAATTCGGGCGAGGACGCGGCGATTGCGAACCAGAAAGTGGTGAAGGTGGCGTTGCTGCTGCCGCTGACGGGGCGTCATGCGGAATTGGGAAGAGCCTTGCAGGATGCGGCGGCAGTATCGCTATTCGATAAATACGCGCGGCTTTCGGTGAGCGCGCAAACCGTGCGTGTGGAGCTGTTGCCGAAAGACACGGGCGACACCCCAGACCAAGCCGAACGGGCGATGAATGAAGCAATAGCCGATGGCGCCGAATTCGCGATTGGGCCGTTGTTTGCCGATGCCACCAGCGCGGCGGCACCGATTGCACGGGCAAAAAATATCAGCGTGCTGAGCCTATCGAACACCCGCACGCAAGCCAGCCCTGGCACGTATATGTTTGGCTTCTCGCCCGCCGAACAAACGGAGCGTGTGGTGAATTATGCCATTGCGAATGGTCGCGTGAATATTGCGGTGCTTGCGCCCAACTCGGCGCTGGGCGATACGGTCATCGCTGCTGCCCGCGAAGCGGCACAGAAGAACGGTATCAAGCTGGCTGTCGAGGCAAAATATATGCTGCAAGGTGCGGGCATGGACGCGGCGTTGAATAATCTTGTTGTTGCAGGCAAGAAGCCAACGTTCGACGCTATTCTTATACCCGAAGGTGGGCCGACCCTTGATACGATCATGCGCGGCCTGAGTGCGCGCGGCGTTCGACCCAGCACCGTGAAGTTTTTAGGTACGGGCTTATGGGATGACGCAGAGTTGTTGCGCCGCGTGAACCTTGAATCGGCGTGGTTTGCCTCGAGCCCACCTGACATGACCACGCAATTTGAGAAACGGTTTTTGGGCACCTATAAATATGCCCCGCCGCGTATCGCGAGCCTGTCGTATGATGCGGTTGCGTTGGCGGTGACGTTAGCCACCTCTGGCCGCCCCTTTGATACGGTCACGTTGGCATCGCCCGCTGGCTATGCAGGCCCTGCGAATGGCATTTTCCGTCTGCGCGCGAACGGCATCACGCAGCGTGGTTTGGCGGTGATGGAAGTGCAAGGTGGCAACCGTAAAGTGATTTCACCCGCGCCAGCTGGGTTCTAATCCTGCTTAAACAACACGTGTTTAAACGTCGCTAAATTCTCGAGCACGCGACCGGTGCCGATCGCAACGCAGCTTAACGCATCCTCGGCTACGAAGACGGGCAAGCCGGTGGCGTGGCTGACGACGAGATCCAGATGCGTGAGCAGCGAACCACCACCACTCATGACGATGCCTTTATCGACAATATCGCTCGAAAGTTCTGGCGGGGTGGATTCGAGCGCGACTTTCACCGCCTCGATGATTTGGTGCACAGGCTCGGAAAGCGCCTCGGCAATTTGCGCCTCGCTCAGAATGATTTCTTTGGGCACGCCATTCAATAAATCGCGCCCCTTAATTTCCATCAAACGGCCATGGCCATCGGCCGGTGGGCAGGCGGCGCCGATATCTTTTTTAATGCGTTCGGCCGTTGTTTCGCCAATCAGCAAATTGTGATAGCGGCGGATATAGTTGATGATGGCTTCGTCCATGCGGTCGCCACCGACGCGCGCCGATCGGGCATAGACAATGCCCGACAGGGACAGCACCGCGACCTCGGTGGTGCCACCACCAATATCGACGATCATGGAGCCTGTGGGCTCGCTGACGGGCAAGCCCGCACCGATGGCCGCGGCTACAGGTTCTTCGATGAGGTAAACATCGCGCGCGCCTGCGTTTTCGGCGGATTGTTGGATGGCGCGGCGCTCGACCGGTGTGGAGCCAGCGGGCACACAGATGACAATGAGCGGGCCGGTGAAGCTTTTGCGGTTATGGACGCGGTGGATGAAGTATTTGATCATCTCCTCCGCCGCTCTAAAATCCGCAATCACGCCGTCCTTCAAGGGGCGGATAGCTTGAATTTTCTCGGGCGTGCGGCCCAGCATCATTTTGGCCTCAAGGCCAAAGGCGTAGGGAACTTTGATGCCACGCTCCTCGCGTAGGGCGACGACGGATGGTTCGTTAAGCACTACGCCGCGCCCCTTTACATAGACCAATGTGTTGGCGGTGCCGAGGTCGATGGCCATATCCTCAGACATCATGCCGAAGAGTTTTGCGAGTCCAAACATGCGGGGTTCCCATGGTAAAGGTGAGATGTATGCACTCTAATCAGGCTTGATGGCGTGGCAAGGGAAATTCACGAATTGTTTGGCTGTCCACGGCGTGCCAAATTTTGTGGTGCGATTGTTTAAAACATGAGGTTTCTTCGCAGTTGCAGCATAAAATAGTCACAAATAGTTCACACATCAGCCACCCTTTTTGGTTATGATGGGGACATGAATAGCACGCATGTCACACGTCTGGGCACCCCGCACGCAACGCCAACGGTAAAAGATCCCGAACTGGATCGGGATCGCAGCATCGTGCTGACCGAAGCGCTGGCACAAGGTTTTGCCGATACCATGAATGCGCGATTTTCTAGTCCGACCACGCGGGCACTTCTCGACCCTGCGCGTGCGGCGGCGCTTGCTACACTCATCACGCACGAACCTGCTTTCCCTTATACCGCCGCGGTGGTGGAAGGAAGCGTTGTGCTGGCGCCCGCACTTGATAAAGTACGCCCGCCCGTTCTGAAAGATATCAGCGATGGGGTGACGCAGCTATGCATGCATTTTGCTGCACAACAAAACTCCAGCGAGACAACAAAATTTGCACTGAGTACGTTATTTCAGCCCGCTATTTATGCTACGTATGGCGCGGCAGGGATGAGTGAAGGGCCACACACCAAATATACGCACCGCAGCTGTTAGCGCGTCTTACGCTAGCAATTCCTCAATCACCCGATTCAATACCAGCATGCCGCGCGGAGTGGCGCGTAGGCGGTTGGGTGTGGCATCCAGCATGCCTTGGTCAATCAGCCGTTCCACGCGGCCATCCGCCCACAGGGCGGTGAGGTGGCTTGCTACATCCGCTCGCAGTGCGTTGAGGTTTACGCCCTCGGCCAAACGCAATCCCATGAGGATGGTTTCCTCGGCACGCTCGGGCATGGTGAGGGTGAGTTCTTCCTCCACCGCGTGGCCCAATTGCTGCACAGCATGTAACCAATTCTCGGGCGATTTTTGCGTGCGGGTGGCGAGGCGGTTGCCTGCAATATCCACCCGCCCATGCGCGCCTGGGCCGATGCCGAAATAGGAATCGCTGCGCCAATAGGAAAGATTGTGGCGGCTCTCGTTCCCTGCGCTCGCGTGATTCGATATTTCATAGGCGGGCAAGCCGGCCGATTCCATGATTTCTTGGGTAAGGGTGTAGAGCTCGGCGGCGAGAGAATCCTCGGGCAGTTGGAAGGATTTGCCGACATGGTAGGCATGGTAAAAGGCCGTGTTTTCCTCGATGGTGAGTTGGTAGAGCGAGAGGTGGCCGCGTGCATAGGTGAGCGCTTCGCGCAGTTCTTTTTCCCAATCGCTGAGGGATTGGTTGGGCAGGGCGTAGATGAGGTCGAACGAATAGCGGTCGAAGGTTCTGGCTGCCAAGGCCACTGCTTCTAATGCCTCATTCGCTGAATGCTCGCGGCCGAGGAATTTTAGCGATTCGGGCTTGAGGGATTGCACGCCAAGCGACACGCGGTTGACGCCCGCGGTTTTGAGCGCAGCAAATTTCGCCGCTTCGACCGAGGTGGGGTTGGCCTCCAGCGTGATTTCACACGCTGCATCCAAGCCCCAAAGGCGGTTCGCTTCCTCAATCAATGCGGCGACGGTAGAAGGTTCCATCAGGCTCGGGGTACCGCCGCCGAAGAAGATGCTGGTGATGGTTTTCTCGGGCGCGCGGGCATGCCAATAGCCCATCTCGCGCAGCAATGCTGTGCGCCACACGGCGTGGTCTATCCCATCGCGCACGTGCGAATTAAAATCGCAATAGGGGCATTTTTTTTTGCAAAAGGGCCAGTGCACATACAAGGCTGCGCCTTGAGGCCTCGATTTTTCTGTGCTAGCGTTATCCATAAAGGAACGAGTTATGGCATTCGACGGGGCAGAGCAAGCAGCGATTATCGAGCTGATGCATGGTAAATACAGCCAAATTTTGGCGATTGAGAGCCAGTGGGGCATTCGCCTGCACGAGGGCGATATGCGGCCACGCATCGAGCATTTTCATGATGCGGTGCGGGCGCTGACCTCGGGTTCGGCAGATATGTATGCGAAAAATAGCCGCCTCTCGGTCGAGAATCTGGCCTATGATATTGGCCAGTTGCGCCTCATTCAGGGCAAGCCCGTGGGGCTGATTAATAAGGCGACCGAAAAATCCGCAGGGTCAGCCTTGGTGAAAGCGGGCCAAGGCGGCGCCAGTGTGCCGCGCATGCCACCTGCTGCAGTGCGCGGGGAGATCACCAGCCTCTACCGCGAATACACCGTGTTTTTTGCAGCGATTTTTGCGCAGGCGGCCGACCTGAATTACCAATCGCGGCAAGAGGAAATGAACGGCACCATGAATGATTTGGCGCTGATCGAGCAGGTGATGAAAGCGCTCGTCGCGGGCAAGCTGACCAACGCGCAGGCGGCCGATGAATTGATGCATGTGGAGCGCGATGATTTGCGCGAACGCCTGCAAGCGCAACTGGCCAGCAAAAGCCTCTCTGCCGCCGAGAAACAGCAAATGCAAGCCATGATGGGCAAGATAGAGAAGGGCATGAAGGACGAGCAAAAGAAGCTCGACACCGCACACATGCACTACGCCACAGGGCAACTTGCCGTCTATGAAGAGGGCAAAGAAACCATCAAGCGTTTGCAGCAACAGGGATTGAACCTTGCGGGCAAATTCGTCGAGAATGCGATGGGGCAGGGTGCGGGTAAGGGCAAGGGGCGTTAAGCCACCCGATACACCAGCACCTTTGCCTTGCCGTAAATCCGCTCATCCAGCAATTCGGCACCTTCGAGGGTGGGCACGGGCATATCGCGCGATTGCTCGGCGACGATGAGGGCGGCGGGGGCGAGCCAGCCACCGCGCACCAATGCTGCATAGGCAGGCGCGAGGAGGGGAGTGGCATAGGGTGCATCCATCAGCACGAGGTTTGCGGGCTCGCGCGCGGGTGGAATTTTTGCAGCATCGGCCTGCACAAAAAACGCAGCATTGTTGGCGCCGCAATGGGTGACATTTTTTTTGGCAAGCTCGATGGAGCGTTTGTCTTGATCGACGAAAGTGGCAATGCGTGCGCCGCGTGAAAGCGCCTCCAAACCAAGCGCCCCCGTACCGCAGCATACATCCAGCACATGGCAGTCGATGACATTTTCGCCCGCATAGCGCCCGTGCATGATGAGGTTGAAAATCGCCTCACGCGCACGGTCGCTCGTTGGACGGATGTCGGAATTTTCCGGCGTAAAAAGTTTTCTTCCTTTAAATGCACCCGCAATAATACGCATCTACTCCACCCCCAGCTTTTTCATCAGCTTCAGCACGTCAACCGTTGGCACCTCCGCGACTTCTTCCGGCGCCAGATCATCGAGGTGGAAATTGCCATATTGAATACGAATCAGGCGGCTGACGGGCAAATCGAAATGCTCGAAAATACGCCGTATCTCACGGTTCTTGCCCTCGCGCAGGGTGAGGGTGAGCCACTGGTTGCGCCCTTCCTTTGTGCCCTCGACCAGCATGTTGATGGGCTGGTATTTCATGTCATCAATCCGCACGCCGCGCTCCAGTTGCAGGCGGTGGGTTTCCATCACCATGCCACGGATGCGCACGCGGTAGACGCGCTTTTGGGCATTGCTTGGCAGCTCCATCGCCCGCGCCAATGCGCCGCTGGTGGTGAGCAGCAGCAGCCCCTCGCTATCCAAATCCAAACGACCCACGGAAATGACGCGTGGCAAATCCTTCGGCAAATGTTCGAACACGGTGGGGCGGTCTTGCTCATCGCGGTGGCTGACAACCAGCCCAGCAGGCTTGTGATACACAAAGAGGCGCGGCGCCTCGGCCTTTTGTTTAATGCGTTTGCCATCGACGATGATGTCGTCATCCGCGCCCACAAGGGTGGCGGGGGTGGTGAGCGTTTCGCCGTTGACGATGACGCGTCCATCCGCAATCCAGCGTTCGGCATCACGCCGCGAGCACAAGCCAGCCGACGCCATAAACTTGGCTATGCGTTCTTTAGGCGCTGTAGGCACGTGCCGCCTCGATGAATGCAGCAAAAATTTTATCGTCGGCCTTGGTGATCGAAAATTCGGGATGCCATTGCACGCCAAGGCAGAACGGGTGGGCGGGGTATTCGATGCCCTCGATGACCCCATCGCCCGCACGGGCATTGATGATAACGCCCTCGGCCACTTTGGCAACGGCTTGGTGGTGCGCGGAGTTGACCGCCAAGGTGGCGGCGCCGACGATTTGGTAAAGCAGCGTGTTGGCCACTACCGCCACTTCGTGCCCAGCCTCGTGGCGTGGGTTGGGTTGCTCGTGCGGCAGCGGGTTCTTGATGCTATCGGGGATGTGTTGAATCAGCGTGCCACCTAGGATGACATTGAGCAATTGCTGCCCGCCGCAAATGCCGAGGATGGGCATGTTGCGCTTGAGTGCGCCTTGGGTGATCGCCCACTCGAACTGGCTGCGGCGCGGTTTGGTGGTGACTTTGTCGCTCGCGGTTTTTTCGCCGTACATTTCGGGTGGTACATCGAAATTGCCGCCAGTGATGACAAGACCGCTAATGGTGTCGAGATAGGCATCAACCATGTCGACTTCATGTGGCAGGGCAATCGGCGCGCCGCCATGTTTGGCAACGGAATGGGTGTAGTTGTCGCGCAGCGCATACCACGGATATTTACTGTAGCCGCCAGTTTCTTCGTAATCGAGCGTGAAGCCAATGAGGGGGGTCATATTCGCACCTTAACCATGATTTTTTGGCATCCTAACCACACTTGCTAAAATTGTAACACAAAACTGCTGGGAATTGGCCTTTTTGTGGCAGATGAGCAAAAAAGCGCTACTGTGAGAAGCGAACCTAACCACGCAGGTATGCATGTCGCTCTCTTCCTTACTCGGTGTTATTTTTGGCTTGATTCTGGTGGTGGGCGCGATTGCGCTGGCAACCAACAATCCGCTTATTTACCTCGATTGGCACGCGTTCCTCATTGTGTTTGGGGGCTCCATCGCCGCGGCCTTCATGGGCTATCATAGCCGTGATGTGTTTACCGCGTTCAAGGCAATTGGCTGGATGGTGAAGAAACCCAAATCGACCCGCGAAGGGCTGAACACCGAAATCATGCGCCTGATTAAATGGAGTTATTTAGTGCAGCAAAAAGGGCTGCCCGCGCTTGAGAACGAAATTAAAACCGTGTCGGTGAAGGACCCTGTGCTACGCTATTGCATGGAGCTGGTGGTGACGAACCATACACCCGATGAACTGCGGGTGATGATGACTACCGCCGTGGAATCGGGCTTTGAGCACAAAACGACGGCGGTACCTGTGCTGCGTAATATGGGTGCCAGCGCACCAAGCTTCGGGATGATTGGTACGCTGGTCGGGTTGATTGCGATTTTGAACCAAATGGGCGCAGGGCCGACGAAAGATTTGGCCTCGGTGATCGGCGGCGGCATGTCGCTGGCGCTGGTGGCGACGCTTTACGGGGTATTTTTTGCGCGCATGGTGTTTATTCCTGCCGCGAACAAGCTGATGCAAAAAGAAGAAACCGAGCGCTTCCGCAACCTGATGGTGGTGGAAGGGTTGATCATGCTGGCCGATAAAAAATCGCCGCGCTTTATGCAAGATCGCCTCAATTCCTTCCTCGAGCCAGAGAACCACTTCAATATCGATAAGCAATTGCGCACGGGAGCCTAGCCCATGAACGGCCCACGCACCAGCTTGCACCGTAAACGCGAGGAGCCCGAGGATGAAGGCTGGCTGATTACGTTTGCCGATATGTGCGTGTTGCTGATGTGCTTTTTTGTGCTGCTGTTTTCTATCTCGAAGCCCGATGAGAAACAGTTTGAAAAAATCGCCGATGCGCTGAGGATTAAGGGCTTCTTTAACGACGCCATTCCGACGGAAGACCCGTATGAGAAGCTGAAAAAGCAACTTACCGTGTCGCTTGGTGCGAGCGGCTTTGATAAGTTCATGGCGGCGACCGAAACCCCGACGAGCATTGATGTGGAGCTCGCCTCGACCGCATTTTTTGTGGCTGGATCGGCCAAGTTTAGCCCCGAAGCATTGCCGATGCTTGAGATGTTGGCGGGGCAGATTTTGCCGCTGGCTAAGGCGGAGATTGTGATTTCGGTGGAGGGGCATACCGATGACTCGCCCGTGAATTCGGCGCAATACCCGAGTAACTGGGAGCTTTCGAGCGCGCGGGCGGCGAACGTGGTGCGCTACCTTATCGATAAGAAATTCCCGCCGCAAAAATTGCGTGCGGTGGGTCTTGCCGCCACCAAACCCAAAGCGCCCAACCGCGATGCGGCGGGTACTCCCATTCCCACCAATCAGGATTTGAACCGCCGCGTGGTGGTGCGCATGATCAAGGGCGAGGATTGGTAGCTTTCAGCGCTCCGCGCGGCTGACGAGGGCTTTTTGCCCTCGAGCTCCCGCCGCTGCGCTCCCTACGCAAAACAAAAACTATTCATTTTTTAGTGTTCGCCTAGTTCGACCTAATTCCTAAGATATGGCAGATTGCCTGCGTGAGCTCGGCGCGGTTAAGGGTGTAGAAGTGGAAGTTATCAACGCCTGCCAGCATCAGCATGCGGCATTGTTCGGCGGCGACCATGGCAGCGATGGAGTGGCGCAGCTCGGGATTTTCATCCAGCCCATCGAACAGGCGCGCCAGCCATGTGGGCACATTGGTGCCGCACATGCCCGCAAATTTTTTGAGCTGGGCCACATTGGTGACGGGTAGAATGCCCGGAACAATCTCGGCCGTGATGCCGCGTGCGCGGGCGCGCTCGACGAAACTTAAATACACATCGACATCAAAGAAGAACTGAGTAATAGCGCGGTTAGCACCGGCATCCAGCTTGCGCTTCAAATGGTCGAGGTCGTCGTCTTTGCTGCGCGCTTCGGGGTGGCCTTCGGGGTAGGCGGCGACCGAGATATCGAAGTCCGCGATTTTTTTGAGACCTGCGACAAGGCTATCGGCAAATTCATAGCCGTCTGCGCCATCGCGCGCGGTTTGGTTGGGTGGCATGTCGCCGCGTAGCGCCACAATGTGGCGCACACCCGCTGCCCAATAGTCGCGGGCAATCTCGTCGATTTCCTCGCGGCTGGCATTAACGCAGGTGAGGTGTGCAGCAGGGGTGAGGGGGGTTTCGCGCTTGATGCGGGTGACGGTGGCGTGGGTGCGCTCACGCGTTGAACCGCCTGCGCCATAGGTCACCGAGACAAAACGCGGCTTGAGGGGCGCCAAGGTGCCAATGACTTCCCAGAGCTTGGCTTCAGCCTCGTCGGTCTTGGGGGGGAAGAATTCGAACGAAACGGCCGGTGCGGTTTTGCCATAGAGCTCGCGCAGTTGCTGTAACAATGCGGCCGTAGTGGGCGATAGGCTGGGGGCTGGATGTGTCATGACTAAAACGCAACTCCTGTGACATTAAGGCAACAGATGGGGATAAACCTACGACGGCGGGGAAACTAAGAATTGGCAATAAATTTGGATGAATTTGAGGAATGCTCTGGGGTTGATGATGATTAAAACGGAAAAATTTGATGTACTCTTAGGAAAATCTTTATTCTTTGTCACTAGAATCAAAAATATAACTAGGTTAAATGCAAACAAAATATCGTTTAGAGAGCTTGATACTATGAAACTTGATGTGACCAAAAATGTTCTGCCCCTCATCGCTGCCATCATCCTGACGGCTGGCTGTAGCACCAAAACAGATGATCCGCTTGAGACCTACAACCGCGGCATGTTTGCGGTGAACGAGGCGGTGGATACGGTGCTGATTCGCCCAATCGCTAAGGGCTATCGCTACGTCACGCCTGAGGCTGTACGCAGCCGCATTGGCAATGTGTCGGACAACCTCTACGAGCCAGTAAGCATGATCAATGCGTTCCTGCAGGGCGATTTCACACAAGGTATGACCAACTTCTGGCGCTTTGCCATCAACTCCACGGTTGGTTTGGCAGGGATGCATGATGTGGCCGCTACGGCTGGCTTGAAGCCGCGCCGCGAAGATTTTGGCCAAACACTCGCCGTGTGGGGCGTGGGTTCGGGTCCATACATCGTACTTCCTATCTTTGGCCCATCGAACCTACGTGATACAGGTGGCCGCGTGGTGGATTTCTTCATCGACCCTGTTGACTATGCGCTGGAGCAAGACCCAGGCCGCGATTGGACGCGTTACAGCGTGCGTGCGGGCCAAGCACTTGTTACGCGTGAGCGTCTGCTTGATCCAATCGACGATATCTACTCTTCGTCGCTCGATCCCTATGCAAGCTTCCGTAGCATTTACGAACAGCATCGCAATGCGGAAATTAAGAACCTGCATAGCGACAAGCCTGCACTCTAAGGAGTCTTCATGAAACGTTTTCTTTCCGCTCTGCTGCTCGCAGCAACCGTTGTGGTATCATCTTCAGCCCATGCGGCTAACCCAACGGGTGCGAAAAAATTCGTCGACACACTTGCCACGCAAGTGTTGGCGTTGGTGAAAGACTCAGGCGTTTCAGCCAATGAGAAAAAATCGAAAATCGAAACGATCTTCTCGGATAAAGTGGATATCGACTTTGTTGCTAAGTTTGTGCTTGGTAAACATTGGCGCGTTGCAACGCCTGAGCAGCAAGCGAGCTATGTAGCGGCATATAAGCCGTTCATTCTCAAAAATTACGCGGGCAAGCTAACGAAATATTCGGGCCAGACCTACACGCTGAAAAACGCGCGGGCCGATGGTGACACCAATATTGTGACCATGGAAATCAACGACCCGAATGGCCAAAAAGTAAACGTGGATTACAAAATCAAAGGCGCAAGCGACTTTAAGATCGTCGACATCGCTGTAGAAGGTGTAAGCCTGCTGACCACGCAACGTTCGGAGTTCAACGGTATTGTTGAGCGCAAAGGTATCGATGGCCTGATCGAGGCACTCAAGAAGCAAGTGGCCAGCAAAAGCTAGGCGTTAGCTATTCAGCTTTCTGCAGTGGTGTAGCGCCTCAGGCGGCCAGCCTTTCTCGTATCTCTTAAATCAATCGCAACTGCGACTTTGGGCAGCTGCATTGTCACAAAACCTTAATTTTACAAACACCTAGGCTTTGCACATACTGGCCATAACGATAACCAGCTTAAAAACGATAGTGTGTGTAGCTAATGGACGAGATTAAACCAAGTAGGCGACTTCGTGAGCCCACCAAAGAAGACGTGCATAATATTGCTAAGATACGGGAGTTATGCACCGAGTGGGGCAAGGACGCAGAAGATTATATCAATCGATACCTCAATATTACGGCACAGGGTGGAGTTTTAAGCAGAGACTTGGACCGGACGGTGCAAATACTCGCAGACTACCTTATTTGTAGGGATTCAGGGCCAGCGAAACCTCAGCAAACTAGCCTCTCAGTTGAGCGGGCTGCGCGGGTGCCATCGCCCAAAATGACTGGCCCAGCTACATTGGGTGTGTATCAGGAGCCTACAAAATTAGTGGGTGCAGCCAGCATCAAGCAAAAACCCAAACCTATTGCAGCGCCAGCGCTTGATCCATGTAGTGTCGAAGAACTCAAAGCCGCGTTTACTGCCCAGCGTAGCTCAAGAAAGATGACGTATTCTGATGTGGCGGGTATATTGGGGGTGAGTGCGGCACTTGTTCAAAAGGCAGAGTCAGCTAGAGAACCATTGTGGTCTGGGTACTTTCTATCGCAGAAAGTCATTGATGCGTATTCGGGGACGGGTGATGCGGCCAAAGCTGGGCAGCTTGAACGTCAAGCATTTGCTGCTGTTTTCCCTAAGGGCATCAAGACGTTGGCAGGCTTAGTTAGCTGCATTGCTAATCGCCAAGGAAAAAGCATGAAAGAATATGGGAGCCAGTGTGGATTTACCAATCTGGCATCGAAGATAAATCCTAAGTCTAATCGAGAACCCAATGTGCTTGAGCAGCTTAAACTCCGTGAGTTATTGTTGAAGGATATGGCGCCACTTGGCCACCTTGGCATATCTAGCGAAACACTTGATCAACTCATGCCAGACCCAATTGTTTTCGCACACCAAGGAAATTTCAAAGATGTGCTGAAAGTTTGGGCGGAATTGGCATGCACCAGTAAAGCCCAGTTTGTCTGCGAGGTTGGCAAGATTATCGGGAATGAAAAACTGGCCGACAGCAGCCTTTATTTTTGGGCTGAGGGTACTGGTCTTTCAAATAACCTTGAATCTATCATTCAGGTGCTGAAAACCAACCCCAACACGAAAGACATGTTTCCCGAATACGAGCAACGATTCCGTGACTTAGCGGCGACGGTGATGAAAAAGCCGCGT
>JAMHWA010000049.1:0-2102 GCA_035911175.1 Alphaproteobacteria bacterium
AGTTAAATTACCTCCGGCAGAGCCGGAGGCTTATCGCTGGAGCCCCTCAAAGGGGCTGTTTGCGAGCCGCTAAAGCGGCACCTACATACCCAATTTCAACTGATCATAACGTTCATCTTCCTTTTCCTGATCTCGGATATACGCTCTGACCATCTCCTCGTCCAGCCCAACCGTGGATACGAAATACCCACGAGCCCAGAAACTTTCTCCCGTGAAATTCCTTCCTCTACCCAATTGGCGCGCTATTGCTATCGCACTTTTACCTTTGATAAAACCTACTACATGCGACACCAAGTACTTGGGTGGAATACTTAGTCGCCCCTGCAAAATTCACTTAGTCCTAGCAATGATAGGCGTATATAAGCAAGCTTCGCCAATATAGGGTTGTTTTGCGCGGAAGCGGTTAATCAACTGAAGCAATGCAAAGCGCAACAAAATACCCTTTAGTCCCAAGCGGAGTACTGCCCTCATCAGCCAGCGCAGGTTGTAGCCCGCTGCACATAGCACAGCATGCAGCGCATCTCCCAATTTGCCCTGCAACCAGCAGCGATCCATTCGGTGATCCGACTTCAGGTGCCCAATCGCGGGTTCTACGGCTTGTCGGCGTCTGAGCCATCGCCGCTGCGGCTTTGTCAGTGATTTGTACTTGCCACGATGAATGATTTCCACTTCCGGATTATCAGCATCCACTCCGCGAAATCCGAGATCGGCAATGACTTGCTTCGGCGTTGATCCTGCGTTTTCGAGTAGAATCTGTGTCTGTGTGAGTTGCTTATGAAGGATATGGCCATCATAGGGATTACCGGGGAAGGTTTTTGCACCAATCATCAGGCCGTTTTTGTGCGTGACCACAATGCTGGCCTTGACACCGAATTCGTACGGTTTGCGCGCCTTGCCCTTGCCGATGCATTCGACTTCCGGGGCATGCAATGCATAGAGTTTGTTTTTGTCTTTCGGTTGCTGCTGGTGAATCCGCTGTGCCCGCTCCAGCAGCGTGTTCAGATGTTGTAGCGATGCGGAACTCTCCCGCTCTGTCGTCGCCAGTTTTCGCTTGATCTCTCGCAGCACGATACCAAGGATCGTGCGTTGGCGTTTAACGGTTTTGCGCATGCGCCGAAATTGCTTGGCATGGGCATAACCACCGGCTTTGCGGCGCAGCTCCTTGCCTTCCTTGGCGTAGCTCTGCTTTAAACGGATGCCGCTGCGTTTGGCCGCCTGTACGATTTTGCTACGCGCAATTTCCAGCAAGCGACTATCCACCGGATGCGCGATCGCTTTTTCTTGGACTGTCGTATCGACGATGACACGTTCAAACTCAGCCGGTTTGACCGCCTGCGCCTGCACAGCAGTGTCAATGGTTGCTTTCAGCAGCTTTTCAACGCCGGATTCACCAATGGCAGTGCGGAAACGACCTATCTGGGTAGCGTCACAGGGTAACTTCGGTGTGTAGTACGCCTGGCCGCTGAAATACTGCCAGACCACATTCTCCGACCAGCGAATCACCAATTCCTCGTCACTGAGGTTGAATGCGTGCTTCAGATACAGCAATGAAGCCATCAACCGAATCGGCAATCGAGGTCGACCCGCAGCACTCACGCCCCCGCCAGCAATCACCAGCGTTGTGTCGAACAGATCATTGATCTCAATCACTTCGCCTTGACGGTTCTTGCGCTCAAAAGCTGGTGCAAGCGCTGCTTCAATATCAAACCACGGCAGTCGATTTGCCAACACCGCCAAGGGATGGTGCAGATCAATCATCTGATCTAGACGAGCATGGAAAAAATCATCGGTCGGCATTTAAGTTTCCCCTAATTCCCTCAGCTTTTGATGCCTATATTATAATTTCCCAGGAATTTCAGCGTTTGCTAATTCGCATGCATTCGAACATTTATAGGGTTTCCAAGCGTTTCGCAGGACCGACTACTTATACACATGTGAATGTGATCCAGCATCAAATGGCCTTCCACAATCGCGCTTTCCTTCTAATTTGCCAGATCGTGCAACGCTTCCCCTATATGCTTCCTGAGCTTGCCAAATATCAGTTTCTTTCGCCGCTTCGGAATAAATACCACATGATATTTACAATCCCAGCGCGTATGACT
>JAMHWA010000050.1:0-1047 GCA_035911175.1 Alphaproteobacteria bacterium
CCAGCGCGCATACTGGATTTGCAATTCAATGATTTCATCGCCGATGGCGTAGGCACGGCGCGGAAGATTTACAGCCACTTCCATTTGCCGATGAGCGGCGAGGTGGAGCAGTGTTTTCAGAACTATGCCGATGCACACCCGATGGGCAAGCACGGCAAACATGATTACCGCTTAGAGGAGTATGGGCTGACGGAGCAACAAATTCGCGATCGCTTCGCGTTTTATATTGAGCGTTTTAATGTACCGATGGCGTGAGCGGGAACCTTTTGCGGCTTGCTTTAATCACAGTAGCCATCACAACCGAGGGAGTTGCATCATGAAAAAGAGAATCATCTGTCTGTCTGCGGTCTTGCTGGGCGCGTTGGTCATAGCTGGCTGCGAAAAAGAAGGCGGAAAATCACAAACTATTGAATTGCCGGAAGGACAGTTGCACCTCGGCTCACAGTGGGTGGGCGGTCAGTTGTGGGTGGAGAGCTTTGACCCTGCCACGCGCGCGTGCTCGTTTAGTCAGTACCGCGATGGCAAGCCGGTGGAAAACAAAACCGTGACATTCACCAACTGCCGCACCGGTTTGGGTGGGCCTGCGATGCGCCCGATGATGGATAGACAGATGATGGAGCGACGCATGGAGCAGGGCGGCGCGATGCGTCCGAACATGCCGCCGCGTCCTGGTCGTGTGCGTCCCAACGCGGAACAGCCTCCAGTCACTCCAACGCCGCAGTCTGAGCCTGCACCAGTTGCCCCGCCACCGCAGGGCTAATATCCTGTGCAGCCTTTTTTGGCTGCCAGATTCCCGCTTATGAACACGCCCGACGATATTCGCTACCTCGCCTCCCACCAGTGGGGGCGTTTGGAGGCTGATGGCACGGTGACGGTCGGCATCACCGACTACGCACAAGAGCAGTTGGGCGATGTGGTGTTTGTCGATTTGCCAGCCATTGGCGCGCAGTTAGCGCAGGCGGGCGAAGCGGGCGTGATCGAGTCCGTCAAAACCGCCTCGGATTTATTTGCACCGGTATCCGGCGCAGTGATCGCTCACAATCCTGC
>JAMHWA010000051.1:0-2307 GCA_035911175.1 Alphaproteobacteria bacterium
AAGCGTGGTCTTAGCGTTGAGCAATTGACGGAGGCATGATCATGGCTGCCAAGATGTTCAAAGTTAAGCTGGTGAAGTCACCCATTGGTGCCAAGTCCAATCACGTTGCTACTGTGCAGGGCCTTGGCCTAAAGCGCATGGGGCAGGTTCGTGAACTTATTGATACGCCATCGACGCGAGGCATGGTTAACACCGTGCGGCATCTCGTCGTGGCGGTCGCGTAGTTTGCGCACGAAAACGAAAGCGTAAAAGATGCAACTCAATACTATTAAGCCTGCTGAAGGCTCCAAGAAAAATCGTCGACGCGTCGCTCGCGGTATGGGCAGCGGTTTGGGAAAGACAGCTGGTCGCGGCCACAATGGTCAGAAATCTCGTTCCGGCGGTTTCCACAAAGTGGGCTTCGAGGGCGGTCAGATGCCGCTGCAACGGCGCTTGCCGAAGCGTGGATTTACTTCGTTGATGCGCGATTTCCAGGCCGAAGTTACTGTCGGCACCTTGGCCAAGCTAGGTGTGGCAGAAGTCGACATGCTGGCGTTGAAAACGGCCAAGCTGATCGCAAATGACGCTAAGGTGGTCAAAGTGATTGCCGGTGGTGAGATCACCATCGCGGTCTCTCTTCGTGGCATCGGTGCCACAGCGAGCGCTCGCAAAGCGATCGAAGCCGTCGGCGGTAAGTTCGAATAATTCCACCGCCCAACTAAATTGGGCGATATCAGGATGAATGTGTGGCGTTAAACCCAGCTCAAAAACCCGGGAACAAATATGGCGACCTCAAACGTCGCCTTTTGTTCTTGTTAGGTGCGTTGATCGTGTATCGCATAGGCACTCATGTGCCTGTGCCCGGCATCAATGCGGCCGTCCTCGAAGAGCTTTTTAAGTCTCAACAGGGCGGTATCCTTGGTCTCATGAACGTGTTTTCGGGGGGCGCTTTGCAGCGTTTCTCGATATTGGCGCTTGGCATCATGCCTTATATTTCGGCGTCGATCATCATGCAGTTAGCATCGGTGGTCGTGCCCTCTCTAGAGGCGCTGAAGAAAGAGGGCGAGGCGGGGCGCAGAAAGATCACGCAGTACACGCGTTACGGCACGCTGGTGCTGGCTTTCTTTCAGGCTTCCGGGATTGCAATCGCGCTTGAGAGTCAGCCTGGTTTGGTTCTAGAGCCTGGCATTTCATTCCGCTTAATTACAGCGATCACGTTTGTCACCGGCACCATGTTTCTGATGTGGTTAGGCGAACAAATCACTGAGCGCGGGCTAGGAAACGGAATTTCGCTTCTCATTTTCGCGGGCATTGCCGCAGGTTTGCCGGCCGCAATGAAAAACACGCTCGAGCTGCAGTCTTCGGGTAACCTCAGCATTCTCAAGTTGCTCTTTCTTGTGTTACTCGTTATCGTGGTGACAGCAGCTGTTGTATTTTTCGAGCGCGCACTGCGCAAGGTGCTGGTCAACTACGCGAAACGTCAAGTGGGCAACAAGGTATACGGCGGACAAAGCTCGCATTTACCATTGAAGTTAAACATGGCGGGTGTCATTCCGCCGATCTTTGCGTCCAGCCTCATCTTGTTCGTGCCGACGATCCTTGGTTTTCTAGGGCCGGGCGCCGGTCCGTCGTGGCTTCGAGACGTGGCAAACGCTTTAGGCCCAGGACAACCCGTCCACATGATTGTCTACGCGGCGTTGATCATTTTCTTCTGCTTCTTCTATACCGCTATTCAGTACAACCCAAAAGAAACAGCTGAAAATCTTAAGAAGGGCGGCGCCTTTATTCCTGGCTATCGTCCAGGCGATCAAACAGCTAAGTACATCGAAAAAATCACCACACGACTGACGCTCATTGGCGCCATTTACATCACTGTGGTTTGTTTAATTCCCGAGCTGCTAATTAGCGCGTGGAATGTTCAATTTTATTTTGGCGGCACGTCACTATTGATCGTGGTCGTTGTAACAATGGATTTTATGACGCAAGTACAGGCGTACATGATGTCTCAGCAGTACGACAGTCTGCTGAAGAAGGCCAACCTGAAGGGTGGATTAAAAGTCTAAGCGCATGGCGAAAGAAGACACCATCCAGATGCAAGGCGAAATACTCGAGATGTTGCCTAACGCGACTTTTCGAGTGAAGTTAGAGAACGGGCACGTTGTCCTAGGGCACATCTCCGGCAAGATGCGCATGAACTACATAAAAATTTTGCCGGGTGACAAAGTAACGGTGGACATGACACCTTACGACTTGTCACGGGCACGGATCACATTCCGCGCCAAATAACCAAAAAACAGGAAACGAAACATGAAAGTGAATGCTTCGGTA
>JAMHWA010000052.1:0-1011 GCA_035911175.1 Alphaproteobacteria bacterium
GAAGAGCACGACCTTAAGGAGACGAGATGGCACGCGGAAGTCGAAGTTTAGTGAAGCTGGTATCCACCGCAGGAACGGGCTTTATTTACTACACAAATAAGAACAAGCGAACGACTCCCGATCGACTTGAGCTTCACAAGTACGATCCAAAAGTGCGCAAGCACGTGCTGTTTCGGGAATCCAAGTAGCGCTGCGATGACGGGAATGTCTGCTCTCCTGCTTGGCTTTGGCCTGGGCTTAAAGCACGCAACCGATGCCGACCATGTTGCGGTGGTATCGACGCTGATTCAGCGTCATCCGGGCGCACTGCGTGCGGCGCAAATCGCAGCGCTATGGGGAGCGGGCCACACCGCAACGTTCCTTGCAATTGGAGTGCTGATCCTAAGTGCCGGACTGCGCGTATCGCCTGACTTCGAAAAGTTCACCGCGCTGGCTGTAGCAGTAATGCTGATTGGCTTTGGTATCTGGCATCTGGTGCGCACACTACGCGCACAGGAATCTGCTGATTCATCCGTGGTCTCTACCTCGGCGTATGCGCGGCCAGTCTTGGTGGGGATCATACATGGCTTGGCTGGCTCTGCAGGGATTGCGCTGCTCGCGACAACCACCATTCCCTCGAAATTGCTAGCGCTGGCCTACCTAGTCCTTTTTGGTGCAGGAACAGTGCTGGGCATGATCTTGCTGACCCTGCTGATCTCGTGGCCGATGGCTTGGACGTTGCGTCGTGCGCTCGGGGTGCATCGCACGGTTAGCTTAGTCGCCGCTGCTCTAAATATTTTTCTGGGCGTGCTTTTTATCATCGAAGCACTGACCTGACGCAAAGAGGACAAGAGGCAAAATGAAGAAGATTCCGGTTACAGTTTTGACGGGCTTTCTGGGGGCGGGAAAGACCACTCTCCTAAACCGCATCTTGTCGGAAAATCACGGCCAGCGAATCGCCGTGATCGAAAATGAGTTTGGCGAGATCGGAATTGACCAAGCGCTGGTCATCAACGCCGATGAAGAAGTCTT
>JAMHWA010000053.1:0-52085 GCA_035911175.1 Alphaproteobacteria bacterium
TTTTGTGCGCACCGCTTAAGTTGCAGGCAAACCACATGCACACGATTACATCACCAAAAATACAACCTTTTGAATTAGAACAATATTAATGTTGGCACAAAACATGTACATCAAAGACACGGAATTCGGCGCTATGCGCCATACGCAATTGTTCCTGCAACTGACTTGGGGGAGGCTTCGCGCCTCCCCTACTTTTATAGGCCAAGCAGCTTTTCCAACTGGTGCGCTTCAATCCCGAAATCGGTTTTGGTCTGTTGTAGCGATGCGCGTAATGCAGCTATTTCTTTTTCCTTCAGCGGCGCGGCAAGTTTTGTCGCCACAATCATCACATTTTTGGGTGTGTGCGCGTCCGAAATAAACTCGAATAAATTCGTGCGGTAACCGCTGAGTTCCATCAACTGCGCGCGCATGCCATCCGTCACCATTTCGCTCAAGCGCTCGGTGTAGGTGCCATGCTTCATCAAAAACGCAAGGCCATCAGGTGTTTGCGTCATCGCGCGGCGGATTTGTTTGTGGCAACACGGCGCCACCACAATCAGCGATGTATTGGCTTTCACCGCTTTGGCAATCGCATCATCCGTCGCGGTGTCGCAGGCATGCAGCGCAATCACCACATCCGCGCCTGCACAATCATAGTCGGCAATGGAACCTTCGACAAACCGCAGCCCCTTAAACTGCGCCGCTTGGGCAATATCATTACACTGCGCCACCAAATCGGCACGAAACTCCACGCCAACCACTTCCACATTCATGTTCAGTGTGTGCGTCAGGTAGTCATACAGCGCGAAGGTCAGGTATCCCTTGCCTGCGCCCATATCGACAATCCGCAAGCACTCACGCGGCGGCAAATCCCGAATCAAGCCATCCAGAATCTCGATATATTTATTGATCTGGCGGAATTTATCCTGCGCATTCTTATAGACTACACCCTTCGCATCCGTAATCGCCAGTGCGTGCAAATACGGTTTATTTTCGCTGGTGAGCAAGCGCTGTTTCGCGCGGTCGTGCGATAATTCGGGTGTCGCCGTCACACTCGCCGCGTGGCGCTTCAGTTGATACTGGCCACCCACATAACTCATCTGCACATCGCCTTGTGTCGTCTGCAACTTCGCAGCGCGGAAATGTTCCTGCAATTGTGCGCTCACCAATTCGGCTGCCTCGTGCGGCGGGTAATTCTTCACCACGTCGCGCGTTTGGTGGTGATAGGTAAAGCTCAGCTTCAGCTCGCGCTTCACCATAATGGGGCGAATATCGATGGATTTCAAATCCCCCGCCGTTGGGGTTGGTTTGCTGATTGCCAACTTCACCAGCGCCCCCGCCGCCACCGCATCCAGCAGCGCGTTCGTCAGTTCAGCCAGTGTGCCCGTATTGCTCATGGGGCTGTCATAAGCCGCTTGGGCGCGGATGACAAGCGCTTCAAGGCTTGGATTTCGAGCAAACACCGTATAAAGAGGCGTTATGAGCGACACCGCACTCCACATTCTCTATGGCCAGCCCCCGCGCGACCTCGTGGCTATTCCAGCGGGTGCACAGCAATGCTCGCCCTTGCTGCTGGGCAGCCTGAACCTTGCGGATATACATGCCAGTAGCGCATCCAGCGCCACCATTTATGCACCACCCAACACGCTCGAGCGCCGCTATGTCCTCGCCTGCGCCCTTGCTGCGCTTGCTGTGGGCGCACCCCTCACCGCCCTCGCCTTGAAAGATAAAGGTGGCAGTCGCATCGCCGCTGAGTTGGAATCCTTCGGCTGCAACATCGTCGATGAATCACGCGCCCACCACCGCATTGTAAGCACCACCCGCCCCACAACCTTGCATGGCATCGAGGAGGCAATCGCGGCAGGTGGCCTGCACCAACACCCCACGCATGGCTTATGGACACAAGCAGGCATCTTCAGTTGGGATAGAATAGATACGGGAAGCAGCCTGCTCCTCAAGCATGTGCCAAGCTTCACTGGCATGGGGGCAGATTTTGGCTGCGGCATTGGCGTGCTCAGCCGCGCAGTGCTTGCATCCAGCAGCGTGAGCGAACTAACCCTTATCGATATCGACCGCCGCGCTATCCTCGCCGCCAAGACAAACATCACCGACTCACGTGCGCGCTGCCTATGGGCGGATATTCGCACCAGCGACCTTGGGCTATCTAACCTCGATTTCATCGTCATGAACCCGCCGTTTCACGACACAGGTATCGAAGATAAATCGCTTGGCCTTGCCTTCCTCACCCGCGCAGCTGCTATGCTTAAAACGGGCGGTTCGTTGTGGTGCGTGGCCAATCGCCATTTGCCGTATGAAGCCGCCTTCGAGAAATATTTCTCACGCGCAACCCTTGTCACCGAGGCCGATGGCTTCAAAATTTTCCACGCGGAGAAATAGATGGCCACCACCGCACGCCTCGATAAGCTTCTCGGCAGCATGGGCTACGGTTCGCGCCGCGAGATTGAGCATTTGGCGTATGCCGAGCGCATCACGCTCGATGGCGAGCCCCTCACCGATAGCTCCGAGCGCCTCGCCATCACCCCTGATTTACAAACGCGGCTGATGGTCGATGGTGCACCGCTCGACCCCCTGCCGGGCATGGTGGTTATGCTCCACAAACCACTGGGCACTACCTGCTCGCACAAGGAATCTGGGCCGCTGATCTACGATTTGCTGCCCATACGCTGGAAGCGACGCGACCCGCAGCTATCAAGCATTGGCCGACTCGATAAAGAAACAAGCGGCCTGCTGCTACTCACCGATGATGGGCTGCTGCTTCACAAAGTCATCTCGCCCAAACACCATGTGCCCAAACGCTACCTCGCCGCTCTTGCGCGTCCGCTGCGTGATGATGCAGCAGCGCTTTTCGCCAGTGGCACCTTGATGCTCGAGGGCGAAGAAAAACCACTCCTACCCGCTGAACTTGAAGTCCTATCGCCCATCACTGCGCGCGTCACCCTCCACGAAGGCCGCTACCACCAAGTGCGCCGCATGTTCGCCGCGATTGGCAACCATGTGGAGGCATTGCACCGCGAATCGGTCGGCGGGTTGATGCTTCCTGTAGATTTAAAAGCTGGCGAACACCGCGTACTAACACCCGACGAGATCGCGCGGATTTTTGCGGGTTAATTCACCGAGAGACGCTACAAAAAGAGATGATGTCTATTCCTGCGCGTCGTCATACGCCTCAGCTAACTTCTCAATCAGCAATTGCGTAATCTGGTTCGCGCGTTTTTCCACCACCGTAAAGCGATAGCCATAGAACTCGAACGTTGCCTGCAAATCGGGGATCACCCGTGCTTCATGCAACACCAGCCCTGCCACCGTGGCGGCGTTTTCATCTGGCAAATCCCAGTCCATTTGGCGATTTAAATCGCGAATCGTCACCGTGCCTGCCACCTTATAGGCATGGTCGCCAAACGGCATAATTTCTGCAATCATCAGCGGGTCGTGCTCGTCGTCAATTTCGCCGACAATTTCCTCAATGATGTCCTCGAGTGTCACAATCCCCAGCCACGCACCATATTCATCGACCACGCAGGCAAAGTGCTTACGTTCACTGCGGAAGGCATTCAGCTGATCATCCAGCGTTGTCGTTTCAGGCACAAACCATGGCTTATGCGCAATGCGGCGAATCATCTCGCGCGTGATGCCCACTTTCTGCGCACGCACCAACCGCAGCAAATCCTTAAAGTGAACCACACCGACAATATTCTCAGGGTTGTCCTTCCACAGCGGAATACGGCTATGGTTGCTTGCAATCGCCAGCGCAATCACCGTTTCGGGGTCGAGGCCAATATCAATGCTCTCCACCTTAGAACGGTGGATCATAATTTCTTCCACCGTGCGATCATTCAAATCGAGGATACTCGCCAACATATCGCGGTCGTCTTTTTCCACCTCACCTTCATGGTGGTGCATATCAATCGTGCCGCGCAGTGCTTCCGCCGCCGAAATTGCATTCGTGGAGCTATCTAGCTTCACACCAAATACGCTCAATATTGCCCGCACAATTGCCTGCACCACCCACGTAAACGGGGCCAACAATTTCACAATCACCGCCAGTAACGGCGATAAAAGCAGCGAAAGCCTATCCGCGTGGTAAATTGCCAGTGTTTTCGGCAACACCTCGCCAAAAATAAGAACGATAACCGTAAGTGCTACCGTGGCAATCGCCGGTCCCCATTCTGCACCAAACATCTTGATACAAATCACGGTACCCACCGATGCCGCACCAATATTCACAATATTGTTACCCAGCAGAATCGTACCGATGAGTTTGTCTTTCTTATCGCGCAGGGTAATTACTAATTTGGCTCGCTTCACGCCTTGTTGCATCAATGAATGCATCCTCGCGCGTGACATGGCTGTTAGCGCCGTTTCAGATCCTGAAAAGAACGCAGAGAAAAGAATGCACACCGTTATGATAATGAATTCAAGGGTAAGGGATTCCATAGTTCCTACATGAATGAGGTTACCACATCGCGCGCCAGCGATGCGTCGACATTTTTGGCAACCGCGGCACGACCAATTTCGTTCAGCACCACAAAAGTCAGGGTTCCATTTTCAGCTTTTTTGTCATCGGCAAAATGGCTGGCAATCGCATCTGCATTCCACGCCACGCCTGCCACATCACGCGGATACGCCATCATGCCTAGAGCCTTGAAATGAGCCGCTAGTTGCACTTCCACTTCATCGCCAATCAACCCCATGCGGCGCGAGAGGCGACACGCCATCACCATGCCAATCGCCACCGCCTCGCCATGCAGCAGCGTATCACTAAAGCCCGTTTCGGCCTCCAGCGCATGGCCGAAGGTGTGACCAAAATTGAGCAGCGCACGCATATCCGCTTCGCGCTCATCCGCCTTCACCACTGTCGCTTTAAACTGGCATGATTTCACCACCGCTTCATGAGTCACGGCCTCATCGCCCGCCAGTAACTTCGCGGCATTGGCCAAGCACCATGCGTAAAACGGGGCGTCCATAATCAGGCCATATTTGATAATCTCGGCATAGCCTGCTTTCATCTCGCGCGGGGGCAAGGTTTTCAGCACATCGCTATCCGCGAGCACCAGTTGCGGCTGATAAAAACTACCGATTAAATTTTTGCCTACACTTGCATTAATGGCGGTTTTACCGCCCACCGAACTATCCACCTGCGCCAATAGCGAGGTGGGGATCTGAATAAACGGCACGCCGCGCAACAACACGCTGGCAGCAAACCCTGCAAGGTCGCCCACCACACCACCACCGAGGGCGATAATCGTCGTTTTACGATCCACCTTCAGCGCCAGAAGCTGGTTCATCAACCATTCGAACGTCGAGAAATTTTTGCTACCCTCGCCCGCGGGAATGGTCAGCACGTCGCATGTAACATCTGCCGCGCGCAGGTTGGCTTTCAACTGGCTACCATAAATGGTGCCAACATGCGCATCGGTCACAATCACAGCTTTTTTGCTTGCCAGTTTTGGCACCACATATTCCGCCGCACGTGTCAGCAAACCGCTACCAACAATGATGTCATAGCCGCGCCCAGCAAGTTCAACCCGCACCGTTTGTGGCTGGCTCATGCAGTTTTCCCCATAGTTTCTAATGCATCAATTACCCGATGAACGACCTGCTCATGAGGCCCCACACTCGAATCCACAATCACATCGGCAAGCGCATAGATGGGATAACGCTCGCTCATCAAATTATCCAGAATCTCACGCTTGTCTCCCGTCTCGAGCAACGGGCGGTGATTACGCTTACTCACGCGGTCAGTTAATACATCTAGCTCCGCACGCAACCAGACCGATGTTGCCTTTTCTTTAATGATCGCGCGCACCCCTTCTTGCATCCATGCCCCACCGCCCGTTGCAAGCACCATGGGCTCCTCGCTGACCAGTCGAGCAATCACGCGTTTTTCAAGGTCACGAAAAATAGGTTCGCCATGAATACTGAAAATATCGGCGATCGAACACCCCGCCGCGGTCTCAATTTCTTCGTCCGAGTCGGCAAAACGCCATCCTATTTGCTTGGCTAGGCGGCGTCCAATGGTCGATTTTCCTGCCCCCATGAGCCCCACCAGCACCAGCGGACGGGCTTTCCAAGCGCTATTATCCGCAGGCTTAGCATTGTTTTCGTTACTTATTTCAAGATTTTTCATGCTAATTGTTGACTCTCACGAAGTTACGAAGCACAAGGGTAGCGGCTTTGCCAAATAATTCAACTCTCAACCATATATATGAGGCGTTATGACTACCCCAGCTAAAAATAAAAATCTTATCGTAATCGTTGCTGCTGTTGCAGTTGTTGCGGCCGTTATCGTTGCTGTAACCTCGGGCACCACCGCTCCAACGACCGAAGAAATCACCTCGGAAGTAACCGGTGCTGTTGATGCTGCTGCTGAAGCTGGCGACGCTGCTGCCTCTGCTGCTACCGATGCCGCTGCTGCTGCTACCGATGCTGCTGCTGCTGCTACCGATGCTGCTGCCGCTGCTGGCGCTGCTGCTACCGATGCTGCTGCCGCTGCTGGCGCTGCTACCGATGCTGCTGCCACCGCTGGCGCTGCTGCTGTTGAAGCCGCTGTTCCAGCTGCTCCTGCTGCAGAAGCTGCTCCAGCTGCTCCAGCTGGCCACTAAATTTTAGTGAATGCCTAAAACGAAACACGCCACCCCGGCTGACTGGCTTGGGTGGCGTGATGCGTTTTTGGAGATGCTGATTGCAAGCCGTGGCGCCTCTATCGCCACCCGCGATTCCTACCGCCGCGACCTCGACGACTTCTTTACCTATGCCAGCACACACAAACTGAACATGCTGACGCTAGGTCACTCCGAGATTACCGATTACCTCGCTGATCTCACTTCCCGCCACATGGCTTCCGCCACCCTTGCCCGCCGACGCTCGTGCCTGACGCAATGGTTTAAGTTCCTCATCAGCGAGCGCCACATCACCGAGAATCCCGTGCTTTTGGTACGCGGCCCCAAACGCAGCCGCACCTTGCCCAAATTACTTTCTAAGCAGGAAGTGCAGCAACTCATTGCCACCACCCGTGCCAATACAACGCTCGAGGGAGTTCGCTTAAACGCTCTCATGGAAATCATTTATGCCTCAGGCATGCGGGTAAGCGAGCTCGTCACCCTCACCACCCAACATATTCAGCGCAACCCCAAAAAACCAAAACAGATTGCGCCGTATTTCATGGTCACTGGCAAAGGCCGCAAAGACCGCATTGTGCCGCTTCATGCCACAGCTATCGAAGCCCTCAACCATTACCTCGCCGTACGTGAGCAATTCGTGCCCAAAAATCGTGACAGCCGTTATCTCTTTCCATCCCACGGTAAGGAGCCTCACCTCACCCGTCAGCGTTTTGGTCAAATGCTCAAAAAACTCTGTATGGATGCGGGCATCGACCCCGCGCGCTGTTCACCACACACACTGCGCCATTCCTTTGCCACCCATTTGCTCGAAGGCGGTGCCGATTTACGCGTGATACAGGAATTGCTCGGCCATGCCGATATTGCCACCACGCAAATCTACACCCATGTCGCGGATTCGCGATTGAAGTCGGTGGTGAATAGCAAACACCCGCTGGCAAAAAAACGCTAGCTAGCTTACCAAGCTTGGCGATGCTGCTGCACGATTGGGGCGCACATCGACCGTATCCACCAGATAAGTCGCCGCCAATTCACGGAACACTTGATCGAGCAGCATCGTCACCTCGCTATTAGCATCGGCATCTTCCGCACTGGACGTAGCATAGCTTACACGCGCAAATGCATCCACGAACGCTACTAAGGGCACACCATGCTGTAGCGCAATGGAAATTGCGCGCGAGAATTGGTTCAGCAACGCGCGGGTTTGCTGTGGCGATTCCACCGCATCGAGCGCCATTTCACCCAGTGAGCCATCCTCATATTCGCCCGTGCGTAGCATGACGGTTTGTCCAGCAATCACAGCCTTTTGGGTGAACCCTTTACGGCGCAACGGCAACTCGCGGCGGGTTTTTACAAACTGGCCGAGCAACTCCGCCGCCACTTGAGAAATCGATCCCGACATCATGGTGCGCGACTCACGGAAGACAATCTCACCTTGTGATTGTTCTGCCTCGCTCAGTGCACCACCCAGCATAGCCTCTTCATAAAGCGCACAATGTTCGCGCTTCAAGCTGATGGATTTCAAACCTTTTCTCCAAGCCAACTGAATCAGCTTTCCGCACTGTTCCAACGTGGTAACCTGCGGCAACTGAATCGTGTGCGCAATACCCCCACTGAGGAATTGCTGCGCAGCGGATAGGAGATCGATCTGCGCCTCAGCCTTCACCGCGAGCGCGAACACAGCTTCATCCTCGGCGCGCAAATGCGGCGCACCCGCAAGGCTGCGTGCCCCGCAGAGATATTTCTCCGCCGCCTTAATTTCCACTTCCTTAAAGCCCATATGCGCCAGCAGATTGAACTGCGCGTCGTAAAGCTCGGCATTACCAATATTCAACATATCACGGCAGAAGCGCTCCCCAATCACATAGGGGTCAAACGCCGCGTGAATATCTGCTGCGGTTTCAAGGCTCTCTTCAATCGCCATCAAGTGCACTTCACTAAAACCCTTGGCGGCTAATGTCTGCGCGTTAATGTGCGGCGAAAGCGCCAGTGACGGCGTGCCGCACACATAGCGCGCCATTTCATTCACCTGTGTTTGAGTATAGCCAAGTGCCGCAAGGCCATAACACACATCCGCCCCGAGCTTTTTGTGCGCGCCACGCATCACACTACGCATGGGGGTCAGCCCCAGCGTTTCGCAATCCATCACCCGCGCAATGGTCGCCGTGGGCGGAATGCAGCTAAACTGGGCATTGCGCACGCCGTAAGCTTCGGCCTTGATGAACGCCATTTCCCACACCCGCCGCGCTGCATCCAGCAGTGCCGTTTGCGGCAACGCCTCAAGGTGCAACGCCTCCGAGGCCGCGCTCTCGCGAATCAGCAAATCACGGCGCGCCGTAATCCATTTCAAAAACGGGGTACGGTTCTTGGCAAACTCGTTAAATGCCCCCATTTCCTTTGCCATTTCCGCCGAAACCGCACAGGATTCACCCGTCATTAAGGAAGTTATTGCTGCCGCCGTCGCCCGTGCTTCGTCGCTGTCATAAGCATAGCCCATGCGCATCACGAGCGGTGCAAAGTTGGCAACACCTAGGCCAAGTGGGCGCGTATCCAGTGTACGCCGCGCCATCGCGCGCGATGGATATTGCGCCATCGTCACCGAAATATCGAGCATGATGGTGGCCAGCCGCGCCACGTGGCTAAACATCGCGACGTTGATAAACCCTTTATTATCCGCGCATGCCAGCAGGTTGATAGTGGCCAGTGGGCACGCCGTATCATCGAGGAACATATATTCCGAAGCAGGCGTCGAGGCACGAATGGCATCCGTCTCGGGGCAGGTATGATTCGCGGCAATCGTGTCGGAGAATTGAATGGTCGGCTCACCTGTTGCCCATGCTGCATGCGCCAAATCGTCGAACAAATCCGTCGCCTGTTGGTGGCTGCTCACTGCACCATCCGTGCGCTTGCGTAGCGGGAAGCGTTGCTTCTCCTCCACCGCGTTCATGAAGCGATTGGTCACCCGCACCGCTTGGCGCGTTTGGTGCGCGCTCACGGTCATGAATACTTCCGAATCATCTTCCGCGCCATACATCGGGATGTGTAGTTCGCGGTAACCTTGGCGGGCATAGGCAATCACCCGCTCAATCGCGCTGGTTGGAATCATGGCACGTTTTGCTTTGTCGATTGCCGTCGCGAGGGCTTGGTTCAGCGCAGGGTTAAAGCGCGCCTCGCTCTGCCCCGTTTGCACCGCCGCCATCACCCCCGATAAACACGTGCGCATCACCCGCGCGCCCGTAATCAGTGCCGCGATTTTATATTGCTCTTCGCCCTTCCAGCGAATGAAACTCACCACATCGGGGTGATCGATATCGATGACCACCATTTTGCCTGCGCGGCGCGGCAATCCGCCTGCATGAATTGCCCCCGCAGCCTTATCGCCAATCGTCAGGAAGCGCATCAGCCCCAGCGCATTACCGCCGCTTGAGATCTCCTCGCCACGCCCGCGAATAGCCGACATATTCGCCCCAGCGCCCGAACCGTATTTGAACGCCCGCATCTCGCGCTCATACAGATGCATGATGCCACCTTCGCTCACCAACTCATCCTTCACGCCATGCAAAAAGCACGCATGCAGTTGTGGCCGCGCATAGGCATTGCTCGACAATTTCAGCTTGCCTGTTTCATGGTCGCCGTAGCAGTGGCCTTGCGCAGGGCCGCGCATGCCATAAGCCCAATGCAAGCCCGTATTGAACCATTGCGGGGAGTTAGGCGCCATCACCTGCCGCGCCAACATCGCAGCTATTTCATCATGAAAGGCGCGCGCATCGGCCTCTGTGTCGAAGGTGCCGCACTTAAAGCCCCAATAGGCCCACATGCCCGCAAGGCGCAGGAACACTTGGCGGGCACTGGTTTCGTGCGTCGCGCGCTCTTCCTCGGGCAGGGCTTGCAGCGCTGCCGTATCGGGCACACTGCACCACAAAAATTCAGGAACGCCCTCTTCCTTCACGCGCATGGTTTTGGTCGGCACGCCCGCGCGGCGGATGTAATAATGCACAAAGGTTTCCGCCGCCTCGCGGCTCCAATGCGCGGGGACTTCAATATCGGTCAGGCACACGCGCGCAGCGGGGTCAGCGCTGCACACTTCCACATCCACCTTACGCCAGCTAAGGCCAACAAACGGGTCAGATTGTGGGTCAGTAATCAGTCGCGCGATTTTCATGCCAAGCCTTTCGGTCGACAGCGTCATGCGCTGCCTTATGAATGTTCCTGACTTGCCGATAATGATTTTTTTTAATTGGTTACCCAAGCAACTAGCACTGCGACCTTGCCGATACAAGCAGCGCATCGCGGGTCATCCACAACTACCTACTAATTGCTATTGCTTAGGTTTGTCTGTCGATTTTTTTTGTTTGGTTTCGCTGGCTTTTGGCGCTTCTTTTTCATCCTTCACTTCGACAGGCTTCACCACCTTCGTGCCACGGGGCATGGTTTTGCATTCGACCATCGTCACGTCATAGACAGGGTGCTCAAGCGCAGCAATCGAAGGGCTGGATGCATACATCCATCCACGAAATACGGGTTTGGTGCCATCACCTGTGGGCAACTTCTCCACAATATCGAGCAACGCGGCGTAATCGGTCTGGCTGCGCGCGGCAGAAACTTGGCATGTTACAGCCGTAATTTGCAACTGCCCAAATTTAGCCATTTGGTTGGATTTCAGCGTCATCGTCTCCGATTGCGCTGTCACCTTGTTTAGCGCCCGAATCACCACCGAGCGCGTGCCCATCGGCCCCTCTTCCGCTTCAAAAATAGGGCTGGTCAGTTCAGTCGGTTCCGCGGGGTTTTCCTGTACGGGGTCGGCGCCTTCCTCAATCGGTTCGGGCGGTGCCGCTTCGGGTGCGTCGAGCGTATCGACATCCACCACAGGCACAGCCACCGTCGCGTGTGGCCCCTCAGGAATAATCGGCGCAGCAGGCTCGGCCTTCCCAAATGGAATTTTTGGCGAATATCCTCCTACAGGGGGCGTTGTCGCATCAATATTTGTTTTCTTTTCATTTCCCTCCATCGCACTAAAGGGAGAGTTTTCAGGCTTTTTATCGCGTGTGGTCAGTATCGCATCATCACTGGCGGTGGCAGGCTTGATAACATCCATCGCTGGCAGCGGCGCGATACCGCCGACATTTTCCTCCTGCGCCCGTGCTTGCGAATATGCTGCAACCATCAGCAACGCACAGAGCATCTGCGATGCGTATTTCATGAATCTGCCAAATTACTCGTTGATGGTTTCCGGTTCAGGCGCGAGATTTTCGGGCTCAGTTGGCGTCACCACTTTGGGTGCCACTTCTTCAGCCGCGTCATCAAGCGATGGAAAGCCAACATCTTTTGCATCGCTGTGCGCAGCCGCAGCTGGTGCATTGGCAGTCGAGCTTCCCTTGTCGGCACCGCCGCCGGAGAACACAAACTTCCCAATCATTTCCTCAAGGCTAACCGAAGGTTGCGTGAAGGCAATCTTATCGCCATTTTTCAAATTTTCTTCATCACCGCCGGGTTCGATTGCGAGGAATTTCTCGCCGATCAGGCCCGTACTCTGAATAGCGGCCGAGGAATCACGCGGCAGTGGAACATCCTTACCAATGCGTAGCTTTGCAACCGCTTGAAAGCTCTTTGGGTCAAGGTCGAGCGCTTCTACCACACCAATTTTAATACCACCAACACGTACCGAGCTGCCCGGTGTAATTCCACTGATGTTGGAAAACGACGCCAATACCGAGTAGCCCTCGATAGGTTTCACGTTGCTGTTGTTGTACGCGAAATAGAGGAAGCCGCCAGCCACCGCAAGTACTACTGCCCCCATTACCGTTTCGATTGCATTGTTTGCCATCGCGCAGACCCCATAAAAATGAACTGATATCTTTCGACTAACACGCAGACTTCATCGTGGCAAGTGGGTCACTGCCAAGATAGTTGGTTACTCATCCCCCGTGGCGTACCAGCCACCCGAACCCGACGATGATGCGCCACCATTATCGGAACACTCGCCACCCCACACATTGTGACATTTCCCGTAATAGGAACCCCACCATTTTTCATTATCTTTGGATTCCTTTGATTGCGTGTCGAGTGCGTCGAACCCTGCTCCCACATCAACGCCTTTAACATGTCCAGGGCACGCAGTGAGCATCAGCATCGCTGCCATGAGCGCAGCGCCAGAAATTGCCCCACGCATTATTTGGGAGTCCACGGTTCGTAATCCGCCGAGGATGCCGCGCGCTGACCACCCTTACTGATATGACCCGAAGGCAGATAACGTCCCGTTGTGCCGGTCAAGTTCGGCAAGTGCGCCTTCAACCAGCTATATTGCTTCGTCTCACTCAGCGGCGCATCCAGCGTGTAGTGCAGCCATCCGTGCCACGCGGGCGGCACCTTCGAGGCTTCGGGCACGCCATTGTAAATCACCCAACGGCGCTTGCGTTCGCCTTTGCGAGCGCGCTTGCTCTCGAAATAGCGGTTACCAAACACATCCGCCCCAATGAAGTGGCCGTGGATGAGAGTATGAAGTTTTGTTCCGATTGTAGCTGACATATGGATGCTCTAACAAATTCCTCCACCGCGTGCAAGCCTACTGTAGCACCTTAAAATACGGCAAGAGATTGGTGTAATTATCCGTCCATGGCTGGTGGGCGCCAGCCTCAAGGCGCTGCCAGCCTTTTTGATGTGATGTGACCGCAGCAACGTCCTTGGCATCACGCGCCACAACAACCCAATACGAGCTACGCATAAGAGGTTGCGCCGCATCGGCCGTGAACGACTTGCCATACGCCACTAAGCCAAGCGCCTTTGCTTGTGTGCCCAGTAATGGCCATAAATCGACATGCCGATTGGTCGTGTTCAGCAACAAAACACCTCGTGGCGCCAGCTTGCTCACATAGGTTGCCATAGCCTCCTGTGTTAGCAAATGCACGGGAATCGCGTCCGATGAGAACGCATCCAACAAAATCACACCATAACGCCCATCGGGTTGCTGGCCAATGCGGATACGTCCATCCCCCATGATAATGCGGTGCGTTCCCTTGCAGCGCTCTAGGTAGGTAAAGTAATCGCTATTGAGCGCTATATCGCGCACCAAGGGGTCAATCTCATAGGCATCGACCTCCTGCCCATCATGCGCGATGCATTTCAATGTGCCCACGCCCAAACCCACAATCGCCAGCGGGCGTTGATGCACGTTCGGAAGCGCCGAGAATATGTCCTTAATCACAGCATAATAGGCCTTGGGTTGCAGCGCCTCTTTGGGGTCGAGCGATTGCAAACCATGCAGTGTGGTGCCGTGCATATAGTAGCGTGCATTAGTTGGCGCATGTTCATACACGCGTGATACACCGAAGAAATTGCGGTCACGAAACAGGGTTTCATAGCCAACCGTACCGTTACTCACCGCGAGCATCCCCACCAACCCCACGATGCTCACCGCATAAAAACCGCGAGCATAGTTGCGGTAAAACGCAACCGATAGGATTGCCGCCACCATCGCCGCTTTTACCAGAACATAACTATTTAATGGCCATAAGGAGACCGCATCATTCAGCGCAATCAGGCCATACAGGGGAAGCAACAAACCAACCAGTACCAGTGTCGTCGTTGCTAATTGATTCAGGTGCAGACGTAAAATCGACTTTGCTGATTCAGCCTGACGTAACAGCACAAAGCTTGTGATTGCGGCAAGGAACAGCACCATCGGATATTCGAGCGCTTCGTGCAACACCATCGGCGCCACGAGGCCATTCATCACACCCCCCAGCAAGCCTCCCACCGAGAGCAGCACGTAGTAATAGGTCAGGAATTGCGCATCGGGTCGCCGTGTCGCCAGCCAGCCGTGCAAGGCAAAGGCAATCGAGGTAAATGCCGCCATGTGGAAGAGGTAGGTTCCCGCCATTCCATGCCCGCCAAGGCCATAGACAAGCAGCGCCGCCACCCCAAGGATTGGGGCCACGCGCTGCGCAATCCCTACAAATGCGGGGCGCACGCGGAAGGCATCGACAAAACTCAGCAAATAAATCGAAAGCGGAACCACCCACAATAACGGGATGGAAGCAACATCCGTTGCAATATAGGTCGTCACTCCCAAGCTTAACGACGACACCAAGAATGCCAGCCACACCCACGCCACAGCCATTTTAAATGGCGGCCTACGCATTGCCTCCACGGGTGCCGCATCCGCAGTGCGCAGCGCCACCAAACGCCATGCGCCAGCAATCAACGCGCCCGTTGCTGCCACAAAAAGCACGCTCCAATAGATGCGCTGCTGCGACAGATCGAGCAGCGGCTCGACTAAAATAATATACCCAATCAGTCCCGCAAAACTTCCTAAGTTACTTGCACTATAGAGAACATAGGGCGTCTGCGCGAGGGCATGGCGCGAGCGGCTAAGCCAGAATTGCAACAGCGGAGCCGTTGCCGAAAGGCAGAAAAACGGCAGCCCAATCTGCCACAAAAAAGCACCCACCAGATGCCGAATGGGCGACTCCACCAAAGCATCGCTTGTCTCAAGCACCACCTGCAGCGGCAGAAATGCAAATGCAGCTCCCACCACAGCCGCATGAAGCAGCACCTGCCAACGTAACGGCACATAGCGCGTCAGCAGATGGGCATAAATATAGCCCGCCAGCAGCAGCAGCTGAAAGGTAAACATCACCGTATTCCATACCGCAGGCGTGCCACCTAGTGTGGGCAGCACCATTTTGCTGGCCATCGGCTGTACGGCAAACAACAAAAACGCGATAAGAAAACTGAGAACAAACAACGTCGATTTCATGGGCACATCTCCTGCACGTGGCAGGAGATATCTAGCCATAAATCTAGCGTATAAGCCAATTCCACCAAGCCATTGTCGCGTGTTAACGCTGGCTTGCGTTCGGCTGTGTCCGATTCGTCACGATTATGAGGTGCGCCTAGTTATCCAAGAAGCTGCGCATTTTGCGGCTGCGGCTTGGGTGCTTCAGCTTACGCAATGCCTTCGCCTCAATCTGGCGGATACGCTCACGCGTTACGCTAAACTGCTGGCCCACTTCTTCCAGCGTATGGTCGGTATTCATACCGATACCAAAACGCATACGCAGCACGCGCTCTTCACGCGGGGTCAGGCTTGCCAAAATCCGCGTCGTCACCTCGCGCAGGTTGCTCTGGATGGCTGAATCCACGGGAAGCACCGCATTTTTGTCCTCAATGAAATCACCGAGGTGTGAATCTTCTTCATCACCAATTGGTGTTTCAAGCGATACAGGCTCCTTGGCAATTTTCATCACCTTGCGAACCTTGTCGAGCGGCATCACCAGACGTTCTGCCAGTTCCTCGGGCGTTGGCTCGCGGCCAATTTCGTGCAGCATTTGGCGGCTGGTGCGCACAATTTTGTTGATGGTCTCGATCATGTGCACGGGGATACGAATCGTGCGCGCTTGGTCGGCAATGCTGCGCGTAATCGCTTGGCGAATCCACCATGTCGCATAGGTGCTGAACTTATACCCACGGCGATATTCGAACTTATCGACCGCTTTCATCAGGCCGATATTGCCTTCCTGAATGAGGTCGAGGAATTGAAGACCGCGGTTGGTGTATTTTTTCGCAATCGAAATCACAAGGCGCAGGTTCGCCTCGATCATCTCTTTCTTCGCACGTCCCGCGTCGCGCTCACCCTTACTTACGGCGAACACTACGCGCTTGAACTCGGGGATATCCATCCCCGTCTCCGTCGCAATTTTACCAATCTCGCTACGCAGTTTTTCGATTTCGGTCTTGTGCTTCTCCGCAAAATCCTTCCAGCCTTTTTCCTTCAGCTTGGCGACTGATTTCAACCAATCCGGATCAAGCTCGCGGCCATTATAGTTTTGCAAGAAGCTTGGGCGCTTCACGCCTGCTTTTTCAGCAAGTTTGAGCAGTTGCATTTCCGTTGCAATCAGGCGCTTGTTCACCGCATACAGCGTGTGCATCAATTCTTCCACGCGCATGTTGTTGAAGCGAATGGAGAGCATGATCTCCACCGTTTCCTTCAGCAATGCTGGGTATTTTTTGTTGTCGGCGTTCGTTACATCGCCCTCGCCGAGCGCTTGTGCTTGGCGTTTTTCCTGAAGTTTACGCAGTTGCTTACTTACTTTTGCAAACGCATCCAATTTCTCGAGCACAGCGGGCAGCAATTCCTGCTCCATCGCTACTAGCGATAGAACAGCCTCATCGTCGTAGTCATCCTCGACCTGCTCTTTGCGCCCACCTTCGAGTGCATCGTATTCGTCTTCTTCCTCTTCTTCTTCCTCAACCTCGTCGCCCTGTTCGCGCTGGGCATCGGCGAATTTATCTTCAGTGCCTGCGCCATAGGTCGCATCGAGGTCGATCACTTCGCGCAGCAGCATTTCGCTGCCCGCGAGTTTATCGCGCCAACCCAGCACCATATGCATCACCGTGGGGGATTCGCACAACGAGCTGATGACCATCTCGCGGCCAGATTCGATACGCTTCGCGATTTCAATTTCGCCTTCGCGGCTGAGCAATTCCACATTGCCCATTTCGCGTAGGTACATGCGCACAGGGTCATCCGAGCGGCCATAGGACTCTTCAGGCTTTTCGGATTCCATGTCGATAACAAGTTCGCCCGTGGGTGCAGCTACATCATCGTCGTCACTTTCAACAAATGGCGCGTCTACTTTATCGTCCACATCGGGCAGCTCGATGACCTTCACGCCTTTGGCGGCAAGCTTCGTGATCAGCTCGTCGATCACCTCGGGGGAAAACTCATCGGCAGGCAAATATTTATTCAAATCGTCGTAGGTCAGCACGCCGCGCGCTTTGCCTAATTTCAGCAGTTTTGCCTCGAGCGCATCGCCAACACTGGCAAGCGCTTCTGCGCCTTTAGCTTTGGCTGGCGCTTCTTTCTTCGTAGTTTTTGCTTCGGGTTTTACTGGGGTTTTTGCGGGCGTTTTTGCCGCCGATTTCGTATCTTTTTTCACTGGCATAGGAACAGATTGCGTCGCTTTCTTGGTCACGTTTGCGGGGGTCGGACGCGATGATTTAGAGCTTACTGCCGATTTAGCAAGGGGCTTGGTAGGCTTTGTGGATGATTTCTTTGCGTTCACCTTCGCCACTGGTTTTTTCGCCACAGGCTTAGGTGCTGGTTTTTTCACCACTGCTTTCTTCACAGGAGCAGATTTTTTGGCAACAGGCTTAGCAGCCTTTTTCTTCACCACAAGTTTCGGCGCAGGTTTTTTCGTCGTCGCTTTTGATTTTACTGCGGCCACTTTTTTTACCGCTTTTTTCGTTGCCATAATGCGTCACCCCACACAGTCAATGGATCAAAGAGCCCCCGTTTTGGCACAGAACCCAAGGAAACTCAAGCGTTTGACGAACTTTATTCGCCCCGCCCTGCGGGCAGCAGCCTATCACGACCAGCAAAAACCAGTAAGACATTGATTAAAATAAATAATGTTTCACATGAAACATTATTCCTACACCGCCCCGCTTAACGGGTCTTCCCTATAAAAACGGCTACGCTCGCGGTCGATGGCCTCCAGCTGCCCCTTCAGGTTGGTCAGCCGCGCGAGGTTTTCTTCGTTCATTTCTTGCCCCAGCGCCTTTTCTGCCTCGGCACATTCCGCCTTCAGACGCGCACGCTCTACGTCATTAATCACCTCGCCCCACAAGCGCTGCGCCCTGCCCTCACGCTGGATGTCATCTTTCGTCAGTTCAATGCCCAGCGTCTCCATCGCCTTTTGCACCTGCTGGCACGATTCCTTGGGCGATTCCTCGATGAGTGTTTGCCATAATGGCCCACTGGTGAGCGCGGGGGAGTCAATATGCAGCTCCGTGATGAGGTGATGCATTTGCTGCTGCCAGCTTGCAGGCATGGGCGCGTGCAACCAAAACTCTTCTGCCGCCGCGTGCGCCAGCAGCGATGGGCAGGCCACCACCAGTGCCAGCAAATTACTAGCAGGCGCCAGCAAGCTCGTATCCGCCGTGCGAGCAATTGGGGGCAGCGGCATAAACCCGTCCGCCATACCTGCATTCGCTGGATTCCATTTCTTCTTACCATCCCCTGCGCGCCAATTGCCCGATTGGCGGCCTTTCGTATAGCTTGCTTGCTGCATGGCCTGCAATTGCTCGCGCACATGCTGCTTATAATAATGCTGCACGCTGGGGTGTTTTATCTGGCTCACCTTCAGCATCAATTGCTGTTCTTGCGCGGCGCGCGCCTCGGGCGTGTTCGCTGGCGTACCCATTGCCTGTTGCCAAAGAATATTCACTAGCGGTGCTGCCCGCGCAATCACCTCGTCGAACGCATGACGCCCAACATTACGTATCAGCGAATCAGGGTCATCGCCCTTGGGCATCACCGCCACACGTAATGTTTTGCCGGGCACTAATAGCGGCAGTGCCAACTCCGTTGCCCTCGTCATCGCGCGCTGGCCTGCATTGTCGCCATCCAAACACAAAATCGGCTCATCGACAATCTGCCAACAGAGCTGTAATTGCTCAGCGGTGATGGCGGTGCCCAGCGGTGCCACGGCGTGCGCAATGCCACCTTGGGCGAGCGCAATCACGTCCATGTAGCCTTCGCATATAATCAACTGCCGCGCATCGAACGCGGCGCGGCGTGCAAGGTCGAGGTTAAAGAGTTGGCGCCCCTTGCTGAACAGCGGCGTCTCGGGTGAGTTCAAATATTTCGGCGCATCGGCGTTTGGCTCACCGGGTAACACGCGCCCACCAAATGCAATCACGCGCGATTTCCGATCACGTATCGGGAACATCAACCGCCGACGAAACCGACTATAGGGTGTTCGTCCCTCGACAGAAATCAGCATCCCCGTTTCAATCAACTGTGCTTGAGTGATGCCACGCGTTGCCATTGCCTTCATCAGCGCATCACGATTTTCAGGGGCGTAGCCAATGCGGAATTTGGCAATCGTCTCAGCGCTTAATCCACGCTCCAGCAAATAACGCCGCGCGAGTTCGCCTTCGCTGGTGTTCTCCAATTGCTCCTCGAACCAACCGGTCACCGCTTCCATCACATCGTTGAGCGATTGAGCGCGCCTTTCTTTTTCAACCTCTGCGTGTGTTAATTTTGGAACGCTCAACCCTGCCATGCCCGCGAGCTTCTCGATAGCCTCGCGGTAGCCCAGATGCTCATAATCCATTGTGAAACCAATCACATCACCATGTGCCCCACAGCCAAAACAGTGGTAGAACCCCTTCTCGTCATTCACCGTAAACGAGGGCGATTTCTCCTTATGAAACGGGCACAAAGCATGGAATTCCCTCCCCGCGCGCCTCAGGGTCACAGCCTTGCCCACCACTTCCGATACGCGGATGCGGTTGCGTATTTCATCCATAAACGACTGAGGAAACTTCATAAATTACTTGAATGGCTTGCGTGTTTACCTGTGGATAAAAATATTTTTTTGGGTTGGGGCATCAGCCCTATTGACCTAGCGGCGTTGCAGTTCCTATGCTGACCTTACTGCCAAGGGTTGCTTCAACGCAACAACAACGCAGCAGCCACCAACAAAAATAAATATCACAAAAGAAAAAACAGGCACCTCGATGAGCAATGAACTTCGTAATGCATGGAGCAACAATGAGTTGCCCGATTATCTGCAAGTAGGAGAAGAAATGTTGCCGCTTGTGATTCGTCGTCATCAGCGAGCGAAGCGCATCTGTTTGCGCTACAATCCCACGAGCCATGCTATCTCGCTCACCTTGCCGCGCCACACTCGCGTGGGCGATGGGTTAGTGTTTCTGATGCAAAAATCTGAGTGGCTAGTCGACACATTACGCGACATGCCAACCAAAAAGCAAATCAAGCCCGGTGTGGTGATTCCGTTGCTTGGTAAACGCGTGCGCATCAAGCACGACGCTGACCTAAAACGCGCATGGGTGATTCGCGATGATGTGCTCTATGTTTCCGGCCCGCGTGAAGAATTCCCCGAGCGCGTCACCGCTGCCTTGAGAAAAATCGCAAGCCAAACCCTCTCGGCACTTTCTGTTCGCTATGCGGTGCGCATTGGCCGCCGTCTGAATCGTGTCACCGTGCGTGATACGCGGAGCCGTTGGGGCAGTTGTTCTTCCACCGCGCGTTTGTCATTCTCCTACCGTCTCATTTTCGCACCGAAAGAAGTAATGGAGTATGTTGTCGCGCACGAGGTGGCCCATTTGCGCCACATGAACCATTCCACTGCGTTTTGGAATTGTGTCGAGAGCATTTGCCCCGATTACGAAGCGGCGAAGGATTGGTTGAAGCTACACGGCAAAGATTTGTACCGCTTTAATGCCTAACTGAGCGCCCAACAGACTACTCTGGGTAGTTGTACTCCACTTTACCCTTTTCGGGATTCTCGGGCACTTTGTCGGCTAATTTATCCCAGAATTCGGGCGAAAGAATCTCATCGGATTTTTCTGTGCGCGCTTGCGGTGCGGTCACAGCGGGCTGATCAATAGGTGCGGCCTCGTTGTCATGCGTGGCACCGCTTCTTGTTTCGGATACTTGTCCTTCTTCACCCTGACGCGCAAACGGCACATCCGACGGAACCTCGCCCGTGCCATCAGGATGCCAAGATGTGGCTCCTTCACCCTCCCCATCAGCCGTATCGCTACCAAACAGCCACGGCAAAAACTCCTGCGCGGCGCCAGCACTGCTTGGGATAGACTTCACTGGCAAGCCTGCCATGGCATGGGTCATGAACTCGCGCCACACACTTGCGGGAATCGTTCCGCCCGTAATTTTACGCATGGGTTTGTTGTTGTCGTTACCCACCCAAACACCCGTGACCATTTGTGGGGTGAAGCCAATGAACCACGCATCTTTGAAGTCCTGACTGGTACCAGTTTTACCCGCCACAGGGCGCCCACCAAGCCGCGCACCGGTGCCCGTGCCACGCGCCACCGCATCCAGCAGCATGTAATTCATCTCATTCACGGTGTTTTCAGAAAGCACACTTTCTGGTTCAGGCGCTTTGTATTTATACAGCTCCTTACCCTCGCGCGAACGCACTTTTAAAATACCATACGGCTCGACTTTATTACCGCCATTCGCTACGTGCGCATAGCCGCCCACCATCTCAAGTAGCGTCGCTTCTACCGATCCCAGCACAATTGAAGGACTATTCGGAATGTTGGGGATTCCTAGTCGCATGGCCATTTCTGCCACTTTGCTGAACCCAGTATATTGACCAATCCGAACCGATACCGTGTTCAGCGAATGGCGCAACGCCTCGACCATTTGTACATTACCGCGATAGCCTCCAGCATAGTTTTCAGGCGACCACATCTTATTTCCCACGCGCAAGGAAATGGGGCCATCGAGCAAGGCTGATTGCGGCGAGAGGCCTGCTTCCAACCCTGCGAGATAGACAAATAATTTAAACACCGAACCTGGCTGGCGCTTCGCTTGTGCTGCGCGGTTGAACTGGCTTGTCTTATAATCTAACCCGCCAACCAGCGCCAACACGCGCCCATCAGGCTTCATGGCCACCAGTGCACCTTGGGTGACATTCTTTTTTGCGCCTTGCATCGTCACCACATTTTGCAATGCATCTTGCGCCATGGTTTGCAGCTTAGCATCCATCGCGACGGTCACAATCATATCGCCCTCGAACTGGCCAATGATTTTGGGGATTTCATCGTCCACAATCCAGTCGGTGTAGTAACGCACATCGCCACCCTCTACCTCGTGCGATGGCGCTTTGGCATAGCCCGTCAGGGTAGGTGCAACTTCGCTTTCTTTAAGGAAACCTGCATCGACCATGTTCATCAACACCTGATGCACGCGACCCTTCGAGCGTTCGGAGCTTGCAGTAGGCGAATAACGCGAAGGCGCCTTCAACAACCCTGCCATCATCGCAGATTCATAAAGGTTCAGCTCGGTCGCACTCTTATTATAATAGCGCCGCGCGGCAGCATCGACACCAAACGCACCCGAACCCAGATAGACACGGTTCAGGTAAATCGCCATAATCTCTTTTTTGGTGAAACGCGCCTCTAGCCAGAAGGCCAACATGGCCTCTTGAATCTTGCGACTTAGTGTACGCTCTGGTGTGAGGAAGACATTCTTTGCCACCTGCTGGGTCACGGTCGACCCGCCTTGTGCCATGCGCCCTTTTCTAAGATTGGTGAACATGGCACGGGCGATACCGTAGAAATCTAACCCACCATGCTCGAAGAAGCGGCGATCCTCAGTTGCAAGGACAGCGTGAATCAGTGGCTTGGGCAACTGGTCGTAGGGAATATAGCGCCCATAAACATCGCCGTAATTGGCCAGCACTTTGCCATCGGTCGATTCGATGGTGATGCCTTGCTCTTTTTTAATAGTGTCGATGTCACGGATATCGGGCAGCTGGGCGGCGAAATACACCAACACCAGCCCTAGCATGATGAAACCAATCATGATCAGGCGCGCCACACCACCCCACCAGCTTCTGCTGGTCAGCCATTCACGGAAGCGCCCCGCAAGCCTGCGCTTACGGTTATAAGTAGGGTTAGCGCGGTAGGTCGCATGACGCGACCCCTTGCCTGCGCTTGTCGTTTTGCGCTTGGGCCTACCCGATGTTTTCTTTTTCTCACTCATCGGGCGCGGTGTTAGCCTATTTTTGCGCGCTGTCATACGAAAAAATAACTATGCCTGTCCCTTGCCACCTGCCACCAACCTGCTATGCAACCCCTTATGGACGAAAAACATTACCACACGCTTGCGGATGCAACCTTAACCCATTGCTACGACCAGCTCGATGCTGCGTTCGAAAATGGGCAGCTCGATGACCTTGATGTGCAAGGCGGCATCCTGACCATCAAGGCAGCCAGTGGCCGCACCTATCTGCTCAGCAAACACGGCCCTAGCCAACAAATTTGGTATGCTTCACCTATCCTCGGCGGGCTCCATTTCAGTTATCACGAGAATGCACATCATTGGGCCCTGCCCGATGGCCGCACACTGAATGAAGTGCTACGTAGCGAGTTAAAAAATGAAGGTATGGAGGTGGTGCTATGAGTACTCCCAAGGATGCTCTGCCCCCCAAAGGTAAGCTGAGTAGCTTACGCTATTTATTGCGCTATTTGATGCCCTATAAGCGTCAGGCGATGTTTGCTTGTATCGCCTTAGTCTTTACGGCAACTGGCGTGCTCGGCATGGGTTCCGCGCTGCGCTACCTGATCGATAACGGCATTGCCAAAAGCGACCCCAACCTACTCGGCCAAGGCTATCTTATTTTGCTGGGTGTTGTCGTCGCCCTCGCCATAGGCACCTATACCCGCTACCTCATGGTTTCGTGGGTGGGCGAGCGCGTGGTGGCCGATATCCGCCGCGATGTCTTTGCCAAAGTCCTCTCGATGCACACCGCGTATTTCGAGTCCTCACGCACGGGCGATCTCATTTCCCGCATCACCACCGATACCACGCTACTACAAACCGTTGTCGGCTCCTCGGTCTCTGTCTTTTTGCGCAACACGCTGTTGTTTGTCGGCGGCTTCACCATGTTGCTCATCACCAGCGTCAAGCTCTCGGAATATTTGCTGCTGATGTTGCCGCTGGTCATTCTACCCATCATCATCCTTGGACGCCGTGTGCGGGCTTTGTCACGCGCGACACAAAATAAGGTCGGCGACATTTCCGCCCATGCCGAGGAAACAATCTCTGCCATGCGCACCATTCACGCCATGGCGCTCGAGGATGCCGAAAACGCCCGTTTTGGACGCTTGCTTGATGAAACTGTCGCCACTGCCACCGCCCGTATTCGCATGCGCGCCATGCTGACGGGTATTGTCATCTGCCTCATTTTTGGGGCGATTGTCACGGTGCTCTACATCGGCGGCCAAGATGTCATCTCTAAACGCATCAGCGCGGGCGACCTCTCAGCATTCATCTTTTATTCCGTCGTGGTGGCCGGCGCGCTTGGCGCGCTCAGCGAAGTGATAGGCGAAATGCAACGCGCGGCTGGTGCCACCGAACGCCTCATGGAAATGATGCAGTTGGTGCCCGAAATCAAGGCTCCTACCGAGCCCTACCATTTCAGCAAAACGCCCGAAGGTCGCCTATCGTTCGAGCATGTTACCTTCCACTACCCCTCGCGCCCCGACCAAGCCTCGCTGTCGAATATTTCATTTCGCGTAGAGCCAGGCGAAACGGTGGCCATAGTTGGCCCATCGGGTGCGGGTAAAACCACCATCTTCCAATTACTGCTGCGTTTTTATGACCCGCAATTTGGCATCATCCGCGTCGATGGTCATGATGTGCGCACGCTGGAACCGCGTGAATGGCGCAGCCATATTGGCCTTGTGCCGCAAGACCCTGTCATCTTCTCCACCACCGCGTGGGAGAATATACGCATCGGCAAACCAGACGCAACGGATGACGAAGTGCGCGAAGCTGCCCGTGCTGCATCCGCACTCGATTTTCTGGAAAGCTTGCCCGATGGCCTCAATACGTATCTGGGTGAAAAGGGCGTGCGCCTTTCGGGTGGTCAGCGCCAGCGCGTTGCAATTGCCCGCGCCATTGTGCGCAACCCTGCGGTGCTGCTGCTCGACGAGGCAACGTCCGCGCTGGATGCCGAAAATGAAACCGCTATCCAAGCCGCGCTCGATGGTATCATGCGCGAGCGCACCACGCTGGTCATCGCCCATCGCCTCGCCACCGTGGTCAAAGCCGATCGCATCATCGTACTCAACGACGGCAAAATCGAAGCGAGCGGCACGCATCAACAATTGCTCGATAGCAACCCACTCTATAAACGCCTCGCCGAGTTGCAGTTCAGCGAGTAGCTATGTCCATCACCATTCTGCCATTTGCGCCTGAACACGCACCGATTTTCGACCGCCTTAACCGCGCGTGGATTGAGGAGCTTTTCACCGTCGAAGCGGGCGATGAAAAGGTGCTGCGCAACCCCCAAGCTAACATCATTGATGCGGGTGGCGAAATCTGGTTTGCCGCTTGGGAAGGCGACATCGTTGCCACCTACGCCTTGATGCCAGAGTCTGAGGGCGTGTATGAATTTGCCAAGCTAGGGGTTGATAAACGCGCGCTGGGGCGTGGCCTTGCAAGGGCGTTGCTGCAACATTCGAAAGTGCGTGCGCGTTCGAAAGAAGCGCACACTTTGCGCATTCTCACCAATTCAAAACTGGTGGCCGCGAACACACTCTACCGCAGCGAAGGTTTTGTAGAAGCGCCTCTCACCGCCGAGCAACGCGCGCGCTATGCACGCGTGGATATACTTTACGATTTTGCTCTGAACTAACATCTGACGATAGTTGCCCAGCACTTTGCGATGCGAACACTATCGCAAAAGCACGCAGGCTAATGACCGCTTAAGCGTGATTACTTCACGAACACATCGGCGCGGTCAGCTTTGCCATCGCCCTTATTACCCAGCGCCTGCGTGCTGATGCTTTGTGCATCGACACCCTTGGCAATCAAATGCGCGCGAATTTGCAGGGCACGCGCCAACGAGGTGCGCTTGGCAACCGAAGTCTCCTCCGCATTGCCCGAAGCATACGCCACCACACGCACTGCACCTTTTGACTTCTTGACCTTTTCCGCCACGGCATCAAGGTTAGCTTTCTCAGCATCGCTTAAATCGCTCTTACCTTTTTCGTAGCTCACCGAGCGCGACAAGGTTTCACCAGCACTCGCCGCAGGTTTCACCTCAGCCATCGGCGCGGGCAACACAGGTTTTGATTCAGCTTCTTCCTTCGCTGCTTTAGGCGCTTCTTTGGCGGCTTCAGACTTCACTGCTGGCAAGGCAGGCAGCGGCAACGGCGGCACATTGGCCTCGGGCTTGATCGGCGGTAATGGCAACGCAGGAACTTCGGGCGCTTTCACAGGCGCTGGCTCAGGAAGTTTAGCAGGCATTGGCAATACTGGTTTCGCCGTCGCTTCTTCCTTCACAACTTTGGGCGCCTCTTTTGCCGCTTCAGGCTTCACCGCGTTAACAACTTTTACGTCTGGGGTTTTAGGGGCTGCGGGCTTCGGCTCGGGCAAGGGCAGCTGAGGTAATGCTGTTTGCGATGATGGAGCCGCTGCCGCACCAAGTGGCTTGGATTGGATGCCATCTTTTGGCTCAAATATATCAGACGAGCTGCGCTTTGTTTCACCAATAATAGCATCGAGTGCTGGCAGTGCTGGCTTCGCAGGCGCTTTGATTTCATTATCCACGGGGAATTTAGGAAGGACTGGTAAGCCTGATTCTTTCTTCGCTGGTTCTATGGGCTTCGCTGGCTCGACAGCTTTTACCATTGGCAATTCAGGTAACTTAGGCTCGGGCTTCGCTGGCTCAGGCAATTTCACTGCCTCAATGGGCTTTGTCAGCGGCAACTCGGGTAGTGCTGCCTCTTTTTTCTGAGGTGGCATAACAACGGGCGCCTTTGGCAACTCAGGTGGCTTCACTGCTGCAACACCTGTCATCTTCGGCAGCGGCGCTATCTCCGTTTTTGGCAAAGTGATTGGTTTTTTCTCAACCGCTACCTTTGTTTCAGGCAGCAGTGGCAGGCTGGCATTTGGTAGCTCTGCTGGCGGCAACTTCTCTGACGTCGAGGGTTTAGGTAAATCCTTTGGCAATGTTGGCGGTGGCGGCAACATTGGGAGCATTTCTTTCTTCACTGGCTCCGCCGCTTTGATGGGCTCAGCCTTGGGTAGTTCGGGCAGCTTGGCATCAGGCTTCGCTGGCTCAGGCAACTTGGCATCCTTCTTCCCTGGCTCCGCCGCTTTGATGGGCTCAGCCTTCGGTAGTTCGGGCAGCTTGGCATCGGGCTTCGCTGGCTCAGGCAACTTAGCATCCTTCTTCACTGGCTCCGCCGCTTTGATGGGCTCAGCCTTCGGTAGCTCAGTTGCTTTTGGAAGAGGAAGCACAGGAGAAACTTCAGGCTTCAACGGAGCCTTATTCTCTCCGGTCACCGTGGCTTCGAGTTTTTTTGCGCTTTCTTCCCCTAGTTTTTGGACCGTCTTTTCGTCGCGAACAACGCCTTGCTGTTTAGGCTCAGTCGGGAATGTTTTATTCAGACGCTCCTTCACCGATGGCGGCAATTCGGGTGGTGTGCTTGGCACAGGAATCATCATCGGTGCGGTAGAAATAGCGGGCGCAGGGGCAGCAATAACGGGCTTCGCTGCTGCTATGGCTTCCTTGGTCGGTTTCACTTTATCAGCAACAGGTGGAAGCTCTGGCGCACCCATCTGCGGAAGCGGGGCTAAGCTAGGCTGTACTTCCGAAGGTGCAAGCTTAGTCTCAGGCTTAGACAAAGGCTTCACCTTGCTCGTTGGCAAAGGCGGCAGGCTTTCACTAGCCTGCTTCTCCAATGATTTCACTGGAGCATCAGGCACAGATGCCGCACGCGAAGGCACAGTCGATGAACCATTGACGCCAATCATCGGAATGGTGATCGATGAACCTGGTTTCAACCCCTCCGATGGGGTAGGCGCAATCTCGACCTTAGAGGGTGCTACAGGAGGCGGCAGTTGAGCAGGCTGAACCTTTAGCGCAGGCTTTTCAGCAGGGGGTGTTGGAGCAGGCTTCGTATCGATACTCTTGGCGACGGGCAATGGCGCTGGCACGAACGGCTCCACTGCAGGTTTAGGAGCCATAGGCACGGCTTCAACTTTCTTATTCTCAATCGGCACCATGCGAGGGACAGGAAGCGGTGCAGGCATCACGACAGGCTCGGACACTGGCGCTACTGCAGCAGGCGGTAACGGATCCATCCGTGGTCTCTCAGGTGCAGGCACAACGCCGACCACCGCAGGCTTAGCAACGGGCTGCGGTTCCTTAGCGCGTGGAACAATCACAACAGGAGCAGGAGGAACCACCGGTGCAGCTAACGGCTGCGGCATGGCTGGCGGTGGGGGTAATATGGGTGCAACGGGCTGCGTTTTAATTACGGGCGCAGGAGCTACTGGTGCAGGCACGACTGGCGCAGGCGCCTGTGGCTGAACTACTGGTGCTGGAACTACCGGTGCTGGAACTATTGGTGCTGGAACTACTGGTGCTGGTGCTACTGGTGCTGGAACTACTGGTGCAGGTGCTGGTTTAACGGGCTGATATTGCGCAGGCTCGGATGCGCGCAGCGACCGTAACACCCCTAGATTCACTTCGACGCTTGGTTTTTCGGGCACCAAATTACGTGCCATGGCGGTAGCAGGGCCAACAGCCCATGCAAGGCCACACACCCCGCAAAGCAGCATATTACGAGTGGTTTTGAGCGAAAAAACAGGAAAATGGGACATGGTGCGACGAGCTTTTTTTGATGTTTTTCTGTGTGTATCGGGTTGTAGCAAAGCCACTAGCCCACTGGCAAGCACGATTATAAAAAGATGGCGCTTGCGCACAATGCCCCTTTCTTCTAGGTTCCCGCGCTATGTCACAATCCGCCCTACTTACTGTTATGATTGCCGCCGTCCGCAAAGCCGCTAAGGGCGTCGTGCGCGACTTTGGTGAAATCGATAAATTGCAAATCAGCAAAAAAGGTGCCGCCAATTTCGTCACCAATGCCGATATGCGCACCGACAAAATCCTCATCGAGGAATTGCAAAAGGCGCGCCCAAAATTCAGCTTCCTGACGGAAGAATCAGGGGTGATTGACGGTGCGGATAAGAACCACCGCTTCGTGATCGACCCGATTGATGGCACCACCAATTTCATCCACGCGATTCCCTACATCGCCATCTCGGTTGCTGCCCAAAAAATGAACGACAAAGGCGAGTGGGAGAACATTGCCGGTGTGGTGTATGACCCCATCCACGACGAAATGTTCACTGCCGAAGCGAAGGGCGGCGCATTCCTCAACAATGCGCGCATCCGCGTCAGCAACCGCCGCGAGGACAACCTTCTCTCCACCACCGCCCCGCGCAAATCCCGCGCTGGCTACGAGGACACCCTTGCCGCCTTCACCCGCGTGGTGGCCGAAGGCGCCACGGTGCGCTGCTCTGGCTCCGCCGCGCTTGATTTGGCGTATGTCGCCGCAGGCCGCTTGGATGGTATTTGGTACAGCCGCCTCAACATCTGGGATATGGCCGCAGGCAGCCTGCTGGTGAAAGAAGCCAGCGGCATGATCACCGCCATCGACGCCACCCCCGTCATCACCGATGGCAAAGGCAGCGTGCTCGCCACCAACGGCCTCATCCATCGCCAGTTGCATGGGTTGCTCGCGAAGAAGTGATGCGCCGATGAGCCATCACCCCACCCCCGAACATCTGCGCCTTGGCTACCTCAACGCCCTTGGTGTTATCACCATCTGGACATGTTTCGTCATCTTCTCCCGCATGAGCGGCAAGTCGGACCTCACGGCGTATGACGTCATCGCCCTGCGTTATGGTGTCGCGGGCATAGCCATTCTGCCGCTGTGGTTGCGCCACCGTAGCAACATTTTCGAGTGGAAGAAACTGGTGCTCACCCTTGTGGGCGCCATCGGTTTCACCCTGTTCGCCATGAACGGCTTTAAAAACGCGCCCGCCAACCACGCCGCGATTTTGCTGCAAGGGTTTTTGCCCTTCTCGGTGGCAGTGATGGCCTATTTCCTCGCGGGCGAGCGACCCACCCGCCAGCGCATCTATGGCCTCGCCCTCATCGCGATTGGCGTCAGCAGTTTGGCGCTTGAAGTATTCACCACCAACGGCGTCACCTTGCTGGGGGATGGTTTGCTCGTCGGCGCGTCGCTGTGCTGGGCGATGTATACGGTGCTGCTGCGCCGCTGGCGCTACAAACCCATGGATGCGACGATTGCCGTCACCCTGCTGGCCGCCATTCTCTACCTGCCCGCCTATGTCGCGTTTTTGCCGAAAAACATCGCGAACGTGCCATGGCAGGAATGCCTCGCCTATGGCCTGTTCCAAGGCGTGCTCGTCGCCATCATCCAAATGATTTTCTACACCAACGCCGTCCACTATCTCGGCGCATCCCGCCTCGCCATGCTCGCCAGTGTGGTGCCCGTCCTCGCCTCGCTGGGCGCCGTCCCCATCCTCGGCGAGCCACTTACGGCGGCGATTGCCGCAGGGCTGCTGTTTGCGTGTTTAGGGGCATGGGTTGGGAATCGGCAGGTGAAGTCGAAAACGCTACCCGCCCAAGATTAGATTGCAAACACGCGTAGCGCTTTACGGCGCGAGCCGCGTGCGGCGGAAGGTCAGCGAAGCGAAGGAAACAAAGGGTTTCCTTCAATCACGAACTACTTCGCACGCTCCACGTACGTAATCTCGTCCGTATTCACCACAATGCGGTCACCCGCGCCGATGAAGGGGGGGACCATGACCTTCACGCCGTTTTCGAGGATGGCGGGTTTGTAGGAGGAGGATGCGGTTTGGCCTTTGACCACAGGGTCAGCCTCGGTGATTTCGAGCGTCACTTGGCTGGGGAGTTTGACGCCGAGCGGCGTGCCGTCGTTCAGCTCCACCTGCACCACCATGCCATCTTGCAAGAACGCGGCGCGGTCGCCGAGGAAATCGGCTTCCATGGTGATTTGCTCGTAGTTTTCCTGATCCATGAAAATCAGCGAATCGTCCTCGCGGTAGAGGTATTGGAAATCGCGCTGGTCGAGCGTCACGCGCTCGATGCCTTCATCGGGACGCAGGCGGATGTTTTTCTTCACGCCGGATTTGATGTCCTTGAATTCGACTTGGTTGAAGCTGCGCAAGTTGCCGGGCGTGCGGATCTCGTGGCTCGCGACCACCCACAATTTGCCTTCATATTCCACCACCATGCCTGCGCGAACGCTCGACCCATCAATACGCATAAAAACTCCATTCAGATTTGAAAATAGGCGCGTGGTGTAGCAAGCAGGCGGGAAAGTTGCAAGCGCTTAGGCGTTGCGCGCCGCGAGGCCCATTTTAATGGCGCGGTTGAAGGCTTTCACGGCGGCGGCTGCACCCTCGGGGTGGTTCCACACCGCGTTAATCGCTGCCACAAAATCCGCGCCTTGCGTCACCAATTCGCCGCAGTTTTCGGGCGTCAGGCCACCAATCGCGACGCTTGGCACGGTGGTATAGGTGCTCCACCACGGCAATAAATCGGGCGCAGGTGTGCCATATTTCGCCAGTTGCGCCGGCTCCTTCGAGGTGGTGGGGTGATAGGCGCCAAAGGCCACATAATCCGCCCCTGCCTCGCCTGCTTCCATCGCCAAATGGCCTGAATCATGGCAGCTAATGCCAATGGCTTTGTTATCGCCCAGTATGCCGCGCGCGGCGCCCAGCGGCATATCTTCCTGCCCCAAATGCACCCCGTCCACATCCATTTCCTGCGCAATATCTACGCGATCATTGAGGATAAACGCGACGTCGTGCGCGTGAGTAATGGGCATCAACACGCGGATGGCTTCGCGGATTTCGTCATCACTCGCGCCCTTGAGGCGCAGCTGAAAGGCGCTCACATCCCCCGCACCCAGCGCCTCCTCCAGCTGCGCCGCAAAGGCTGGCAGATCCAGCTTGGGCGGCGAGATGAGGTAGAGTCGGCAGAGATAGGGTTCGGTGGCCATTATTTAGCTGATTTGTAGATACCAACAATCTCGCTCAGCAAACCCATTGCCTCATCTTTCGGGCGTTGGAAGGCGTTGCGGCCCATGATGGAGCCATCGGCGCCACCGGCGGCAATGCCACGCACTTCTTCCAGCACTTCGGCGGAGGATTTCGCGCCACCACCGCTGAAAATGACAAGTCGACGGCCACCAAAGGTGGTTTGCTTGATGTGGGCGATGCGCTCGGCCAGCGTGCCAATCGCAATTTTTTCTTTCTCGTAGACCTTCTTCGCTTCGGCCTGTTCGATGAACGACGTTGGCGGCTTCACTTTAATGATATGCGCGCCCATGAGTGCGGCAATGTGCGCCGCGTAGGCGGTAATATCCACCGCTGTTTCGCCATCTTTGCTGATGCCTGCGCCACGTGGGTAGCTCCAGATAACAACGGCCATGCCGAGGGCTTTGGCTTCCGCCGCCATCTCGCGGATTTCCTCGAGTTGGTCATAGGTTTGGTGACCACCTGGGTAGATGGTGAAGCCAATCGCCGAGCAGCCAAGGCGCAGTGCATCTTCCACCGTGGCGGTCACCGCTTGGTCGGGCGGGCAATCTTTGGGTGCAACGGAGTTGTTGCTGTTCACTTTCAAAATCAGCGGAATCGCACCCGCGAAGGTGTCGGCACCAGCTTCCAGCATACCCAGTGGCGCAGCATAGGCGTTCAAGCCCGCATCGATCGCCAATTTGAAGTGATAGTGTGGGTCATACGCCGCGGGGTTCACCGCAAAGCTGCGCGCAGGGCCATGTTCGAAGCCTTGGTCGACCGGCAAAATCACCATTTTACCCGAACCACCGAGTTTCCCCGTCATCAGCATGCGCGCAAGGTTGCCCTTCACGCCGGGGTTATCGGATTCATACCAGCTCAGGATTTCTTTTACTTTACGGGTGAGTGCCATTGTTGTCCTCGATTTAGCGTTAATTGGTCATCGGTTTAGCAGCCTATTGCGCAGGGTCAAGCGCATTACTACTGCGCATGATGCTTGCGTCACGCGCAGCCGCTATCTGCGTGAGTTCGTCAAAAATAGGCTCATCGCAATCACACTGGATTGAGCGAAAACCAAGCCTCAGCGCGTCATGCGCGATGGCGGCATCGGCACCACAACACAGGGTGAAGGTGAAATTTACATCAGGAAATTCGCATCCCAATGCATCGACGAGATGCCGATAATAATTCACACCCGCGTGGCACGCAGCAAATGAGGGGGAGTAGAGATGATTCTCGCCGCTGGCTAGCGCGGCGCGCGCTTCATTAAGCGAGTTTACGATGCGCATGCGCGGAAGCGTTCGTGAGTGCCGCAATGCCCGGTAGCTCCTTGCCCTCGAGCCATTCGAGGAAGGCGCCGCCAGCAGTCGAGAGATAACCAAGTTCGCCTGCAAGCCCCGCGTGGCTAAGCGCGGCGACCGTATCACCGCCACCTGCAATGCTGCTTAGCGTGCCCTTGCGCGAGGCGGCCGCAATCATGCGGGCAATTTGCACCGTAGTGGCATCAAACGGCGAGGTTTCAAACGCACCCACAGGGCCGTTCCACACCAGCGTTTTGCTGGCTGAAATCACTTCCTGTAGGTCGAGCAAACTGCGCGGCCCCACATCCAGCATCATGCCGTTGTCGGGGATCGCCGTCACATCGCACACGATGGAAGCGGCATGCGCCTTGAACTGTGTGCTCACCACAGCATCGACAGGCAACATAATGCGGCAATTGGCACCTGCCGCTTTGGCCATAATCTCGCGAGCGGTATCGGCCATCTCGCGCTCGCACAGCGAGGCACCGACGGAAATCCCTTGCGCAAACAAGAAAGTGTTGGCCATGGCCCCACCAATCACAAGGTTATCAACCTTATTGATGAGGTTACCCAGCAAATCGAGCTTCGTGGAAACTTTCGAACCGCCGACAATGGCAGTGAGTGGGCGTTTGGGGTCGGCGAAGGTGCGCGCAAGCGCCCCCACTTCCTCCTCCATCAAACGGCCTGCCACGCTTGGCAAATGCGGGTTGATACCCACGATGGATGCATGGGCGCGGTGCGAACACGAGAATGCATCGTTCACAAATACATCCGCCAAGCTCGCCATCTGGCGACCAAATTCGGGGTCGTTACCTTCCTCCTCGGCATGGAAACGCAGGTTTTCCATCAAAATCACATCGCCTGCCTCGGCACCTTCCACCGCCAATTTTGCGGCACTGCCCACACAATCAGGGGCGAAGCGCACGGGGCGATCCCACAATACTGCGCTCAGCGCATCCACCAGCGGCGCGAGGGATTGACCAGGGTCGAACCCCTTGGGACGGCCAAGATGCGAGAGAATCACCACCTTGGCGTGGCGCTCCATAAGATATTGTAACGTTGGCACAATACGGTTGATGCGCGTCGCGTCCGTCACCCGCCCAGCCTGCATCGGCACGTTCAAATCCACCCGTACGAGGACGGTTTTTCCAGTGACATCAACGGATTCGAGAGTGGGAAGGGATATCATCATAGACTCGCTATAGCTGGCGTCGAATAGGCTAGCAACTGGAAACGCTTATGCACCGCCCACCTTACGCACCAAATCGAGCATGCGGCAGCTGAAGCCCCACTCGTTGTCATACCAGCTGGCAACGCGCACAAGGTTGCCGCCGATGACTTTGGTCGAGGCTAAATCCACAATGCTGCTGCCATTATCGCCGCTAAAATCGATAGAGACGAGTGGCTCGGCATTCACCTTCAGCACATTCTTGAGCATTTTTGCCGAAGCTGCGGTGAGCGCAGCGTTCACCGCATCCTTGGTAGTTGGGTTTTTCACAATCACCTTCAAATCTACCAGCGACACGTTGGGGGTGGGCACGCGAATGGCCACGCCATCCAGTTTACCTGCCAGCTGCGGCAGCACCAAACCAATGGCCTTGGCTGCACCCGTTTTGCTGGGCACCATGCTCATGGCGGCGGCGCGTGCACGTTGCAGGTCCTTGTGCGAACCATCCACAAGATTTTGGTCGCCCGTATAGGCATGGATGGTGGTCATGAACCCTGATTCAATACCGAAATTTTCATCAAGTACTTTTGCTATTGGTGCCAAGGCGTTAGTCGTACAACTTCCCACGGAGAATACAGTATGTTCACCTGTGAGTTTCGCGCAGTTCACGCCATACACAAAGGTCGGGCAATCATCACCCGCAGGGGCAGAAATCAGCACGCGTTTAGCGCCACCTTTCAGGTGTACCGAGGCGGCGTCCTTGCTGTTAAACGCACCCGTGCACTCGAGCACAATATCCACACCCATCGCTGCCCAATCAATCTTTGCGGGGTCGCGCTCGTGCGTGATTTTGATGTGGCCTTTGCCCATGTCGATGCCGTTGTCATCGAACGTGATTTTATTCTGGAAACGCCCATGCACCGAATCATATTGCAGCAAATGTGCGTGGTTGGCATTCGCCGCCGAGCCATTGGCCGCCACCAGTTGAATATCGTCGTAGCCTTCCGCCACAATCGCCCGCGCCACGCAGCGCCCAATGCGGCCAAGGCCGTTAATCCCAATTTTAATGGTCATGGTTTCCTCATGCTGAATGTATGCGCGGGTTATAGCGGGTAAGCCGCAGCGCGCAATAGGAATTTAGCTATTAGACACTCGCCGCCACTACAATCGCTGCCGTCGTAATGCCGAACTTCTCATACAGCACTTCCGCTGGCGCACTGGCGCCGAAGGACTTCATGCCGATGAAGGTCCCCTCCTCGCCCAACCATTTTTCCCAGCCTTGCTCAATCGCGGCTTCAATCGCGATGCGTTTGACGCCCTCGCCCAGCACGGATTTACGGTAAGCTGCCGTTTGCTGCGCGAACAGTTCCATGCATGGAACCGAAACCACGCGCGTGGCAATGCTTTTGGCCTCAAGCAGGGCTTGGGCTTCCACCGCGAGTGACACTTCTGAGCCTGTGGCCATCAGTACGACGCTTGGCTTGCCGCCTTTGGCTTCGCGCAAAATGTAGGCACCTTTCGCACACAGATTCTCCGCCACATATTCATTGCGGTAATGCGGCAGCGCTTGGCGGGTGAGCGCCAGCACGCTTGGCGTTTTGGGCGAACCAACCGCGAGCTGCCAACATTCCAGCGTCTCCGTTGAATCGCATGGGCGGAAGACGTTCAGGTTCGGGATGGCGCGCAGCACAGCCAAGTGCTCCACCGGTTGGTGCGTGGGGCCGTCCTCGCCCAAGCCAATCGAGTCATGCGTCATCACATAAATCACACGTTGTTCCATCAGCGCCGAAAGGCGGATCGATGGGCGGCAATAATCCGTAAACACGAGGAACGTGCCACCATAAGGAATGAACCCGCCATGCAGCGCAATGCCATTCATGGCTGCGGCCATCGCGTGTTCGCGTACACCATAATAGACATAGCGCCCTGCGTAATCGGTCGCACTGAAGGCAGTCATTGGTTTTGTTTTGGTGTTATTACTACCCGTCAAATCCGCACTGCCACCCAGCAGTTGCGGCAATTGTGGCACCAGCACCTCGAGCGCATTCTGGCTCGAAACGCGCGTTGCTTCTTTAGGCTTCGCATCCGCAAGCACTTGCTTTTGTTTGGCAACAGCTTCGACCCACGCAGTTCCTAAATCACCGCTGATGCGGGCGCTGAATGCATCGCGCTTATCCGATGCCTCAAAGCGTTTCTCCCATGCCGTATATTCCTCTGCACGCTTCGCCGCAGCCTCGCGCCAGCTATCCAGCACATCGGCCGGAATTTCGAACGGGCCAGCACTCCAGCCCAAATTCATCCGCGCACCTGCAATTTCATCCGCACCAAGCGGCGAGCCATGGCTGGAGTTTTTGCCCGCCTTGGTGGGCGCACCTTTGGCAATGGTAGTGCGGCAGGCAATCAACGTTGGCTTGTCAGAATTCTGTGCGGCAATAATCGCCGCGCGGATCTCCGCCTCGTTGTGGCCATCAATCGGCAGGGTGTTCCAGCCGAGCGCCTTGAAGCGCGCGCACTGGTCGTCGCTCACCGTCATGCTCGTGGGGCCATCGATACAAATCTGGTTATCGTCCCACAGCACGATCAGCTTATTCAGCTTCAAATGTCCTGCGAGGGAGGCCGCTTCGTGGCTAATGCCTTCCATCAAGCAGCCATCACCCGCGATGACGTACGTGGTGTGGTTCACCAGCGCGTCACCAAACTCGGCATTCAGTGCCCGCTCGGCCATCGCAAAACCAACGGCATTGCTGATGCCTTGACCCAGCGGCCCCGTGGTTGTTTCGATGCCTGCCGCATGGCCATATTCAGGGTGGCCCGCCGTCTTCGCGCCCCACTGGCGGAAGTTTTTAATTTCGTCGAGGGTCATGTCCTCGTAACCCGTCAGATATAATAACGAGTAGAGCAGCATGCTGCCATGGCCAGCCGAGAGAATAAAGCGGTCACGATCGGGCCAGTTGGGGCGCTTGGGATCATAGCGCAAAAAGTCACGAAACAGTACGGTCGCCACATCCGCCATGCCCATCGGCATTCCGGGGTGGCCCGATTTGGCTTTCTCCACCGCATCCATGGAAAGGGCGGCAATAGCGTTCGCCATGTCGGCGTGAGTCGTAGCGTTTGGCATAGGATGTTTCTTTGCGAGCTGGTTCATAAAATCGACTTACACGTGGGAGGCAAGAGGCGCAAGCGCTTGCTGATTGTCCACATCCGTCACTTATGCACACCCTCACCAGCAATATTGCAATCATGGGTGGGCTGTGGTTATTTCAGTGAAACAAAACAAACCACTATCCACTGTCGCTCACGCGATGGCTAAGGATGAGGGAACCATGACAAGCAACGCAAAAATCACACTAAATGATGCCATCGCGGCAATGGAACGGGCCTATGCCCGCCTTGCCACCGCGACTGATGTTGCCGTACACGACCGAGCACAATCGGCTGCCCAGCGCGAGTCTGCACAGAACGAAATCAGCCTCTCATGGCAAGCGCACACCAACCAACTCGAAACATCGCTCACGCAAGCGACCTCGGAAAACGAATTCCTCAAGCAGGATAATTTGCGCTTAAGCAACCAGCTTCAGCAATTGCAGAAGGATTATCTGGAGTTGCAAGCCACCGCAGGCACCGTTGCCAGCCGACTGGACAGCACCGTGCGCCAACTCGATCTGATTTTGGAGCACTAGCCATGAGCAAAACCGTCATCGCCCATGTTTACGGCAAAGAATACACGCTGGCCTGCGATGCAGGCCAAGAGCAGCACCTTGGCAAATTAGTACAGGAAATCAATGCCCGCTCCATGCAGCTAGAGAAAGCCGTTGGCAAACTGCCCGAGCCGTTGATGCTGCTCTACACCGCCCTCATGGTGGCGGATGAGCTTTATGACACCAAGCGTGACCTTAACCGCGCCCGCGAGGAACTGGATAAAACCAGAGAATCCCTCGCCCGTGCTCACGAAATGTTGGATGCAACCGGGGGCGACGACACCCGCCTCGCCGCCTTGGAAGAAGAAGTGGCAGAAAACCTGCACGCCATCGCCACCCGCATCGAAGGTTTGGCCGATAAATTGAGCGCCTAAGCCTCAACGACCCCTTGCAACCCCGCGCTTTTTAGCCTAGATTAGTCGGGAATGGTTCTGCTGGGCAGGTGCAGGTGTTGCATTACTCCGGACCGACTATCTCTTATGGGGAGCTGTCCCTGTCGCGGACCCTTGGTCTGCGGTATACGGTGCCCACCTGTACAAACGGGTCTCGAGAGAATCATACCACCCACGGCTTTGGCGGTTCCATTCATCCCTCCAAAAAGTTAAAAAATCTTCAGGTTTGTCATCAAACTGTCACGATTCTGGTGCATACGGGTTTAAACGCACCCACTCAAGACGGACAGTATGGCCAGCAAACCTAATGCCCAACAAGGCGATCAGCACCCCAATAAACCGCAAGCGATCGGCCAGGATTTCCAACCCGCATGGCCAACCGAACGGTATGCAGCCGCGCCACCTGTTGGCGAACCCCTCGTAATGTTTCAAGCGCCTCGTAAAGCAAGCGTAATCTTAACCGAGGCTGCACCCACACCCAGCAAACGAAACGGCTCTGCAAAATCTCAGACTCTACGTCAAAAAGATCCTGAAGCATGGGCCGCACTAAAAGCAGAAAGTCGTAAAAAGCGCGAAGCGGAGCAAGCCAAGAGAGCAGCGGATAAAGCCGCAAAGAAAGCTGAGGAAGCCAAGCGTGCAACGGACGAAGAAGCGGCACTAGCAAAAGCCGAGGCTGAACTTTCAGCAGCGCGCGAAGCACATAAAATACATAGGCAGTTTATCCCCTCTGCCGAGCGTGCGCCCCTCACGCCCGAGGAAATTGCACAGCGCGAGCAAGAGCGAGTAGCACTGCAACAGGCCGAGGAAGAGGCCGAGCGCACCTTACGCGATGCCCGCGCCACTAGCATGCGCGGGGCAATCGAGCGTCGCGAACAGCGGATTGGCGTGTTGGAGAATGACTTTGCAAGCCACAAGGCTGCGAAGATGCAAGAGATTGCCGCGCAGAAGCAAAAACTTGACCAATTAATCGCCGACCACATGGCTCAACATGCCACCTCGAAGGGAACCATGACGGAAATGGAACGCTCGGAGCACAACCACCGCGCGGAGCACCTTCGCGCCACCGTATTTGGCTATGAGCTACGCCTAGGGCTATTGAAGGCGGATCCGGATGTTGGCCATTCCGCGCAACAGGCCGCCATTCGCACACAGGAGCGTCAACTGATCGTGGCACGGCGCGCATTGGCAGAACATAACGCCTACTCCGTGCAAGCAGAACGCTTGCTTCATGAGGTGACAGAAAAACCCAAAGCGCATATCACAATGCTGGAATCAGCGCATAAGCGCTATGTAGCCAGCCAGCAGCGCACCATCGCACAACAGCAACACAAGCTAGCCGAGGGGCGGCGCGAGCTTGCTGAGTTTCTTGATCCCAGCAAAAAACAAGACCGTCTTGTTAAGAATCTCCAAAAAGAGATTGCTTCCCTAGAAGCTGACTTGACGGGAAGACTCTCACTTTCGACCATGAAACATCAGCGAACAAAAGCCGAAGGCCGACTTGCGAAATTACAGCGTGAGCTTGATGCCTTGTTAACAGCTCCCGAGGCCAACGCCCCTCAAACCACCTCACAACCCAAGCCTATTACAATCAAACCCAAAGAAACAAGACTTGATAGACTTGGTCGCGAGGCCGAGGAAGCAGCAAACAAAGCCACCCGCGCCCGCGAAGCTGCCGATGCCGAAGCAGCATCGAACGGACCGCTGGTGAAGCTCTTGAACAAAAAAGCAACGCATCTGGAGGGGGTGGCTGCCGCCGCCGCAGAAAAATTCCGCAAGGAACAAGCGCGCGACACCACGCCACCACCGCTCAAAGCTGCCGAGAAACCTAAACCTTCCGCAAAAAAGGCAAGGCAAGAGACTGAACCAACGCCCGCGCCAGCACCCCTACCTACAAAACCCAAGCCCATCGCTGCGGACGCTGCACCTCCAGAAAAACCAGCAGCACCCGCCGAGAAAAAATCTCAGAGACCACGCTATAAGAAAATCCCCGCTCCACCGCGACCAATTCCGCCAGAATTGCTGATCGCGGGCGAGCCTCCGCCACCTGCCGCAGAGCTTTTACCCGTAGCAGCAACCGAAGCGCCCCCTGCTCCTTCTGCCAAGCCATTGCCACAGGTGGACGCCGCCAGTGTGCGCGTTGTAGCAAAGCGCCCTGCAAAAAAACCCGCAGCAGCAGCGGCCGCAGAAACGCCGCCGCCCGCGGAAGCCGAGACTGGGTTCGCCGCGCGCGAAATTGCCCGCTACCAAGCAAACGCCAAGCAAGCATTTGAAGCTCAGGAGGCCGAAAAAGCTGCCAAACAAACAGCAGAAACGTCGCAGAAAGCGCAAGCCGCCATCGACGAGGCAGCACGGCTTGAAGCAATACGCCTCGATGTCGTTGGGCGCATGCGCGCAGCGCGTGAAGCCGCAGGAGCAGCCGAAACAACAGCCCCCGAAGTATAAAGCTGGGAAGAAAAAGAAAAGGCACGGCTTGCCCAACGCGCCAAGGATGATGAGGCAAAAGCGCAAGCTGCCGCACGATTAAAAGCTGGCGGCATCCTGCCCTCCTCCAAAGGCCGCTCACACTAGTTGCCTTCCGCTGCAATCCTTAGCATACTGGCGCGCATGAACCACCGCGAGCAACGAGCACTGGCTACCGAAAAACGCAAATTGCGCGAGAGCATGATGGCGCGGCGCATGGCGCTGCCCCATGCGGCCATGGTGAGCGCTGCCACCTCCATCGCGCGCCAGTTTGCCGACCACCCCATTCTGGCGTTCGCTCCCTCCTTTGCGGGTTATCGCGCCATGCGCGGCGAGTTGGATGTAACGGAGATTTACAAGGTGATGGCGCGCTTTAACAAGCAGACCGCCCTGCCCTGCGTCACCCCTGAAAAATCCCTCATCTTTCGTGCATGGCAACTTGGCGATGCCCTCACCCGCCATGCGCTAGGTATGGAAGAGCCAACTGCAGACGCGCCCGAAATCACCCCCGCTATCATCCTGTGCCCCTTGCTTGCGTTTGATGGCGAGGGCTATCGCCTTGGCTATGGCGGCGGCTATTACGACCGCACGATGGCCGCCTTGCGCACCCTTGAAACACCGCCCCTGTTCGTTGGTGTTGGCTTTAGCATGCAGGAGGTGGAGCAAGTCCCCACGGACGAAAACGACATGCCGCTCGATGGTATTTTGACCGAGCTGGGCGTGAGCATGTTTTAGGCCGTGCTGGTTTTTTCAGATTTTACAGAAATTTTTATACCCTTACGTATTGTTTCCATTGGCAAAAAAAGCTTTCGAGTCTCTTCGTAAGGAATAAATCCAAAACTCAAATAGAATTTCTCTGCAATAATGTCCTTTGCATCTACTATAACCGCGTATGACGCGACCTCAGCAGCAGCCTGCGCAGATTTCTTTAGTGCATGTGCCAAAAGCAGGGCACCGTAGCCTTTCCCTTGATACCTAGAATCTATAGCTAACCTGCCAAGTAATGTAACGGGGAGCTTGGGATATTTGGGAAGCTTTTTTGCTTTTTCTGAAGGAACTTCGCTAAAGTCAATACTATTCGAAGATAACGTGTAATAACCAATCACCCTGTCGCCAAGACACATAACATACGTTATCGAGACGCTCTTTCTGCCTTCTTGACCAGCAGACATTTTGAGGTAGTTGTTTAAAGGTTCAACCCCACAATCAAAATCATATCGATTTTGATTGTGAAGCTTACCAAAAGAAATTTCGATGCTTCCCTTTTCTGACATAGCTACAACTGTTCCAGACGTTCAAATGCCATAATCAATTTTTCTGTAGGCATCGGCGGCGCTTCTAATGCTGAAGCAAATGCCTCTTTTTCTTTAAGAGAAAATTCTAGAGCCTCAAAGTCATGGACTATCTTTCGCGCCTCTTTATCCAAAGTAGACACCATAAAATCAGTTACACTGCGCCCTTGCAACGATGCTGCCTTATTAATGAGTCGTTTCTGTACGCTGCTAACTCTTGCTTCAAGCCTCTCTCGCTTGGTTAAAGTAGTTTCAGAGCTACCAGATCGCTGCCCACGCACGACACGTTTGCTTTTATAAGAACCTAAAGTTTTAGATTTTGCTTTCAAAGTCATAACAACCTCCACACGCATTGTACGTCATAATGACGTACATGTAAATAGACTCAACTTATTGATATATAAATATTCATGTTTTTTCTTCCGACTGCAATGGTAGCCTAACAATCTCAAGATAATGCCTCAAATACAACTAATGCTTCTCTTTCTTAGTAATTCGCATAGAAGAAGCGCATGAAACTCTTATTTTGTGGTGATGTAGTCGGACGTAGCGGACGCGATGTGGTGAAGCGGCTGGTGCCACGCCTGCGTGCTGAGCATGGGCTGGATGCCGTTGTCGTGAATGTCGATAACGCCTCAGGCGGATTTGGTGTGTCGGGCGATACGCTGCGTGATTTCAAAGGCCACCAGATTGATGTGCTAACGGGCGGCGATCACGTGTTCGATCAGAAAGATGCACCGTCGCTGCTTGGTAACGAAACATGGCTGCTGCGCCCACACAACTTCCCGCCTTCGGTTCCTGGTTCGGGCTGCAAGCTGTTCACCCTGCCCAATGGCAAACGGCTGCTGGTGCTTCACTTGCTCGGCCAAGTGTTCCACCGCGAATATCTCGACAGCCCGTTCACGTGTGCGGATGCAGCGCTTGCGCCCTATAAACTCGGTGGCAATGTGGATATGATTCTGGTCGATATGCACGCCGAAGCCACGAGTGAAAAACAAGCCATGGGGCACTACCTCGATGGCCGCGTGTCGGCGGTGGTCGGCAGCCACACCCATGTGCCGACCGCCGATGCGCGCATCCTGCCCAAGGGCACCGCCTACCAAACCGATTGCGGCATGTGCGGCGATTACAACTCCATCATCGGCTTTTCGCCCGAGGGGCCGATGCAGCAATTCCTACACAAATACCGCAAAGTGCGGATGGAGCCAGCCAGCGGCAACGGCACCCTTGCGGGGGCGATTATTGAGATTCAGGATAACGGCTTGGCAACGGCTATCACACCAATTCAGCTGAGCTAAGCCTACCTACCCATCAATTTTATGGGCGCTAATTCGTTGGTGAGCCCCAATTCTTTTAACGTCGCGTCACCTGCGGCCAAGCAGACGGGCATCGTATAATCAGGGCGATCATACGTTACTCGCTTGCCGTCGCTCACAAGGTCACCGCCCGCCGCCATAATAATTGCATGCGCCGCGGCTAAATCCCACTGCTTGTAGGCGTAGGGAGCAGCCAAATCTGTCATATCCGCAATATCGACCACACCTTCGGCAGCCAAACAAATACGATGGCCACCTACGCTTGGTTTGGCAATATAGGCACGATTGGCAATGCGCTCTGGGCGACGATGCTCATGATGATGAACCGACGCACGCAATGTGCCATGCTTGAAGGGTGGCGTTGAAACGCGAATCAGCTGCGGGGTATCATCGCCAACCTGCTTATACGCCTTGCCATCGTTACCGGTAAAATAGGTAACACCTGCACCATTCTCCATCGCAGGGAAATGTGCGACGCCCCTGATGGGGACATTGTTCTCAACCAAGCTAATATTCACCCCAAATTGATCGCGATCCTCTGCCCCGCGCGCATACTTAATCGCAGTCTTGGTTCCGTCCAACGGATCAAGGATCCACTTGATGGAGCTAGCTTGAGCTGCTGCGCGTTCCTGCGGCGTATCTTCCTCTGAAAGGATAGCGATAGTTGGCGTTAACCGACGTAAATGCTGCTTAATAACTGCATCGGCGGCCTTATCAGCCAAAGTAACGGGAGAGTCATCGTTTTTGTAATCTACCTGTACGCCTGAGCTAAGCTGCTCCATGATGGCACGCCCAGCATGCTTGGCGGCAGCGACCACTTCAAAAATATCTACATCAACAGTGGGCGACATTAAATCAGGCCCTCGCGGAGATTGACTACTCAGCAGATTCTTCAACTTTGGATTTGCGAGGTGCGCGCGCTTGTTTTTCCGCTGGTGCACGTGCCTTATCGAGACGCGCTGATTTGGCATCCCACACATAGGTGTTCACGATGGTTTTGGTGCCCGTCGTCACAATATCGCCATTAGGCAATTGCAATACGTCGAAACCTTCTTTGAGCGCCTCGTTGATGACCGAGGATGAGTGGCGGAGATATTCGAGGTTTGCCATTAACTCGGCCAGTGTGTTGTCGTCTTCTGCAGCGCTGGCGCGCGCGTCTTTGGTGGCACTGAGTGAGTTGAATAGCTTGGTTTTATATGTCATTGTCATACCCTGTTTCTCACTACCCTACAGTGGACTGCCTAGTGAGTCGGTCAGTAGAAACTATTTTCTGAACCACACTGCGCGCCCAATAAACGGCATTGAATAATCTTCGTTAATGCCGTTTACCATACCAAAGGCTTAGCACAATACTAAAGCCCTAATTGTCATACAATTGTCATAAACCATTTTACTTGGCAAGGGAAGCCACGATTGCTGTGCATAATACTAGCCACTTGAATTCAAGCAAAAAAGAGGCCCGTATACTTGCGTAAACGGGCCCAAGAAGGAGCTAGACGACTTGACATTCGGAGGGCGTTAAGCAGTAGGAATTCCCTGCCTAACGCCCAAATAAGTTAGATACGGTTGAGCGAATCGAGCAACTCATCCGCCGTAGTAATGACTTTGGTATTCGCCTGATACGAACGCTGCGCGACGATGATGTCGGTCAGCTGCTCGGCAAGGTCGACGTTCGATTGCTCAAGCGCCGCCGAGACAATCGTCCCCGTACCATTCGTTCCTGCTTCACGAAGGTTCACTTCACCTGATTCACGGTTCTGGGTGAAGATATTGCCCGAGCGCGCATCAAGACCATTCGGGTTGGCAAAGCTTGCGAGTGGCAGTTTGAACAGATTCTGGGTTTGACCATTGGAGTACGTAGCACTCACGATCCCTTCCGCATCAACGGCAACACTCACCAACTCGCCCACGGGGGCACCATTTTGGTTCACGAAATTAACGTTGTAGGCGGAATCGAATTGGCTAAGGCCATCCGAAAGACCAATCGTTGTCGCACCTACAGTTCCAAATGGCTCGCCTGACGTTCCCAAATCCAACGTAATCTCGGAAGGAACCGCACCGTTGGTCCAGTTGATGCTAATGGGTGCACTGAGACTTGGCGTCACGCTGCGCAGGGTGCCATCACCGTTGAAGGTGATATTCCCCGTCACTACCTGACCATCCACCAGCGCAGTGCTCACATCCGATTCTGGGATGGCATGCACCTCCACTGCCCAGTTATTCTGAGCAATCTTGATGTAGCTGAAGCGCAAATCATGCCCACTACCCAAGCTATCGTAAACCCGCACGTTACGGCTAAATTGCGCCGTAATGTCACCCGAGGCCATGTTCTCACCGATGGCACCCGTAGGGTCGTATTTTGGCCCAAGCGAACCTGTTGCCTGCGATGTGTAAGCAGCGCCATTCAGCGAGGTGACCAATCCGAATTGTGCCAACAAGCTACCTTGGTTCGATTCACTTGCAATCGAAACCACGTTACCCGTAGCGGCTGCAAAGTTGCCGCCTGCCAAGGTCACCGATGTCGGCGCAGGAATACGAATCGTGTAGTTACCTGCCGTTCTTGCTGTCACCAAGTAAGGGCCACCATTGGGGAAGCCGCCAGGCAATCCGCCCAAACCATTCGCAAGGCCAGAAATATAGACGCTATCACCCACGTTGAGGGTCGATGGTTGTGCAGCATCCGTAATCACAATATCAATCGCTGCACCTGCTGCATAAGTACCTGCAGGGATAGCAATAGGCGTACCCGCTGTGGGAACTGCAAAGTTCGCATCCGGCGCATCCGAGAAGGCAATGGTATCCAGCGGATCATCGACCCGAATCTCGAGCGTTGCGCTTGCCAGAGGGCTATTCACCCGCGCGCTTACGCCCTCATCTGCCGTCACTAAATTAGCAAGCCCTTGCATGGTCGAGAAACGACGGCTGCCAATTTCGATGTTGCTCACATCCAGTTCGCCAACCCAGTCGATACCGCGCTGCGTCGCACTGCCCACGGCATCGCCGTTGGCAAAGGTTACCGCTTCCGAAGCATCCTCCGAACCAACCACTAAGCGGCCGCCCGTAACGCGTGCTGTCAAACCCGTCACCGAATCAATGGCCGTGGCGAGAGAGTTGAGGTTGTTGAATTCACCGCTCAACGTATTGGGCGCCGTTGCCGAATAACGGAAAGTGCGTGTGCCCGCCGTCACGGTGCTGATGGTAAAGCTAAGTGCTGCTGGCGTAAACCCTGTCGTGCCCACCTGCCCCAAAAATGTCTGCGTTGCGGTCGATGCATCCAGAATATTACCATTAAACTGGCGGACATCAGCAACAGGGCCCGCACCTGGGCCTGCGTTGTTACCGACCACGCCACCGTGTGGGCTTGATACGGTAATCTGCACGGTGTTGGCATCGATGCGCGTAATCACATGCTGAGCGTTTAACTCTGCCGCGGGCGTGCCGCCGATTGCACCAGGAAAGCCACTCAACGTAATGCGGTCGCCACTGATCAAGCCATGCGATGGGATGTTGAGCGTGAATGAAGAACCTGTCGCAAACACGATGTCCGATGCTGCGCTTAGGGCACGCGTCGATGTGTTGTTCGTGCCAGTGTCGCCATAGTTGTTTCCACCACCAACAATCGTCGCGCTACGACCAATGGTAAAGCCACCATATTCATAGCTATATTCCAAACCATTGCCGGTCGAGACGCTCATTTGGTCGCCACGACGCACCGAGTTCGCGGTTGCAAGACCATATTCGGAACCAACATAAATTTTATCGGCCGCCAAGTTAAGGTTGGCCGTGGTATTATTGTCCGCCTGCAGCGTACCTTCTTGACCAGGGAAAATGACTTCGCTGGCTCGTAGGTTTGCGCCCAACTCAATGGTCGAAGTGCCTTGCGCCACGCCCGAAGCCGACTCAACGTTCACGGGTCTGAGCGAATCGAAGTTGGTGAACGCTGTTGTGTTCAAGTTCCCCACTTCACCTGGCAGACGACCATCACGATCGAGCGGCCAGCCTTGGAGATAGAACCCTTGCGCGTTTACAAAGTTACCTAGCGCATCAGGGGCAAAGCCACCTGCGCGAGTGTACAAAGGTGTAGCCGCTGTGCCGCCAACGCTTCCATCGGGTACGGCGCGCACCACGAAGAAGCCGCCGCCAGAAATAGCAAGGTCGGTAGCCGATTCCGTGGAGGCCAATAGGCCTTGTTTTGAGATATCGAGGCGCGTTCCTGCACGCACACCGCCCGTCTGATACGAGACCGCATTACTTGAATTGACCACCAAGGAGGAAAAAGTTGCCGTCGCTTGCTTGTAGCCGATCGTGTTGACGTTCGCGATGTTATCGGAAATCGTGCCGATTTTGCTCGATTGCGCTTTCAGACCCGAAACACCACCAAATAATGCACCATACAAACTCATAACTTCCTCCTGTAATTTTTTTGCCGTTGCTCCCACATCTGGGAAATATTCGTTTCATTGTTCCTTGCTATGCGAATTTCGTGCCAACTTCTTAGCTTGCCTGAGAGAGGTTGACGCGTGATGGCTCGCGCACGGCCAACACATCATCGAATTTCACTTTGTTACGGCCTACCGCCAAGAGCGTATCGCCATTCGTGTCCGACTCAACACCACCCACTGTTGCCACCGCGCGGGTTTCAACCGCGATTGCTTTTCCTGCTGTATCGGTTGCCTCGACAGCAATGGTATAGGTGCCATCGTCTTCGATAGCACCTGTGCTGCTGTTCACTGCATCCCACACGGCGATGTTGCGGCCTGATTTCGTATCGCCGCTACCGGTGAAGACAGTTTGACCGCTCGCATTGGTAATCGTAATTTTCACGCTCGCCGCTGCTTTCGGCAAAATGTAACTAAACGCGCCCTGCCCGCCGGACACTTCACCCGTGTTGCCCTTGGTTTCAATTTCCTTACCAATATAACCAACCGCTGTGCTAACGGATGATTGCTTGTTCGATGCCAGCAATTTTTCGAGGTTGGCGTTCATATTCACTTGCTGTTGCACACTCGAATACTGCGCGATTTGCTGAGTGAACTGGTTGGTGTCCAGCGGCGAGGTTGGATCTTGGTTCTGCAACTGCGTCGTCAACATTTTTAAGAAGAAGTTGATATCGCTCGACAGCTGATTCTGCGAAGCAGCCGCGGATGTTTTAGAGTTGGTAGCCGTGCTCGTGGCACCATTTAGTGCCCCGCTATTCACGGTCGAACCTGATGATAAAAGTGTGTCAGCCATGCGTCATCTCCTTAGGCGCTAATATCCACGCCCTCACGAACATTGAGGGTATAGTTTTTGGTAAAATTCATATTCGCTGAAACGGCACTCACCACCATTTCATCGTCGTTGGTTTCTGCCTGATGTTGCTGTTGACGATTGCCGCCAAGATCCGAATGCAACTGCGGTTGCGGCTGCTGACGTAAGTTGAACTGCATGCTTCCCGTATCAGATTTAATGCCTGCCTCCTGCAGCGATCGCTCAAGGAAGCGCGCATCGCGGCTTAGTCCGTCAAAGGTCTCCGCTTTATCGACTATGAAGGAAATTTGCGTCATGCCCTCACGGTTTGTTTTCATGACCACTTCTACCCGTCCCAAATCCACAGGATCGAGCTGGATGGTAATTTGCTCCACGCCATCCTTGTTGGCTTCTTGGATGGCCACTTTCACTTGTTCTGTCACCGGCGCATGGTTCACTAATCCATAGGGTAACTGAACAGGCTGCGGCGCACGCAGGGTTTGTGTAGGGCTAAGACCGTTGCTATGCGATGGGTTGAGCAAGTTCTCGAACGAGGCAAGGCTCGTATCGCTAATAACAATGCCAGCCTCATTGGTTTTTGCGCCATCTTTCGGCAATGCACCACCAGCAGCCAGCAACGAAGGCGCCAGCGCCTGCGCGGGAAGGTTTTTAGCTTGGGCTTCACCACCAATCTTAGGTAGCTCAATTGCTGGCAACGCGTCGTTACCTTGCAGCTTCAGCGGGGCAATCACGGCATCCAAATCTTGGATGGTCTGGTTGGCGGAGGTATTTTCCTCACTCACATGAATCTGCGCTGCCACTACGTTGCTGGCGGCAAGTGGCGTGATAACGGTAATGCTATCCGTAGGCACTAACTGCGCCTTTTGCGCTTCTTCGAGCGTTGCTGCTGGCGCAGCCGCAGCTTCTCCATCCACGGGACGAAAGATGCCCGCCGGCACTGTTTGCATAGTTGCAGCAGAAGATGCCGACGCCTCCTCTGTTTTCTGGGCATTAGGTGATTTCTTGTTCGCTAACATGGCAAAAAGCGCCACCAGCGATAGTTTGTTTTCTTTCGCCGACAGCGTGGCCACCGCTTGCACAATGTCACCAAGCGTCTTCGGTTCGCCGCCACGGACAATGACTTGCAATTGCTCTTTGATTTTGCCAAGCGCTGCCTGCTGGGCAGTATCTGCCTTGCCACGCATCAACTGGTCGATTCGTGCAACCAACAGCTCGGCATTTTCAGCCGTCAACGGCTCATCATGCTTTTGCAGTATATTTTCCAATCCCTGCGATGAAATATCTGGAATTTCTTGCGCAAGAACCGAGCCCACGGCCGTCACTTTTGTTCCACTGCTCGCAATGAACTGCTGCGGCGCCTCACCATCTGTTTGTGCACCAGAATCACTCAATAACTGTGCAAATTGTTGGCCCGAGGCAAGATCGCCCTCGCCTTGGGTCGAGGCACTGGCAATGTCTTGGCTGGGCGATGCCGCAAATGCGCCAAGCAATTGTATAGCAGATGATGACATAGGCTTCCTCGCATTCGTCACGATAATTCTAGTGTATCTAAGCAAGCGCCGTGCCAAGTTTGCCACCCGCAAACCCATAAAAAAGGGGGCATTTCTGCCCCCCCTTGCTAGCATTGCGAGTGATTAACCCAGCAGTTTCAGCAAGTTCTGTGGTAACTGATTGGCCTGAGCCAATACGGAAATTCCTGCCTGCACCTGCACCTGCGCACTGGCATAAGCGGTCGATTCAACCGAAACATCCGTATCAAGAATTGCGCCGCGAGCCGCGTCCTCGTTCTCGATAGAAGATTGAATCGAGTTGGTTGCATAGTTGAAGCGAGACTGCAGCGCACCGACGGATGCACGCAGCGATACTACCTTCGTCAGCGCTGCATCCAAAATGTTCGACGCATTTTGGGCGTTGGTTGCCGTATTAACGTCGATTGGGTTGCCATTATAAATACTATCGCTCACGGCGCTGCCAAATTGGATGCGAATGGCCTCGTTGTTTGTTTTTCCGATCGTAAACTCCAGACCACTGCCCGCACGCGAGAAGCCCTGATTGAGCGCCCCAATAAATGCCGCGCGCGTGGTTAGGTTCGTACGGATGCTTGAGGCAATTAATCCAAGACCGGTTAAGTTAATGAGAAGCCCCTGCACCTTGCCTTCATCAGTGAATTGTATGGTTCCTGCGGCATGGGCGTTATCGTCCACATTCGCTGCCGTAAAGGTCTGGCCATTCACTCTAACCCGCAAAATATTAGTATTGGCAGTATCCGAAGAACCAACATACTCAAAGTTACTGATATCAACCGGCCCATTCGAACTCAGGCGCACCGTAGCATTGCCCGTCGTCGCGGCACCAATCGCCCCATCTAGGTAGGTTCCCTCGAAATTAACTCCTTGCAGCGTGCTGGTGCGCACAATCACGGTAGTCGAGAAAATGTTGGTAATGCTGCTTCTTGCCAGTTCCGTCGATCCCGCATCCGAAAAATCTACTGCGCCGAGAGCGAGCTGAATTCGTGTATTACCATTCACTAAAATCGCCGAGGCAGTCGTCGCGTTTGAAACAACATTCCCCGTGTATTGCACCCCATTAAGGGTGGCCGTTAATGTGGCAGTTCCAACTCCAACTGCACCATAACTCACATTATTGAACTGAAAATCGGAGAACTGACCATAGACCGAAGCATCCACTGAATCATAGGACCCGCTGGGCAAGGTGCCTCCTGTCGAGCTTACCAATCTCAAGGTGCCTGCGTTGGCCACGTTGTAGAATAGCGAGGCACCAGGCGCCGCTGCTCCCGAGGTACCAAATGCCTGAATTGGCACAGTTGAAGCCGCCACCACACCATCGTTTGCTGTCTGCAAGCTTGGGTTAACCACGGCTGCTGCTGTCGAAAGGGCATTGGTCGTCGATAGGCGCGGCTTATTACCAAGGCCGCCCGCAAGCAGGTTGACGCCGTTAAAGTTGGTGCCCGTCGCAAGGCGATCCACTTCCGCCGTGAGTGCCGTGAATTCTTGGTTCAGCAACGAGCGGTTCGCATCCGTCAACTGACCTGAGGATGCCTGAACTGCAATGGCTTTTTGGCGTTGCAGAATATCGATAATCTGGCCAAGCGCACCATCGGCCACTTGCAACAAGCTGCTGCCTTGTGCCGCGTTCTGT
>JAMHWA010000054.1:0-1228 GCA_035911175.1 Alphaproteobacteria bacterium
CTCTGCTTGTTCCTCGCCGGCACGGTGCGGGCGCGAATGCTGGGCTGTGAGCGCGGCTAGATCAGTCTCGTTCAGGCTCAGAAGTTTGCCTGGCCGGTGCCCACCGTCCATCAAGCGTTTGATTGCGCGTAAGCGCTCCACCTGCGACATCGGATATTGCCGCTCGTCGTTCTCATCTCGCTCAGGCAACGGAAAGCCATAGCGACGCTCCCATACACGCAGCACGTCCTTAGACAACCCGGTATCGCGCTCGACGGCGCTTATCGAAAGATGGGTGGTGCTGCGAGTTGCGGCGGACGTATCGATAAAGTCGGTCATGGCGTGGTCGGTTGAGGCTATTTGCGGCGGGTAGGGGGAAACCAATGTGCAGTCTAGGCTATGACCGTGGTATTGTCTAGGACATGAAGGCTCATTCTATTTTCCGTCCAACCCTGTTTTCGGCGTTTGCGCTCCTCGCGTCCACGAGTGCGGTCGCTGCCGATACCTGTCCGGCGGTGCTCAATCACCAGGTTGAGCTACTCACTGGCGGCAAGCCGCAAACACTTTGTCAGTACACGGGGCGGGTGGTGCTGATCGTCAACACCGCTAGCGAGTGCGGATACACCGGGCAGTACGAAGGGCTGCAAGCGCTGCATAAAAAATATGCCGCGCAGGGGTTGGTCGTGTTGGGCTTTCCGTCTAACGCGTTTGGTGGACAAGAGCCAGGCAGCAATAAAAAGATCGCTGAGTTTTGCCAAGCCAATTACGGCGTAACGTTCCCGGTTTTCGGCAAGATTGAAGTGCAGCCGCTAACCAAAGATCCCGTTTTTGCTGGTTTATCGGCGGCCAGCGGGGCTTCACCACGTTGGAATTTCCACAAATATCTGATTGATCGAAGCGGAAAGCGCGTCGAGAGCTTTGAAAGTGCGGTGGAGCCCCAAAGTGCCAAGCTCACCCAAAAGATTGAGGTCCTACTTGCGCAGTCGCGCGAGAGGTAATCCGCAAGCCCTAAAATTGACCGATGAATGCTTTTGACCGAGCGCTGCACCCCGCAGTATCCGTATCCGCCCAAACACTAGAGGACACGCAGTCGTCGCCCGATGCACGCCATTTGCCGATTCAGCGAGTGGGAGTGAAGGCATTGCGTTACCCGATGCAGATTGTGGCGGGCAACGGTTCTGCTCAGGGGACTGTGGCGACATTCGCCATGTATGTCGGTTTGCCTGAGCACGTTAAAGGCACTCACATG
>JAMHWA010000055.1:0-1439 GCA_035911175.1 Alphaproteobacteria bacterium
GATTTTGGTCACCGAGGTGCTGTATGTGAAACAAGCATCGCACACCTATGTGATTGTGGATGCAGGCATGAACGACCTGATGCGCCCCGCGCTTTATGATGCAGTGCATGGCATTGTGCCCGTGCGCATGGGCAAAGCACCTTCGGCGGTGGTGAATGTCGTTGGCCCCGTGTGCGAATCGACGGATGTATTTTTGAAAAACGTCGATATGCCGCTGCCGAATGAAGGTGATTTACTGGCTTTCCGCACCGCGGGTGCCTACGGCGCATCCTTAAGCAACACCTACAATTCGCGCCTGCTGATTCCTGAAGTGATGGTGAAGGGTAGCGAATTCTCAGTCATCCGCCCACGCCCTAATTACGCGGATATGTTGGCGCTGGAAACAGTGCCAAGTTGGATTTAGTGAACGTCGAGGTAGCCAATAAACGGTAGCTCGCGGTAATGGTTGGCATAATCCAACCCATAACCTACCACGAATTTATCGGGAATGCGGAAGCCTACGAAATCGGCCTTAGCCGCCACTTCCAGCTTATTTGGCTTTTCTAGCAACATCGCAATCTTCACATCCGCCGCACCACGCTCAATCAGCAAATCGTGGGCATAGCGCAAGGTGCGGCCGGTTTCCAAAATATCATCCACAATCAGCACCGTGCGGCCTGTCACATCATCGGTAATGTCACGGCCAATAGCCACATTGCCCGAGCTCTGCGCGCCAGAGCCATAGCTGCTCAGCGTCATGAAATCGATCTGCGGGTGAACACCCACGGCATAGAGCTCACGCACCAGATCCGCCGTGAACATGAAGGAGCCGCGCAACAACGAGACAATCAGAAAATCCGCTGGCAATTTGGCGGCAATTTCGCCGGCCAATGCCTCGACCCGTTCTTTGATTTCAGCCGCCGTGAACAGCACGGGAATGGAGCGTTTCTCGGCCATACAATGCTTTCTATCGTACCAAAAGTTCTAGCGAATTGCCCATGTCCACCACAATGCTGCTGACAGAACTGCCAAGGCTGGTTTCTACACTCTTAATGCGGAAAGGATAGACCTCACCCGCCTTAAGTGACGCATTAACGGGGTATTCGCGCCCCCACACTGAGTCGTTTGCCTTGTTGCGCAAGCTGACGCGCACAATCGGCACCACACGTTGCTCGCTGCTGTGGTTGCGGATGCTACCTGCGAGGATAAATCTGGTTTTTGATTCCGCCTTTTCGCGCTCCATCGTCACGTCCGAGAACACAAGCCCCTCGCTTGGATCGTTACCAAACGCAGTATAAATGCTCGAGGCAACAGGCGCATTTACCCAGCTTGGGTAATAGGTAACAAGCGCCAAGACCAGCCACAGTGCGGCAAGGCAAGGCACCGCAATCTTAAACGGCTTCGCGCTGCGTGGCGGCCTAATTTCGGTGGTTTTCGCGCTTTTCTTGAAGGGTTTTTGC
>JAMHWA010000056.1:0-2121 GCA_035911175.1 Alphaproteobacteria bacterium
CCCGGATATTTCGTGAAATAGGTATCGCGTAGCCCTTAAGTCTCTGCTACAAGCAGAGTTACGACAAAACAAAAGGAGCTACGCGATGATTGAAAAATCGACGAAGAAAATCGGATTCTCAAGTGCAAAAGGCCGGGCCGTGGAAGCGGCATTTGATGGGGGTGCTGTATCAAGTGATGGCGGTTTGTTGTTGATGCGAGAGGTGGATCGTAAGCTGGGTTTGATCCGTGACATCGCCCGGCGTTTAGACGACGGTCGGCAGCTGGGCAAGGTGCGCCATGGATGTGAGATGATGCTGCGCCAGAGGGTGATGGCGCTGATCGCAGGCTGGGAGGATTTGAATGACGCCCAGTTGCTTCGACATGACCCGGTGCATCAGGTGGCCGCTGGTGCAGGCGAAGATCTGGCGAGCGCTGCGACGTTGTGCCGGTTCGAGAACGGCCAAACCAGGGAGGCGGCTTGGGCGGTCAATGTTGCGTTGGTGGAGCAGTTCATTGCCTCGCATCAGAAGGCGCCGCCGGTGTTGGTCTTGGATTTTGATGCGACTGACACGCCGGTTCATGGCAAACAGGAAGGGCGGTTTTTCCATGGCTACTACGATTGCCACTGCTTCCTGCCATTGTATGTTTTTTGTGGTGACCAGCTGCTGGTTGCCTATCTGCGTCGCAGCAATATAGACGCGGCGCGGCACGCGGCAGCGATCCTCAAGCTGCTGGTCACGCGTCTGCGCCGGGCCTGGCCGCGGACCAAGATCGTGTTTCGCGCGGACAGTGGATTTTGCCGGGATCTGCTTTTGAACTGGTGCGATCGTAATGATGTGAAGTATGTGGTGGGGATTGCCCGCAACGAGCGGTTGTTGGCCGAGGCGGCCGAGCTGATGAAGGCTGCGAAACAACGTTACGATCAAACCAAGCAGAAGCAGCGACTGTTCACTGCGTTCGACTACGCCGCCGGCAAGTGGCGGCGCATCCGCTGGGTCATCGCCAAGGCCGAACACTCGGAAAAAGGCAGCAACCCGCGGTTCATCGTGACCAACATAGTCGGGGACGCGCAGAAGCTCTACGATCGGCGTTACTGCCAGCGAGGCGAGATGGAGAACCGGGTGAAGGAGCAGATGATGCTCTTTGCCGATCGCGTCAGCGCCCACCGCTGGTGGGGCAACCAGTGGCGGCTGTGCCTGTCGGCGATCGCCTACACCCTTATGGAAGCGCTTCGCAGGCTTGCCTTACAGGGAACCGAACTGGCCCAAGCAACCTGTGCGAGCTTGCGCGCAACGCTGATCAAGATCGGTGCTGTCGTTGTTCGCAAAGCCACCGTGGTACGCCTTCACCTCAGCTCGTACCACCCGCTGCAGGCTCTCTTTAGCCGAGCCGTTTGCACCTTCGTACCAACATGATAAAGCCGGCGCTGCTCCCGGCGCCTTATACAATGGGGGATTGGGGGCAGTGTCTCATTGCGTATAGAAACCCCGATCCCAGCCCCCTACACCCGCGCCAAATCGACGAAGTAGAGCCCGCGAAACAAAAATGACCCGGCAAAATCCGGTTCGTGAAACATCCGGGTTAGTCTCCTGCGATAGGTATCGACGCAAAAAAACCGATGAGAGCTTCATCCAATTTTGGCCAATCAACCACATCAAAAATGAACGCATCATCTTCTGGCCTAATTTTAATCACATAACGTCCAGCTATAAGTTCTCGACGAAACGAAGTGGGCCAATGCTCTTTCAGGGGCTCACCGTTGAACACCCAACGTCCATCTTCTTGCACAACAGATAGGCTTTGATTCTCCGACAACTGGTAGGTCAATACACCGTTTTTGCGCGTCGGCAAATATACTCCTTGGCTCCGCATATCGGTAACACGCAAGGACCATGGCTCAAATAGATAAGCGAGTTGATCGCCATAAACACAAACCTTGGCACGACAAAAGCCTAGGCATTCTTTTCGTGTGGCAGTTCTTATCTGAGCTTGCATGCCGAACGTATCAGCTCCGAAACGGCGGCGCAGCCGGAGTTCTCTGTAGCGCCTGGTTGGGCCCTCTATTTTCAGGGGTAAGGACGACTCGAACACGACGGCTAAAGCACTGGATGACATCACCTGATGCATTTGTTTCCGGAAC
>JAMHWA010000057.1:0-3358 GCA_035911175.1 Alphaproteobacteria bacterium
AAATAAGCTGCGCGTCGCGGGCTACCCGCACATTGAGCCGAAGGCCGATGCAGCTAATGCTGAGAATTTTGAATTCACAGCTACTTTTGAAGTGTTCCCTGAAATCGCATTTGCTGACCTTGGCGCACTCTCTATCGAACGTCCTATCGTAGAGGTTAAAGACGAAGACGTAGCACGCACGGTAGAGACCCTTCGCAAACAGCGCGTTCGCTTCGAATCCAAAGACGGCGCTAGCGAAGACGGCGATCGGCTCATCGTGGATTTTGTTGGTGAGATCGACGGCGTTGCGTTCGACGGTGGATCTGCGAAAGATTTTGGCATGGTGCTCGGCGAACGCCGCATGCTGCCGGAGTTCGAAGCTGCGGCACGCGGCCTGAAAAAAGGCGAATCCAACAAGTTTGATCTGACTTTCCCAGCAGACTACTTTGGCAAAGATGTTGCCGGAAAGACCGCCAAGTTCACGCTGACAGCGAAAGATGTGGCTAAGCCTATTCTTCCTGAGGTCGATGCGGAGTTCGCCAAGGCATTCGGTATTTCTGGCGGCAGCGTCGAGGCGTTGCAGACCGAAGTTCGCGGCAATTTGGAACTTGAGCGTAAGCGTCGTGTTTTCCAAAGCGTTCGCGATCAGGTGTTCGCGGGCCTAAGGAAGCAGGCAACGCTTGAAATCCCGAAAGCGTTGGTCGCTGCTGAAGCGGAGCGCATGGCGCAATCGGCTTCTGAAGAAATGAAATCGCGTGGCGCTACGGGTGACGCTGCTGTTATGTCGCCGTCAACGTTTGAGCCTGGTGCGACGGAGCGTGTGGCGATGGGGTTGATTGTTGGCGAGCTTGTGCGAGCCCATGATCTGCAAGCGACGCCGCAACAAGTACGCGCGCTGCTTAATGAGCAGGCGCAGAGTTACGAGAAACCTGATCAAGTCGTGGCTTGGTACTACCAAGATCAAAATCGCCTGTCCGAGTTTGAGGCCATTGCGCTGGAGCAAAACGTAGTTGACTACGTGCTCAAGGCCGCCAAAGTCTCCGATAAGGTAGTGCCGTTTTCCGAGTTGATCGGTCAACAAGCCGCGTAATTTTCGTAGGCTTACGCTCGCCATTGAAAGCGGCGAGCTTGCCTCCATAATTACTAGCAGCGTAGCCGGGTTTTCTGGCCGCAACTTTCCAGAAAGATCAGGAATACCGATCATGACTCAGTGGACCTCTCCGTTCGCATCGTCCGCCGGTTTCACCAGCCCGCATGCGGGCGGGCCGCAAGGCTTGGGCCTTGTCCCGATGGTGATTGAGCAAAGCGGACGCGGTGAGCGTGCGTTTGACATTTACTCGCGCTTGCTTAAAGAGCGCATTATTTTTCTGGTGGGTCCGGTGACGGACGAGACGGCGAACCTAATTGTTGCCCAGCTGCTGTTTCTTGAATCGGAAAATCCTGAGAAAGACATCAGTTTCTACATCAACTCGCCGGGCGGGTCGGTATCCGCTGGCATGGCGATTTTCGACACTATGCGCTTCATCAAACCAGATGTCAGCACGATGTGTATCGGTATGGCCGCCTCAATGGGCGCATTTTTGCTCGCTGCTGGCACCAAAGGCAAACGCTTTGCGCTTCCCAATTCGACGGTAATGATTCACCAGCCATCAGGCGGTTTCTCCGGGCAAGTGTCGGACATTGAACGCCACGCGAGTTATATCGTTCGCCTCAAGCAACGTTATAACAAGCATATGGCGGATTTCACGGGCCGCCCTCTGTCCGAGGTTGAGCCAGCGTCTGATCGCGATAATTTCATGACCGCAGAGGAAGCGCTCTCGTTTGGCATGGTTGATCGCGTCCTCTCGACGCGCGCTGAGCCATTGCCAGCTGCTTAGCTACATAGTCGGTGCGGGTGTGGCGACACACTGGCAACTCAGAGCATGATTCTCTAATTTTTCTGGCCGAAGCGCACGCTGGTCTGCGGTCAGCGCTGCAAAGCGCTACACTGCGTTGAACACGTGCAGGTCACATTGGACCAAAAAGTTTTATGGCCGAAAAGTCATCGAGCGATAAGCTCCTCTACTGTTCGTTTTGCGGCAAAAGCCAGCATGAGGTGCGCAAGCTGATTGCGGGCCCGTCTGTGTTCATCTGCGACGAATGCATTGATTTATGCAACGACATCATCAAAGAAGAGGTCACGGCAGATACCGCTGATCGCTCTGGTGCGAAACGGCTGCCATCTCCGCACGAAATTCGGGAGAAACTTGACCAATATGTGATTGGGCAAGAGCACGCAAAAAAAATTCTCTCGGTAGCGGTCTACAACCACTTCAAGCGCATTGATGCCAACCTCAAGGACAATGATGTTGAGTTGGCGAAGAGCAACATTCTGGTAGTCGGCCCTACAGGCTCAGGGAAGACGCTGCTGGCGCAAACGCTAGCCCGACTGCTCGACGTACCCTTCGTGATAGCTGACGCCACCACATTGACCGAGGCGGGTTACGTTGGCGAAGATGTCGAAAACATAATTCAGAAGCTGCTTCAAACCTGCGACTACGATGTCGAGCGCGCGCAGCGCGGCATCGTTTACATCGACGAAATTGACAAAATTTCACGCAAAGGCGAGAACCCGTCGATTACGCGTGATGTATCAGGCGAAGGCGTACAACAAGCGCTGCTCAAACTCATCGAAGGTACCAATGCCTCCGTGCCTCCACAGGGCGGGCGCAAGCACCCCAATCAGGAGTTTGTAACTGTTAACACTGCCAATATTCTGTTCATTGTTGGTGGCGCATTCGAGGGCTTGGATCGCATCATCCGGCAGCGTTCGGCAAAAACGGGTATCGGCTTTGGTGCTGAGGTTGTGTCGCCCGACGATCGCAGCACGATAAGCGCCCTCCTGCGCGATACCGAGCCTGACGACCTGATCCGTTTTGGTCTTATACCTGAGCTGGTCGGTCGCCTGCCGGTGGTTGCAACCCTTGATGAGTTGAACGAAGCTGCCTTGATCGAAATTTTGGTGCGGCCGAAAAACGCGTTGATCAAGCAATATCAAAAAATGTTCCGCCTCGAGAACGTGGAGTTGGAAGTGCGCGAGAGCGCGCTCGCGGCGATTGCTCGACGAGCGATCAAACGACGTACTGGGGCACGCGGCCTGCGCTCGATAGTTGAATCTCTGCTACTTGACATCATGTACGACCTACCGTCGCTAAGTAATTTGCAACGCGTCGTTATCGACGAAACAACGATTGAAAACGACGCCCGCCCCTTATTGATTTACAGCGAACCAAGCAAAGTTGCCTGATCTGCAGATTTTGTAACCGTGTGGTTCGCGCGAAGATATGAAAGTTCGCAATGTCTGATACGAACCTCCCTGACGACGACACCAACGATAACA
>JAMHWA010000058.1:5000-7836 GCA_035911175.1 Alphaproteobacteria bacterium
TCGCATTTTCCCAGTCGCCGCGGTAAACCAGATCGTTGAAATCGGGAATGATGTTGTTCACAGGGCAGCCGTTATTGCAAAACGGGGTGCCGCAGTCCATGCAGCGCGCGCTTTGCTGTTTGGCCTGCCCATCGTTTAAGCCGCGCACAAATTCTTGGTAGTTTTTCAGGCGTTCGCTGGCTGGGGCATATGCCTCTTCAACGCGGGCAAACTCCATAAAGCCGGTGATTTTTCCCATGGTCGCTTCTCGCTGGAATAAATGAAACTATTATTTTGATAGCTGCTCAGGCAGGTTTTACGGGCTTAAATGTATAAAAGACCATAAAAACCGCCTCGCAATTGCTTAAACCTTAGCTGCCTTAGCTTTGGCTCCGGCTGACTGCTGCATCTCGGTCAAGACGCGCTTGTATTCGCTGGGGAATACTTTGACGAAACGGGCTCGCGCTGCGCTCCAGTTGTCCAAGATTTCGCGTGCGCGCAAGCTGCCCGTGTGGCGGTGGTGTTCTTCGACCAGCTTTTTCAGCAGTTCATCGTCAAATTGGCCCGCGTGCTGCGGATCTTTTTGCTCTGCCGCTGGGCTAACCTTTTCCAGTGTCACCATGCTGGTGTTGCAGCGGCTGGCAAATTGGCCGTCTACATCGTAAACATAGGCCACGCCGCCGCTCATGCCTGCAGCAAAGTTGCGGCCGGTTTGCCCCAGCACCACCACCGTACCGCCCGTCATGTATTCGCAGCCGTGATCGCCCGTGCCTTCCACGACCGCTGTTGCGCCAGACAGTCGCACAGCAAAGCGTTCGCCGCCAACACCACGGAAGAAGGCCTCGCCACTGGTTGCGCCATACAAAGCCGTGTTACCGACGATGATGTTTTGCGCCGCATCACCACGGAAGTCATTGCTCGGGCGCACCACAATGCGGCCGCCAGACAAGCCTTTGCCAGTGTAGTCATTGGCTTCACCGATCAAATCTAGGGTAATGCCTTTGGACAGGAAGGCGCCAAAGCTTTGCCCGCCAACGCCTTCCATCTGGATGCGGATACTGCCGTCAGGCAAGCCCGCTGCACCATAACGCTTGGCCACTTCGCCCGAGAGCATGGCGCCCACGGTGCGATCCACATTGCGCGCCACTTCCATGAATTGCACTTTTTCGCCCTTATCCAGCGCAGGCTGGGCTTTGGCAATCAGCTTCAAATCCAAAGAGGACTCCAAGCCATGGTCTTGCACGCCGAGGTGGCGGCGGCCGACATCGGCTGGCATTTCGGGCGTATAGAACACGCGGCTAAAGTCCAAGCCTTGCGCTTTCCAGTGTTCAATACCTTTACGGGTATCGAGCAAATCGGCGCGGCCAACCAGTTCGTCAAAGGTGGCAATACCCAATTGCGCCATGATGCCGCGCACCTCTTCGGCCACGAAGAAGAAATAGTTCACCACATGCTCGGGTTGACCGGTGAATTTTTTACGCAGGGTTTCGTCTTGCGTGGCCACGCCTACGGGGCAGGTGTTGAGGTGGCATTTGCGCATCATGATGCAGCCTTCTACCACCAGCGGCGCAGTGGCAAAGCCCACTTCATCAGCGCCTAGCAAGGCGGCAATGACCACATCGCGCCCGGTTTTCATTTGCCCATCGGCTTGCACGCGAATACGATCACGCAAGCGGTTGAGTACCAGGGTTTGCTGGGTTTCAGCCAAACCCAACTCCCAAGGTGTGCCTGCATATTTGATGGAAGACAGGGGCGACGCGCCCGTACCGCCATCATGCCCGGCAATCACCAAATGATCGGCCTTGCACTTGGTCACACCTGCGGCCACCGTGCCAACACCCACTTCAGACACCAACTTCACGGAAATGTCCGCCGCACTGTTGACGCTCTTCAAATCGTGGATGAGCTGCGCCAAATCTTCAATCGAATAAATATCGTGATGCGGCGGTGGCGAAATCAACCCCACACCCGGCACAGAATGGCGCAGCTGGCCGATGTATTCGCTGACCTTGCCGCCTGGCAGCTGCCCGCCCTCGCCCGGCTTGGCGCCTTGCGCCATTTTGATTTGGATTTGATCGGCAGAGACCAAATAGTCTGCCGTGACCCCAAAGCGGCCAGAGGCTACTTGCTTGATTTTGCTGCGCAGGCTATCGCCTTCTTGCAGTGGAATGTCGGCCACGATGCGCTCGCTGCCCAGCACCGAACCTACAGATTCGCCCGCTTTGACCACGGGAATAAAGCGTTTGCTGCCGCCCGCCTTTTTCGCCGCCGCCATTTCAGCCGAATAACGCAAGGGATCTTCGCCGCCCTCGCCCGTATTGCTTTTGCCGCCGATGCGGTTCATGGCCGCCGCCAAGGTGGTGTGTGCCTCGGTGCTGATCGACCCCAGCGACATCGCGCCCGTGGCAAAGCGCTTGACAATTTCTTTAGCCGGCTCAACCTGGTCCAAAGCGATGGCTTTACTCGGCTCAATTTTGAACTCGAACAAGCCACGCAGCGTCAAATGGCGTTTGCTTTGGTCGTTGATGATTTGCGCATACTCTTTATAAGTTTGCGCGTTATTGGCACGGGTAGCGTGCTGCAGTTTGGCAATAGCATCGGGCGTCCACATATGGTCTTCGCCACGCGTGCGCCATGCATATTCGCCACCCGTTTCCAACATGCCTTCGAGCACAGGGTCTTTGCCATAAGCGGCAGCATGGATGCGAATGGCTTCTTCAGCCACCTCAAACACCCCAATACCACCCACCTGCGTCGGTGTGCCATAGAAATACTTGCCGACAAACTCGCTGTTCATACGACCTGGGCCTGGTGGGCGAAATCGCCGACCAGGTGGTGGTGATGCGCCATGGCCAGG
>JAMHWA010000059.1:0-2445 GCA_035911175.1 Alphaproteobacteria bacterium
ATCGATATTCCCCAAAATTTTGGGAAATGAGTAGGTTCGGAAGTTTGATACTTCGTTAAGCGAGGGGCTTGAGCGTTAGAGGGCACCGCTAAAAAGCGCGGCGATTCACCCGCGCGCCTGCCAAGGCCCGCACCACTAAAAACAAGCCGCTTTCGCAGAGCGCATAACAGTCTGAAACATATAGGTAATTTTGGTCAGTACTAGAGAATTCGAACCTCCTACCCGAACATCTCAATGCGTTACAAGTAATTGCTTAGTTTACGGTATTTTCATGCAATATCATGTAAACACTGATTAAGACGAAAAATTGAATTACTTGCAAACTATCGGCTAGACGTCGTAGCGCGTATTTGCATTTAGAAATCTTCTAGCCGGAGTTTGCTATAGCCAAAAAAAGGGCGTTCATAGATAAAGTGAAGACGCCCACCGCCGCTTATGAGATGCACTGAGGCGAATCTGTTCCTGGATATGGATTGCGCGTCACCTCCACGGGGAAGCGCGTGTTCATGGTGATGGGGCGGGTGTAGGGGAAACAAGTCCAGTTCACCATCGGGAACTATGGTGTCTTCACCGACGACCAAGCGCGCAAGAAGGCGCAGAGGGTGTTGCAGCAGATGCGCGAGGGGATCGACCCACGCGATGCGCAGAAGGAAGACGCCGCGCCGGGCATCGAAAGCGGGGTATTGGCGCGCGACGATATGGTGTCGGTCGTCGCCAGCCTCCGGGCTTGGGAATCGGACGGGACATGGGGAGCGGCACATGCTCGCTGACGCTGCGCCAGTGTAGTCGTGGTATCGTCGGTAACGGGGGATAAAAGCGGTTCGTGCCGCCTATTTCCCGGATCTTATACCCCAGTAGTAGGAGCCTATGCTTACCTCGCCTTTTGGGCCTGATGACTGACCCATCTGTACGACGTAAAGACCATTTCTCTTCACGGGCATCGTAAACTCACCGTTACCTGGCCCCCTGATCCTGAAATGTCCGTAATACTCGACTGGGCAAAAGCAGCTAACTAGTACCCGGGCATAAGGCGATTCAATATTCTGTTGTGCGGATGACAGCTTATACTGAATTATGATCTCCTGCCCTTCCAGCGCGAATACTGGCAGGGTTAGGCCGAAACCGCTGCTTAGCAAGTTTGTCGAAACTGGGGTGTGCGCCCATGCCGGAGCCGCACGAACTTCCCGTTCCTCGATTCCGAACCAAGACACGGAGCCACTCCATAGCCTTATGGCGTGAACAAAAAATATGATAAAAAATAGTGCTACAATAACCTTGAGCACGCGAGAAGTGATCTTCAGTTCGCTTACGACCGGGCCATCGTTGCCTCGACTCATATCCGACATCGTTTTATACCAGTCGGTCATGATATAATTTTAGCTAATGAAGATTAAAATTCTGTTGATCGGTGTTTTTGTGCGGAACGCATTTGAGAATGGGTTTCCTTTCGCCTGACGCTGCCAGCATCCTGCGTCTTCGGGCGTGGGGTGCTGCTATGAGTGCGGTGAGTCACAGCTGTTGCTTATGGTCTGCTTATCGGTGCCAAAATAAACGCAAAACGGGTGGCTTTCGCTACCAACTTAACTTGTTGTTTTTGCGTGAAAATATATTGGTCGGGACGAGAGGATTCGAACCTCCGACCCCCACACCCCCAGCCGCTTTTTGAGGGGGTTCGCGCTGCAACGGAATTGACCCGATAATTCTTGATTTATCCTAGTAAATCAGCCACTTTCGAAACAATTCAGGCGTTGCGTGCGGTGCCATTTTGATGCGCCTTGTTTCACCAAGTTGCACCACCAGCGCACCACCAGAATGATTCGCAGACCAGTCGGAGGCGGTAAACGATGCGTGCAGCACTCACCCAATTGGCAATCGACAAGTTGCCCGTTCCGGCTACCAAAGTCGAGCACCGCGACACGCGATTGAAAGGGCTGGTGCTGCGCGTGATGCCATCGGGCGTCAAATCTTGGTATTGCGAATACGGGCGGGGCAAGCGGGTGTTCCTCGGGCGGGCGGATGTTCTCGGGGTAGCCGATGCGCGTGAGAGCGCCCGAACGATCCTTGCCGATGTTTATCGCGGGATCGACCCCATCGAAGCGCGCAAGCCCAAGCCGGGCGTGCCGACCTTTCAAGACTTCCTTGATGGCGACTATAAAATCTGGGCGAAGGCCAATCAGCGGGCGCACGCGCAAAACCTCAAGCGGCTGGCGACGGCTTTCAAGCCGTTGCTGGATAAGCGGCTGGATGAAATCACAGGGCTGGATGTCGAGAAGTGGCGCGCGGGTGAGATTGAGCGCGGCCTTAGTCTGGAAACCATCAACCGCGATATTTCGTCGATCAAGGCAGCGCTCAATCGCGCCGTCGATTGGGAACTGATTTCGGCCAATCCTCTCGCCAAGGTCAAGAAGTCGAAAACGGACGACTGCCTCAAGGTCCGGTTCCTCA
>JAMHWA010000060.1:0-2068 GCA_035911175.1 Alphaproteobacteria bacterium
CCCGAATAGGGCGTGCCGTCATATTCTATCGTTAATTTATAGCGGGGCATGGTGATTCCTTATCAGCAATGGCGCATATCGGCCATTTACTGGAATTACCAGCATTTTATCTATGCTGCACCTGCGAGGGAGGCACTTGAAAAGAATAAAAAATAGGCGGATAGTGAGGTGAGAGAGGTTCTATGACCCAAACATTCCCCATCCCGCAATCCCTCATCCAAACTGCGCATGTGAATGCGGCGCAGTATGAGGAAATGTACGCCCGCTCACTGGCCGACCCCGAGGGTTTCTGGGGTGATATCGCCAAGGATTTTGAGTGGATGTCGCCGTGGACGCGGGTAAAAAACACCAGCTTCGTGGATGATGTCAGCATTAAGTGGTATGAGGGCGCAACGCTCAACATCACCACCAACTGCATCGACCGCCACGCGCGCGTCACGCCCAACAAAACCGCGATTATTTGGGAGGGCGATACCCCCAACCATGTCCGCCATATCAGCTATGCCGAACTTTTGAGCGAGGTATCAAAATTATCAAACGCCCTCACGTCGCTTGGCGTTAAAAAGGGCGATCGCGTCACCATCTACATGCCCATGGTGCCCGAAGCGGCCTATGCGATGCTCGCCTGCGCACGCATTGGTGCCATTCACTCCGTGGTGTTCGGTGGCTTCTCGGCGGATTCCATCCGTGGCCGCGTGGAGGATTGCCAAAGCGATTTTGTCATCACCGCCAATATGGGGCGTCGCGGCGGCAAATCCATTCCGCTGAAAGCGAATGTGGATGCTGCAATTGACGGTCTCAACGTGCGCCATGTGTTGGTGCTGAAGGTGACGGATGCCGATGTGCCGATGCAATCGCCCCGCGATATCTGGTGGCATGATGTCGTGCCGAGCCAATCCTCAGAACATCAGCCGACGCCCGTCGGCGCTGAGGATCCGCTGTTCATCCTCTACACCTCAGGCTCCACGGGCAAACCCAAAGGCCTCGTCCACACCACGGCGGGCTACATGGTCTATGCCGCCATCACCACGAAATACGTGTTCGATTTACAGCCCGATGATATCTACTGGTGCACCGCCGATGTGGGTTGGATTACGGGGCACAGCTACATTGTCTATGGCCCGCTCGCGAACGGCGCAACGACACTGATGTTCGAGGGCGTGCCCAATTACCCCGATGCCTCGCGCTTTTGGCAGGTGGTGGATGCCCACAAGGTCACGAAGTTTTATACGGCTCCGACTGCTGTTAGGGCGCTGATGGCGTTAGGAGATAGTTTCGTCACATCCACCTCGCGCGCGTCACTCAAAATTCTCGGCAGCGTGGGCGAGCCCATCAACCCCGAAGCATGGCTGTGGTATTACAATGTGGTGGGCGAAGGGCGCTGCGCCATTGTCGACACGTATTGGCAAACGGAAACAGGCGGCCACTTGCTCACCCCATTGCCTGCCGCCACACCCACCAAAGCTGGCTCCTGCACCAAGCCGTTCTTTGGCATCAAGCCAGAAGTATACGACATTCACGGCAACTTGCTGAGTGGCGAGTGTGAGGGCATGCTGACGATTGCCGATAGCTGGCCTGGGCAAGCCCGCAGCATTTGGGGCGATCACGAGCGCTTCCGCGTGACGTATTTCAGTCAAGTACACGGCAAATATTTCACCAGCGATGGCTGTCGCCGTGATGCGGATGGGTATTACTGGATCACAGGCCGTGTGGATGATGTGATTAACGTGAGCGGCCACCGCCTAGGCACGGCGGAAATTGAATCCGCCCTCGTCGCGCACCCGCTTGTGTCGGAGGCGGCAGTGGTCGGCTACCCGCATGATATCAAAGGGCAGGGAGTGTATGCCTATGTGATTTTGAATGCGGGCATTGCGCATTCGGATGCGCTCGCGGCAGAGCTGAAACAACATGTGCGCGCTCATATCGGTGGCCTCGCCGTGCCCGATTTTATACACCTCACCGCAGGCTTACCCAAAACGCGCAGCGGCAAAATCATGCGCCGCATCCTTCGCAAAATCGCCGAGAATGATTTTGGCAGCCTCGGCGATACATCAACGTTGCTCGACCC
>JAMHWA010000061.1:0-3024 GCA_035911175.1 Alphaproteobacteria bacterium
AGCGTCTCCCAAATCATGGAAGGTTTAACGATCGCCTTGCTGGCAACCGGACAAAGCAGCGTTTCATCGGTGCTCGCGACTACCGACAGCATCGCCCCTTTTTTCACGCGTTGCCGAATGCGCTGCGCGAGAAGTGGCTGCTCTTGCCGCAAGTTGGAGCCAACAACTAGGAAGCGATCTACCAATGCAAAATCAGCCACCTTTAGGCCAAGCCACGGCACGCCACCACCTTGATCCAGAGCTGCATCGGTGACGCGTAGACGGTGATCAATGATCGTGCCGCCCAATTGCACCGAGAGTTTCTTGGCCAAGCTGGCCTCTTCCAGGGTCGTGTGTGCGCCCAAAAGAATTGCAACTTTGTCAGCGCCATGCGCCTTAACCGCTGAAGCAACAGCCTCGCGCGCGGCGGTCAACGCGTCTTGCCAAGGAACGGCGTGCCAGTGATCGTCCGTGCGCACCATTGGTGAAGTCAAACGGTCCTTGGCATAGAGACCTTCGTAACTGAAGCGATCGCGATCCGAAATCCAACACTCGTTGACCGCTTCATTTTCTTGCGGCAACACGCGCATCACGCGATCACCTTTGATCTGCACCTGCAGATTCGCGTTAAGACCGTCATGCGGGCTCACCGTTTTGCGGCGCTGGAGCTCCCACGTGCGGGCGCTGTAACGGAAGGGCTTAGATGTGAGCGCGCCAACCGGACATACGTCGATCATGTTGCCGGACAGCTCCGAATCAACCGACTTACCCACGAAAGACATGATCTCGGAGTGCTCGCCGCGGCCGCCCATGCCGAGCTCCATGATTCCAGCGACTTCCTGGCCGAAACGAACGCAACGCGTGCAATGAATGCAGCGGCTCATTTCTTCTGCACTTACGAGCGGACCGAGGTTTTTATGGAAGACAACGCGTTTTTCTTCGTTGTAGCGTGCCTCGGACTTACCGTAACCAACGGCCAAATCCTGCAACTGGCATTCACCGCCTTGATCGCAAATAGGGCAATCAAGCGGATGGTTGATTAGGAGGAACTCCATCACACCCTGCTGCGCTTTTTTCGCTTGCTCGGACGCCGTGAAGACTTTCATTCCCTCGGTAACCGGAGTTGCGCAGGCTGGCAAAGGCTTTGGCGCTTTTTCCACCTGCACCAAGCACATGCGGCAGTTGGCCGCGATGCTTAATTTCTTGTGATAGCAGAAATGTGGCACATAGGCCCCCACCTGATTGGCGGCGTCCATCACCGTGCTTCCCGGTGGGACTTGGACTGCTTTGCCGTCGATTTCGATGTTCAACATGGGGGTGTCAGCGTTCTGGTGGCTTGTCGGATAAACCGTGGGACAGTAGGGTGTTAGATGTACGCTGGCACGAGGCAGCGTTTGTTGTCGATGTGATACTGAAACTCATCACGGTAGTGCTTCACGAAGGCGCGAACCGGCATTGCTGCTGCGTCGCCCAACGCACAAATCGTACGGCCTTGAATGTTGTCGGCCACTGAATTCAACATGTCAAGATCTTCGTTACGACCTTCGCCGTTTTCGATACGATTGACGACCCGCCACATCCAGCCAGTGCCCTCGCGGCAGGGCGTGCATTGACCGCATGACTCTTCGTAATAGAAATACGACAAACGAAGCAAGGACTTCACCATGCATCGGGTATCGTCCATAACGATGACAGCACCCGAGCCGAGCATGGATCCCGCCTTGGCGATGGAGTCGTAATCCATGTTCGTTTGCAGCATGGTGGCTCCGGGAATCACCGGGGCCGATGAACCACCGGGAATCACGGCCTTGCACTTCTTTCCGTCGCGCATTCCGCCAGCGAGTTCAAGCAGCGTCGCGAACGGTGTTCCAAGCGGGATTTCGTAGTTGCCGGGGCGAGCGACGTCACCCGAAATGGAGAATAATTTCGTTCCGCCATTATTCGGTAACCCGAGGTTTAGGAAGGCCTCTCCGCCCTTGCGCATGATCCAGGGAACAGCAGCGAAGGTTTCGGTGTTGTTGATGGTCGTCGGTTTGCCATACAAGCCGAAGCTCGCAGGAAATGGAGGCTTGAAGCGCGGCTGTCCTTTTTTGCCCTCGAGGGATTCCAGCAGTGCAGTTTCCTCACCGCAGATATACGCGCCGTAACCATGGAACGCGTGGAGCTGGAAGTCGAACCCGCTTCCCAAAATGTTGTTACCTAAGAAGCCCGCTGCGCGCGCCTCTTCCAACGCCTCTTCAAAGCGCTCGTAGGTCGTAAAAATTTCGCCGTGGATGTAGTTGTAACCCACTGTGATGCCCATTGCGTAGGCTGCGATTGCCATGCCCTCGATCACCATGTGTGGGTTATATCGAAGGATGTCGCGATCCTTGAAAGTACCCGGCTCGCCCTCGTCGGAATTGCAGACGAGATATTTTTGCCCGGGAAACTGACGTGGCATGAAGCTCCACTTCAAGCCGGTTGGAAAACCGGCGCCACCCCGTCCACGCAAGGCAGATTTTTTGACTTCTGCGATAACCTGATCTTGCGGGATTTTTTCCGAAAGGATTTTTTTGAGCGCCTCGTAACCGCCGCGGGTCTGATAAGGGCCAATGCGCCAATCGTTCGCATCATCGATCTTAAGATCGGCGAAGATAGTGGGGTTAATGTGCGGTCCGAAATGCATACTGGTTCGCCTACGCCTTTTTCAGTTCGTCGACGAGCGCATCGAATCGCTCGGGAGTGATTTTGCAGCGCATATCGTGATTGTTCACGGTATAAACAGGCGCCTCGCCGCAAGCGCCGAAGCACTCACCCTCTTTAAGCGTAAACAAACCGTCTACCGTGGTCTCGCCGAAGTCGATCCCCAATTTCTTTTTCGCGTGGTCCGCACAGACCGTGGCGCCCTGCAACTGACATGGCAAATTAGTGCATACGGTCAGCTTAAATTTGCCGGTCGGTTTCAGGTTGTACATCGTGTAGAACGACGCGACCTCGTACACCGCGATCGGCGGCATCCCGATGTACGAAGCGATTTCCTGCATCGTATCGTTCGACAGCCAACCC
>JAMHWA010000062.1:0-1104 GCA_035911175.1 Alphaproteobacteria bacterium
TGTCAGGCAGGCCGACCTCAATACCAAGCGCCATCTTGGGCTGGTTATCGATGATGGCTATCGAATGAAAAAGGAAGAGCTGCTGCTTGGCGTACTGGAAAAAAACCAAGGCCTGGTGCTGGTTGGAGGCGGTGCCTCGGACTCGAATCCGGACGACAGTCAAAAGACTGCCGAGGTCCATGTGGATGGGGAAGTCGCCACGGATGCGGCACTGGTAGCGCTGTTTGACATCCGCGCGCCTTGGGCAGCGCTGCGCACGCACGCCTACACCCCAACCGGGCGCACAATGACCATCACCAAGGTCGATGAAACTGGCACCCGCGCCCTAGAGATTGATGGCAAGCCTGCGGCGCAGCGCTACGCCGACCTGCTTGGAACCACCATAGATGGGCTACACCATCCGCAGCTGACCGGATTTACGATGTACCCAACGGCGCTGCGAGTCGGTCATGAGTACTTCATTCGTTCGCCTTGGGCACCGCTTCCCGATGGCTCGGTGCTGTTCGCCAACCTGCTAGTGGAAGACACCGAGCTAGAGATCATGCAGCTTGGCGATATCGCAGAAGTCACCGAGAAGTTCATTAAGGAAGAAATTCCCCGCAAAGTTGAGAATCCATCTGCAGCGATTTTCTTCCACTGCTATGCACGAGTATTCGTCTCCCGCGCGCATGGAAAAATGGCTCAGCTATCAGAAACTTTCAAATTGGCCCCACCGACCGTAGGCATGGTATGTCATTTTGAAACATACTGCGGATTTCATATCAACACAACTCTTACATCGTTAGTCTTTGGCTCGCACAAATGACGGATGAAAAGGACCGCAGAATTGCGGAACTGGAAGCCACAGTCGCGCGCTTAAAAGAAGAAGTAAGAACCAAAAGCGCGGTGGCCAGTCGTGCGCTAGCCAGCTATCAGCAGCGCGCGCTGCACATGGAGATCATCCGCCAACAAAACGAGGATCTCGACAAGCTGGCGCAAGATCTAGCGCGGGCCAAAAAGGCCGAAGAAGCGCGGGCGCAGGAAGTGGCCACAGCCTATCGCTTAAAAAGCGAGTTTCTTGCCAACTTTTCGCATGAAATCCGCACACCGTTAAATGCAATTATC
>JAMHWA010000063.1:0-47749 GCA_035911175.1 Alphaproteobacteria bacterium
CTATACGGTATACAGCGCGAGCTCTTACGGCTGCTCCACTAACATCAATCGTGGGGACGCGGCATGTAATAACCGCCTGCGCGTATCGCGGAAGATTCTTGAAGGAAGCCTTCTTGAGATTATCCAGCAGGACTTACTTTCCGACGAAGCGATGGAGCTGTTCATTTCTGATGTTACAGATGAAATACAGAAACAGCAGTCCACCCACACCCCGGAAGTAGTAGCACAGAAACAACGGCTAGAAGAAGCGGAGCGCCAGATTGCTAACCTTATGAAAGCAATCAGCGCAGGGATTATTACGCCCACTACGAAGGAAGCATTGCAAAGGGCGGAAGCAGAACACGAACAAGCTAAGCGCGCACTGGCGGCCAATAACCAAGCCACAGATGCAATAACGACCATTTTACCGAATATGGCGGAAAAGTACCGTGCTATGGTAGGTAGCCTCGGCAAAACGCTTTATGCCGATGTGGGGCGAGCCAGGGAGTGTTTAAAGGCGCTTATGGGGCAAATAAGCCTACTACCTACGGCCAGCGGCTACCTAGAGGCGGAGTTGCGTCATAACGCAGAGGGCTTGGTTGGCCTTGCGTTGGGTGATCCATTTAAAGTTAGAATGGTTGCGGGGGCCAGATTTGAACTGACGACCTTTAGGTTATGAGCCTAACGAGCTACCGGGCTGCTCCACCCCGCGTCACCAACTTAAGAAGCTACGGCGCATTGTTTCGTTTGTGCGAAGGTCGCATAATTGAAAGGCGAATGTGCCGTGGGCTGCTGCAATACCGAGAAACGCATGGGAAGTCCAGCTAAACCTGCGCCATGTCGAAAAATAAATGGAATCGCGCGGCTTTGAGCAAGTTGCGGGGTAGGCGATGTGTAAAGAGGTGACGATGGTTAGTGGTGCCCCCAGCCGGATTTTCTCGGGCAATGCCCTCGTGCCAACGCTAAGTTTGCTGCGCTTACTAAGCTTATGGTCGAACCGACGATTCGATAGCAGCCAGAATACCACTTAGTGAATAGGCACAAAGGCCTATTCACTAAGTGGTGCCCCCAGCCGGAATCGAACCGGCACTCGATTACTCGAAACAGATTTTAAGTCTGCAGCGTCTACCAATTCCGCCATGGGGACATCACGACGCTGTGGTAACGTGGGATGATTTGAAATGCAAGAAGTGTGAACGCTTAGGCGATAGGAGCGTTAATCACCATGCCACCCAGTGCCAGAATCATCGCTTCGAGCTCGCTGCGGGCGGCTTCGTTGCGGCCAGCATCCGGCGAGCGAAGGACGAGGGTGGTGCGGTAGCCCTGCGCCGATTCGTAGGTGGGGTAGCTGCCGATATCGATATCCATATAACGGTTTTGGATGTCGGTCAGGCCATCGGCGATGGTGCCTTCGAGCAAATTGGTGGCAATACTGGCAGAAAGCACGGTTGCCCCGCCTTCGAGATGGGGTATGATAGCATCGAGCATGGCCTGCATGATGCGTGGCACGCCCGCCATGATAAACACGTTCTCCATGCGAAACCCTGGGGCAACGCTGATGGCATTGGGAATGAGGGTGGCGCCCACTGGCACTTCGGACATTTTGAGGCGTGCTTCGTTGATTTCGGCGCCATAATGGGCGCGCAGTGCGGCCTCGGCCTCGGGGTGGCGGATGACGGCAACGCCAAAAGCCTTGGCGATGGAGGCAGTGGTAATATCATCGTGCGTGGGGCCAATGCCGCCCGTGGTGAATACATAATCGAACTTCGCGCGCAGGGCGTTCACTGCATCGACAATCTCGCCCTCGATATCGGGCACCACGCGCACTTCGCGAAGCTGGATGCCTGCGTCATTTAACTTCAGAGCGAGGTGCGACAAATTCTTATCCTGCGTGCGGCCTGAAAGGATTTCATTGCCGATGATGAGGAGGGATGCGGTGACGATCTTTTTCATGCAGGTTTAATAGTGGGCTTCAGTGTGGCTTGCAACCGTTTCGCAGTTCTGTCATGAAGATTGTCATGAACGATGATGATGATAACGACTCATGGGGCGATAGCCGCGAAATACCACTGCATGGGCCAGCGGAATTTGCCGCCATGCGCAAGGCGGGCGCGCTTGCTGCCAGCATCCTCGATGATATGGTGGATGTGGTGCGCGTGGGCATTACGACCGATGAGATCAACACCATTTGCCACAATAAAATTATCGCCGCTGGGGCAATTCCAGCGCCGCTGGGTTATCGCGGATTTCCGAAGTCTATCTGTACCAGTGTGAACCATGTGGTGTGTCATGGCATTCCTGATGCGCGTAAATTGGTGAACGGTGACATTGTAAATATCGATGTGACGGTGATTGTGGATGGTTGGCACGGCGACACCAGCCGCACCTATTGGGTGGGCGATGTGGCAGTGAAGGCCAAACGCCTGACCGAAGTGACCTATGCTGCGATGATGAAGGGGATTGAAGTGGTGCGCCCCGGAATTAAAACGGGCGATATTGGCCACGCAATCCAGACCTATGCCGAATCGTTCGGCTATTCCATTGTGCGTGAATATTGCGGCCATGGACTTGGCAAAATTTTTCACACTGCACCCAACATTCTCCATTTCGGCAAACCCAACACCGGCGTGACGCTGGAGGAGGGGATGTTCTTCACTGTGGAGCCGATGATTAATGTCGGCAAGGCGGGAACCATCCTTAACCAGAAAGATGGGTGGACGGTAACGACGCGCGACAAATCGCTCAGCGCGCAGTTCGAGCATTCGATTGGCGTGACAGCAACGGGCTTCGAGATTTTTACGGGAAGTTTAAAGGGGCTGCATTGCCCGCCGTTCTAATCACGGGCGCATCGAGCGGCATTGGCGCAGCGCTGGCGGAGGCGTATGCGGCCACAGGTACTACACTTATATTAACTGCACGAAACGAAGATCGCTTGCGCGAAGTGGCGGCGCGATGTGAGGCCAAAGGTGCGCGCGTGCATGTTGCCAGCATTGATGTGCGCGAAAAAGAAAAACTTGCAGCATTTATTATGGCGATGGATGACGCAACGCCGATTGATGTGGTGATTGCGAACGCAGGAATTTCAACCGGCAGCATGGGTGGCGGCGAGACGGTGGAGGCGGCGGAAACGGTATTCGATGTGAACGTGAATGGTGTAGTGAATACGATTCACCCACTCATCGAGCGCATGAAAGCACGTGGGCGTGGGCATATAGCCATCATGTCGTCGCTGGCGGGAATCTGCGCGCTACCAAGTGCGCCTGCATACAGTGCAAGTAAGGCTGCGGTGCGCGTGTATGGCGATGCATTGCACGGCAAATTAAAGCCGCATGGAATTGCAGTAAGCGTCATCTGCCCAGGGTGGATTGTGACGCCGCTGACCGACAAAAATAACTTTCCGATGCCATTTATTATGCCCGTTGAAAGAGCAGCGCACATCATTTTGCGCAACTTGGAGAAGAAAAAACGGCGGATTGCCTTCCCACTTTTGCTCTATATTCCACTGCGTATATTGGCGGTTTTCCCTGTGGTGTGGAGCGATTTTGTTTTTGCGCGAATGCTTGGAGAGCCGCCGAAACGCTAGTGTTTTTCAATATCGAAAAAAATAAAATCACGTCTTGTTCGCTGGTTTGCCGAGGCGCGAACTGAAATTGCAAGAAAAAAATACATGTTAAAAACTTGAGTTTTCCGCCAGTTTTTTGACTTTTCTTGTTTACAGCAAATTTGAATAGTGCTTAGTTCGCGTGGCTAGTGACAAGGCAAACCCTTGGATTCAACGAGTGCATCAAAAAATAAAACAGCAATGTTGTGTTTTGTGAGGCACTAAAAAAACACAAGGTTTCTGTCGCTTGGCACGAAGTTGTTTTAACCTTACCAACATTCAAGGAGTTCCCTATGAACAAGAACGAACTGATCGCTGAGATCGCCGACAAATGCGAACTGACCAAAGCAAAAGCAGCTGAAGCTGTTGATGCATTCATCGAAACCATCAGCAAGTCGCTCAGCAAAGGCAAAGAAGTACGCCTCGTTGGCTTCGGCACCTTCACCTCGGTTAAGCGCAAAGCTACCGAAGGCCGCAACCCACGCACCGGCGCTGTGATCAAAATCGCTGCTTCGGTTCAGCCAAAATTCAAGCCAGGCAAAGCCCTGAAAGACACCGTAAACAAGCGCAAATCTGCGTAAGTTTGGGTAAGTCTTTACGCAGGCGATTGCCTGCGTGATGAAAATAAACGGCGTAGTCAGATATGGCTACGCCGTTTTTTTATCAGTTTGGGCTGGTTTTGAGCCGCTTATTCGCTCTCATCGAGAAAGTGTAATTTGCTCTTGCAAGCCCTCGCGTTTATGGTTATGACACGCACCTCCTTGATGGTTGTGGTGGTGACACCCACAACACGAAGGGGCGATTAGCTCAGTTGGTTAGAGCATCTCGTTTACACCGAGAGGGTCCGCGGTTCGAGTCCGTGATCGCCCACCATCTTACGCTTAGGCGTGGGGTGCTGAAGGGAGAGAATATTCCGCACTAAATTGCGGGGGTGTAGCTCAGTTGGTTAGAGCGCCTGCCTGTCACGCAGGAGGCCGCGGGTTCGAGTCCCGTCACTCCCGCCACTAAAAAAGGCGCTTCCGCAAGGTGGCGCCTTTTTTAGTGGTTCATAGCGCGTACACTAGTAATCATTCAGCCCTGTTGCTTTAGCCACCAATTCGAATGCCAGTTCGCGCAGGGTTCGCTCGGCGGCGAGATCGATTTTGTTGTGGGTGAGTAATTCTATAGCAATGTGTTTGATGCGATCTTGAATCTCGCTGTCTAGCGGGTATTTGAAGGTTGGGCTAGTGGTGTAGAAGCCACCGCTGACTGTAACATAAATATTCACATCGTCGTCATCCTGCACGCCGTTATTGTTCGCATCGACCCAGATATCTAAATTGTCGCGGCCGCGAGTGATGACGACGGCTGTATTGAGGGTTTCATCGGAAGGGATTGCAGATTTAACTGCAGGCATGGTGGCGCGAATCACCAACTCGAGTGATAGCTCGCGCAATGTGGTGATGGCTGAATGGTCGGTATTTCCGTTGGCAAGCACATCCACCGCAAGCTCCTTGATGCGCGACTGGATTTCGCTGTCTAGCGGATGGTTGAAGGTGGGGCTGGTGGTGTAAAAACCGCCGCCTGCAGTGACGTAGATGTTCACGTCGTCGTCGTCTTTGATGCCATTATTATTGGCATCGACCCAAATATCTAGGCTGTCATCGCGCGTGGTGATTTCGACAGCCGTTTCCAGTGCCCCCATCGAGTGGTTCCTTCATCTTGGTTTCTATTCAGATTATAGCGAAGAATTTATCACGTGCACAGGGTATCTTAATCAGAGCTTTGAAACTCGTGTAACAAGCGCGCATCGTAGGCTTTTCAGAGAAATCTCGTTATGCGTGGGGTTGCGCTTGTGTGCATGTTGCCTAACGGCATCAGAAATGGGCATTTATCCCCACGCACCTCGCAACTGCAAAAAACACTTCTCGCGGCGGTTGTGGTTCGCTATAAGCGGCAAAACAACCCCCTTCGCGCAGTAGCTTATGGAATCCGTCGTCAGCTCATATTTTCCTGTTCTGGTTTTTCTGGCCATTGCTTGTGGCCTGTCATTTATTATGATTGCCGCACCGTTTTTGTTGGCAAAACTCAAGCCCGATGCCGAGAAATTATCGCCGTATGAGTGCGGGTTTGAGCCATTTGGCGATGCGCGTGGTCAGTTCGATGTGCGATTCTATTTGGTCGCGATTTTGTTTATTATTTTTGACCTCGAGATTGCTTTCCTGTTCCCGTGGGCCATTGCGCTGGGTGATATCGGGATGATTGGATTTTGGTCGATGATGGTGTTTTTGGGTGTCCTCACCATTGGATTTATTTACGAATGGAAAAAAGGCGCACTGGATTGGGAATAGCAGGCAGTTCTTGCAGGCATTTTTTATTTAAAGAGTACACGATATGAATCAACTAACCACCCATGCTGAACCACTCGCCCCTGCGACCTCGCAGGATGTGTTGTTGGGTCGCGCGCTTGATGAGTTTAACGATAAGGGCTTTGTGGTCGCTAAGCTGGATGATTTGGTGAACTGGGCGCGCACGGGCAGCTTGTGGCCGATGACGTTTGGTTTGGCCTGCTGCGCGGTGGAGATGATGCAGGCAGCGGCGGCGCGCTACGATATGGACCGCTTCGGGCTGGTATTCCGCCCAAGCCCCCGCCAATCCGACGTGATGATTGTGGCGGGCACATTGTGCAACAAAATGGCGCCTGCGTTGCGTAAGGTATACGACCAAATGTCGGAGCCACGCTGGGTGATTTCTATGGGTAGCTGCGCCAATGGCGGCGGCTACTATCATTATTCCTATTCGGTGGTACGTGGCTGCGATCGCATTGTGCCAGTGGATGTCTATGTTCCTGGGTGCCCGCCAACGGCCGAGGCGCTGATGTATGGCATCTTGCAGCTGCAGAAGAAAATCCGCCGCACCAGCACGATTCGGAGATAATATGAGCCAGAGCTTGCAGGAATTCGGTGAATATATTCAAGGGTTCGTTTCGGATCGCGTGAGTGCATTTGCAATAGCGAATGACGAGTTAACGCTTACTTCCTCAATTGCACATATCATCGATTTGCTGACCTTTTTGCGTGACGATGAAAACTGCCTATTCAGCCAATTGATGGATGTGACGGCGATTGATTATCCCAACCGCCCTGAGCGTTTTGAGGTGGTCTATAATCTCCTCTCGTTGAAAAAGAATCGCCGTATTCGCATTAAGGTGCCGGTGGAAGAGGGGCTAGGCGTGCCGTCCGCATGTGAAGTCTATCCATCTGCCGGTTGGTTCGAGCGCGAAGTGTTCGATATGTATGGGGTTTTCTTCATGTATCACCCCGATTTGCGCCGTATTTTGACGGATTACGGCTTCGAAGGTCACCCGCAACGCAAGGATTTTCCGCTGACGGGCTATGTGGAAATGCGTTACGACGAAGACCAAAAGCGCGTGGTCTATGAGCCCGTGAAGCTGAATCAAGCCTACCGCAGCTTTGATTACATGAGCCCGTGGGAGGGGTGTGACTACCTCGATAAAGCGCCACCACCGCCCGCGCCACCTGCGCCGCCACCTGCTGCTCCTGCGGCCGAGAAGAAGGCGTCATGAGTGCAATGAAAAAAACATCTGAGAAGCCTGCTTTTACCCTCGCTACCGCCACGATGGATGATTTCGAGGCCGTGAAGGAGATTTTCCTTCATGTGGTCGACGAGGGTGAGACCTACAGCTACGAGCGTGGCGAGCTGACGGATGAGTGGATTCGTAATTATTGGCTAAAAAACGTTATCACCACTATCGTTGCGCGCTTGCCCGATGGTAAAGTGGCCGGCGTGTGCGCTATTCGTATGAATCGTACAGGGCGCGGTGACCATATCGCCAACGCTTCTTACATCGTGCATCACGACCACCGTGGCATGGGTATAGGCTACGCACTGGGACAGGAATCGCTGACGGACGCTAAGCAGTATGGCTATAAGGCGATGCAATTTAATTATGTGGTGAGCACCAACGCCAAGGCGGTAGCGCTGTGGCAATCGCTCGGATTTAAAATTATTGGCACTATGCCGCAGGGCTATCGTCACGAGCGGCACGGGCTGGTGGATGTCTATATGATGCACAGATTTTTGGATGAACTGTAAGAGATAGGGAGAGTTATTATGAACAACCCATTCGATCAGCAAACACCTGAAGAACCGGTGGCTAATATCATGGAAAAAATGCAAGAATCTGTCTCGCAATATCAGCAGCAGGCGCAAAGTGCTGTGGAAGCAAATTACGGCGCTGAAAGTGCTGTTCCCGGAGTTGCCTCGGGCAATAGCAAAAAGAAACTATTATTATTGGCCGTGCTTGTCGGCGTTCTCTTGATTGGGGGCTTAGCGTTCTTTTTGCTATCCTCTGATTCATCGGAGTTGCCTGCAGCAGAATTGGCGCAGCCCGTACCTCCAGCGGCTCCAGTTGCACCAATCGCTCCTCCGGCTGACGCTGTTGACCCTCTTGCCCCCGTGGCACCTGCGCCAACATCCGATGCGGCCTTGCCGACTGGCCCATTGCAAGATGCTTTACCCGCGACAGCGGTTCACCCTTGCGAGCAGCATATGATTGATTATGCCAACCAAAATGGGGCAGATGCAAAAGCCTATGTCGAGCAGAACCAAGCCTACCTCGCAGAATGTAAAAAAGCGATGGAAGCTGGCGCTAAATAAGGAAGATTGAGATGAGTAATCAGGTCGATATTAAGAACATGACCCTCAATTTCGGGCCGCAACACCCTGCGGCGCATGGCGTGTTACGCCTTGTTCTCGAGATGGATGGCGAGGTGGTGGAGCGTGCCGACCCGCATATCGGCCTGCTGCACCGCGGCACGGAAAAGCTCATCGAGCACAAGACATATTTGCAGGCGCTGCCGTATTTCGACCGCTTGGATTATGTTTCGCCCATGTGTCAGGAGCATTGCTATAGCCTTGCCGTTGAGAAGCTGGCGGGGATCACCATCCCCGAGCGCGCGAAATATATCCGTGTGATGTTCAGCGAGCTGACGCGGATTTTGAACCATATCCTCAACGTTACCACGCAAATCCTCGATGTGGGCGGCACCACGCCGCTGTTGTGGATGTTCGAGGAGCGCGAGCGGATTTTGGAATTTTATGAGCGTGCCTCGGGCGCACGGTTCCACTCGGCGTACATCCGCCCCGGTGGCGTGCACCAAGACATTCCCGCAGGGATGGAAGATGATATCGACCGCTTCTGCGATGGCTTTGGCAAGATTATCGATGATGTGGAAACGCTCGTCACTAATAACCGCATTTGGCGTCAGCGGACGGTGGATGTGGGCGTGGTGACGCCAGAGCAGGCGCAGGCGTGGGGCTTCAGCGGCCCGATGCTGCGCGGCAGTGGCATTGCGTGGGATCTGCGCCGCAGTCAGCCTTATGAGATTTATTCCGAGTTAGAGTTCGATATTGCCGTGGGCAAGAACGGTGACTGTTTCGACCGCTATTTGTGCCGCATGGAAGAAATGCGCCAGTCGTTGCGCATCATCAAGCAATGCGTCGCCAAAATGCCCAAGGGCGAGGTGGTGACGGGTGACCCCAAAATTGCGCCCCCCAAGCGCGGGGAAATGAAGCAATCCATGGAAGCGCTCATTCACCACTTTAAGCTCTACACCGAGGGCTACAAAGTGCCAGCGGGTGAGACCTACACCGCGGTGGAAGCGCCCAAGGGCGAGTTTGGTGTGGTGCTGGTGAGTGATGGTACGAACCGTCCCTATAAGTGTCATATCCGCGCTCCAGGATTTGCGCATCTGCAAGGGTTAGATTTCATGAGCCGTGGCCACATGCTGGCCGATGTTTCGGCGATCATCGGTACGCTCGACGTGGTGTTCGGGGAGATTGACCGATGAACACACTGCTATTTGCAGTTTTGCTTCTTATCGCTACGCCTGCCTTTGCGTGCAAAATCCAAGTTGGGTTGGTGGGTAATAAGAGCATTGCGAATATCGAGAAGCGCTTAGCCGCGGGACAGAAAATCAACCGTCTGCAACGCGCAAAATATGATGAATTTAAGAGGGATAAGGCGGCTTATGAAGCGGCGCATAAGAAATTGTGGCCCGTGTGCAGCGAGCAAGGCGGCACGAGCTGCTTTCCTAACTGCGCAGAAGTGAGCGCGAAAGATCTGGCTGCTGCGGCGTTTGTGACGGATGGTATTCGCTACCGCGTTTCGCCCGAGGAAGCGCAGAAGCTCGAGACTACGAAGATGAATTTGACTGAAAAATGGAAGCATTAATATGGCTGGCGTATCGGTAAAACATGTGGAGCAACCTGCGAGCTTCGCCTTCACGGCGGAGAACGAGGCGAAGATTCCCGCAATCATCGCGAAATACCCTGCGGGGCGCGAGCAATCGGCCGTGATGCCGTTGCTGTGGATGGCGCAGAAGCAAAACCAAAACTGGCTGCCGCAAGCGGCGATTGAGCTGGTGGCAAAAATTTGCAACATGCCTGTCATCCGTGTGCACGAGGTGGCGAGTTTTTACACTATGTATAACCTTGCGCCGGTTGGCGGCCATTTCATTCAGTGCTGCACCACCACGCCGTGCTGGCTGGCGGGCAGCGATGCGGTGGTGAAGGCCTGTAAGGATACGCTTGGTATCGAGATGGGCGAAACGACGCGCGACGGTATGTTCACCCTGCGTGAGGTGGAGTGCTTGGGTGCCTGCGCCAACGCGCCGATGATTCAGGTGGATGGGCATGATGCGAGCGAAATCTTCTACGAAGATTTAACTTATGATTCGACGCGCGAAATTATTTTGAAGCTGCAACGCGGCGAGAAGCCAAAAGTGGGCTCGCAAACGGGCCGTAACCGCTCCGAGCCTGTGGGCGAGCGCGTGGCGCTGACCGAGAAAGTGGGGGCATAAATGTTAGCCGATAAAGACAGAATTTTTACCAACCTTTTTGGCTTTCATGATGCAGGCTTGAAAGGTGCGCAATCGCGCGGGGATTGGGACAACACCAAAGCCATTCTGGCGCTTGGGCGCGACGAAATCATCAAGCAGGTGAAGGATTCGGGCCTGCGCGGGCGTGGCGGTGCAGGGTTCAGCACCGGTATGAAGTGGAGCTTTATGCCCAAGGTGAGCGATGGCCGACCAAGCTACCTTGTGGTGAATGCGGATGAATCGGAACCCGGCACCTGTAAAGACCGCGAAATTATGCGCAACGACCCCCACAAACTGGTGGAAGGCTGCCTGATAGGCGGTTTTGCCATTGGTGCGGTGGCCGCTTACATCTATATCCGCGGTGAATTTGGGCACGAATATCACTGCCTCGAAAAAGCAGTCGCTGAGGCCTATGATGCAGGCTTGTTGGGTAAAAACGCTGCAGGTTCGGGTTATGATTTCGATGTGTTCGTGCATCGCGGGGCAGGGGCTTACATTTGCGGCGAGGAAACCGCGCTGATTGAATCACTCGAAGGTAAAAAAGGCCAGCCGCGCCTGAAGCCGCCATTCCCAGCGGGTGCGGGTGTGTGGGGCTGCCCGACGACGGTGAATAATGTCGAAAGTATCGCTGTGGTTCCAACGATTTTGCGTCGCGGCGCTAGCTGGTTCGCCAGCTTTGGACGCCCGAACAATGCGGGCACCAAGGTGTTCAGCATCTCTGGCCACGTCAACAAGCCGTGCAATGTGGAAGAATCCATGTCCATCCCTATGCGTGAATTGATTGAGAAACACGCAGGCGGGGTGCGCGGCGGTTGGGATAATCTGCTGGCGGTGATTCCGGGTGGATCGAGCTGCCCGATGATTCCGAAGTCCGTATGCGACACAGTGCTGATGGATTTCGACGCGCTGAAGGAAGCGCGCACCGGCCTTGGCACCGCGGCGGTGATTGTGATGGATAAGAGCACGGATATTGTGAAAGCCATTGCGCGCCTGAGTAAATTTTACATGCATGAAAGCTGCGGCCAATGCACCCCATGCCGCGAGGGTACGGGGTGGCTGTGGCGCCAAATGGAGCGCATGGTGGTGGGTGACGCAAAACGCGAGGACATCGACCATATGCTGGATGTGGCAAGCCGCATTGAAGGGCACACGATTTGCGCGCTGGGTGATGCGGCTGCATGGCCTGTGCAAGGGCTGGTGCGCCACTTCCGCCCTGAGATTGAGCGACGGATTGATGAGTTCACTGGCAAGCAACGGAGAGTTGCGTGAACGATGTCTGGTCGATGAAAATGCAAGGGATAGACGGCGAGATTACGCTGTTGAAGGATCGCATTATCATCACGCGGTCGGGAGTGATTAGTAAATTGAAAGGTGAGGCGAAGCGGGAGATTCCGTATAGCTCGGTGCTGGAGGTAAAATTTAAAGAGGCAAATGCGCTTGCGCCCGGCATTATGGAGCTGACGCGTGTGGGCATTTCATCCACCGAGGATAATAGTGCCTTTAAAATTAAATTTAAAAAAGATAAGCAGGCCGAGTTTGCGAGGCTGAAAGATAAGATATACGAAATACTGAGCTTTTATGCTCGGCAGAAATAACGCAAGGGGAATTAGGACTTAAACCATGCCAACGATGAAACTAGACGGACGCGAAGTTGAATTTAACGCTGGGGAATCGGTCATCCAAGTGTGTGACCGCGAGGGCGTGGAAGTTCCGCGTTTTTGTTACCATGACCGTTTGAAAATTGCCGGCAATTGCCGCATGTGCTTGGTCGAGGTGCGCCCCGGCCCGCCAAAGCCACAGGCAAGCTGTGCGCTGCCAGCGGCACCGAATATGGAAGTGTTCACCAACACGCCGATGGTAAAAAAGGCGCGCGAAGGGGTGATGGAGTTCTTGCTCATCAATCACCCGCTGGATTGCCCCATCTGCGACCAAGGCGGTGAGTGCGATTTGCAAGACGAAGCCTTTGCCTATGGCAATGGAGAAAGCCGCTATTGCGATAGCAAACGCGCGGTTGAAGAAAAATACATGGGCCCGCTGGTGAAAACCACCATGACCCGCTGCATTCACTGCACGCGCTGTGTGCGCTTTGTGGATGAAGTGGCTGGGGTGCCCGAAATTGGCGCGCTGGGTCGCGGTGAGCATATGGAAATCACCAGCTACCTTGAGCGCGCCCTGACCAGCGAACTTTCGGCAAACATCATTGATTTGTGCCCTGTGGGCGCGCTGACCAGCAAGCCTTACGCCTTTAATGCGCGGCCGTGGGAGCTGACGAAAACTGAAAGCATCGACGTGCTGGATGCCGTGGGGAGCAACATTCGCGTTGATTCACGCGGAGAGGCGGTGCTGCGCATTCTGCCGCGCCTGAACGAAGAAGTGAACGAGGAATGGCTCAGCGATAAATCCCGCTTCGCGTGTGATGGTCTTAAGTCGCAACGCCTTGACCGCCCGTATGTGCGTAAAGACGGTAAGTTGGTGGAAACAAGCTGGGACGAAGCGCTTGCCGCGGTTGCTGATAAAGTGAAATTGTTGAAGCCTACGCAAATTGCTGCGGTGGTGGGGAATTTGGTGGATGTGGAATCCACCGTGGCGCTGAAGGATGTGATGACGGCAATTGGCTCGCCCAACCTTGAGTGCAGGCAGGATGGCGCGAAGATTGATGCGACCGACCGTGCTAGTTACTTGATGAACACGGGGATTGCTGGCCTTGCGAGCGCGGATGTGGTGCTGATGATTGGTACCAACCCACGCCACGAAGCGCCTCTTGTTAACACCCGTTTGCGCCAAGCATACCTGAAGAATGGCGCGCAGATGTTTAATGTGGGTGCGGCGTTTGATCTGACATTCCCTGTGACGCAACTGGGCGATAACCCGCAGATTTTGGTGGAAATCGCGAGTGGTAAACATGCCGTTGCAGAAGCGCTCAAGAACGCAAAAAATCCAGTCATTATTCTTGGTGCGGGTGCCCTTGCACGCATGGATGGCGAAGCAGTTCTAGCTACTGCCAAGCAAATCGCGACCACGTGCAATGTGGTGCGTGAAGGGTGGAATGGTTTCAACATGCTACATTATGCCGCTGGCCGCGTAGGTGCGCTGGATGTCGGCTTTGTGCCGCAGGCAAGTGGCCGTGACATGGCGGGCATCATTGATGCAATCTCGAAAAAAGAAATTCAAATGGTGTATCTGCTCGGCGTGGATGAAATTGACATGAGCTATTTTGGTGATGCGTTCGTCGTGTATCAGGGGCACCATGGCGATATTGGTGCGCACCGTGCGGATGTAGTGCTTCCAGCCGCCGCTTACACCGAGAAAAATGCGCTTTATGTGAATACGGAGGGCCGCGTTCAGGAAGCGCGCCGTGCCGTGTTCCCACCAGCGCTTGCGCGTGAAGATTGGACGATTGTGGCCGATTTGGCCAAAGCGTTGGGTAAGCCGCTGGCTTATGATTCACTCACCTCGCTGCGTGCACGTATCGCCGCAGAGTTCACGAGCTTTGCTACTATTGATGAGCGCAGCGTTGCCACATGGAAGCCACAAAATAGTGCTACCCCTGTGATTAAGTCGGAGAAGTTTGACTATCCGATTCATAATTTCTACATGAGTGATCCTATAAGTCGTACATCGAAAACCATGGCGCAGTGCACTGAGTCGTTGCGCAAAACGAAAGAAGAGAAAAAGGCCGCGTGAATACCTTTATTACAGAGTATCTGGGTTTCTTGAACGAGTGGATGCCTGAGTGGCCAATGCTGGTCAGCGTGCTACAGGTTGTCATCCAAATTCTGGTGGTTGCCGTGCCCTTGCTGATTGGTATGGCCATGCTGACCTATGCCGAGCGTAAGGTGATTGCGGCCATGCAGCTGCGTAAAGGGCCGAACGTGGTGGGGCCATTTGGACTGCTGCAAGCATTTGCGGATGGGTTTAAGCTCTTTTTGAAAGAAACCATCATCCCGACTCAGGCCAACAAGGTCATGTTCCTCCTCGCGCCGATGATTACGTTTGCGTTGGCGCTGCTGGGCTGGGCGGTGATTCCATTCTCGCCTGACTTTGTGATTGCGGATTTGAATGTGGGCGTGCTGTACCTGTTCGCGATTTCGTCGCTTGGTGTTTACGGCATTATCATCTCGGGTTGGGCTTCGAACTCGAAATATGCCTTCCTTGGCGCGATTCGCTCCTCGGCGCAAATGGTCAGCTATGAGGTAAGCATTGGTTTGGTGATTATCACCGTGCTGCTGTTCGTAGGCTCGCTCAATCTGGGTGATATTATTACGGCGCAAAGCGGTGGCTGGACGCACTGGTTTGCGTTCAATATTTTTGCTGGCCAGTTTCCACTGCTGCCGATGTTTGTTATTTTCTTCATCTCGGGCTTGGCGGAAACCAACCGCCTGCCGTTCGATTTGCCTGAGGCAGAGGGTGAGTTGGTGGCGGGCTATAACGTCGAATATTCCTCGATGAGCTTTGCGCTGTTCTTCCTTGGTGAATACATCAACATGATTATGATGTCGGCGATGACGACGATTCTGTTCCTCGGCGGCTGGCAGTCGCCATTCGCGGGTGACTTTATGGGTTGGGTGCCGCCTGCGATTTGGTTTATCCTCAAGATTTGCGTGTGCCTCTTTGTGTTCCTGTGGGTGCGCGCAACGTTCCCGCGCTATCGCTACGACCAACTGATGCGCTTGGGCTGGAAAATCTTTCTACCAGTTTCGTTGTTGTGGGTTGTCGCTACCGCAGGCTGGTTGGTCTATACGAACAATTTACCGAGTTAGATTATGGTATCGCTTGTACAGTTTGGTCGTTCGTTTTTGCTTACCGAGTTGCTCTCGGGCATGGCGCTAACGCTTAAATATTTCTTCTTCAAAAAAGCCGTTACGATTAACTACCCGTATGAGAAGGGGCCGCTTTCCCCGCGCTTTCGTGGTGAGCACGCGCTGCGCCGCTACGCCAATGGCGAGGAGCGCTGCATTGCCTGTAAATTGTGTGAAGCAATTTGCCCCGCGCAAGCGATTACCATTGAGGCTGAGACGCGCGAGGATGGCTCGCGCCGCACTACGCGTTACGATATTGATATGACGAAATGCATCTATTGCGGGTTTTGCCAAGAAGCATGCCCCGTGGATGCGATTGTTGAGGGGCCGAATTTTGAGTATGCCGCCGAGACGCGCGAGGAATTATTTTACGACAAAAACAAACTTCTGGCCAATGGCGACCGCTGGGAACCAGCAATTGCCGCAAACCTGAAGGCGGATGCGCCCTATCGCTAAACTACTTGTGAGCAATAGCGTCATCCGTTAAGGCAACCTGAAACGAACCGAACCGCACAGATTTTATGATCACTGATGTAAATAGTCTTTTGTTCTATGCTTTTGCGACCATCCTCATGATGGCTGCGCTGGCGGTTATTACGGCAAAAAATCCCGTTCACTCGGTGTTTTTCCTCATCCTTGCGTTCTTCAATGCAGCGAGTTTGTTTGTGTTGCTTGGCGCAGAATATATCGCCATGACGTTGGTGATTGTGTATGTGGGCGCCGTCGCAGTACTGTTCCTGTTCGTGGTGATGATGCTGAACATCAACTTCGAGAAATTACGTGCGGGCTTCAGCTCGCACTTGCCGCTTGGTGTGAGTGTAGCCGTGATCTTGTTCGTCGAATTGGCGGCGCTTCTCTATAGCTCGATTCTCAGCCCTGCACCGCTGGCGGTTGCCTCAAGCCCCATTCCTGACGCGGCATATGTAACAAATGCCCATGCGGTTGGCCGCGTGCTCTACACCGATTACCTGATTGCCTTCCAGCTTTCGGGGGTCATTTTGTTGGTGGCAATGATCGGTGCCATTGTTCTTACCCTTCGCCAGCGCGTTGGCGTGAAACGGCAAAAAATCAGCGACCAAATGGCGCGCACGCGTTCGCAGGCCGTCACGATGATTAATGTGAAGCCAGGGGAGGGCATCTAATGGAAGAAGTCGTCACTACCGCTGTTGATACGGCTTCCGTGGCTGCTGCGCCTGTTTCGCAGATGCTTTACGGTTCGATTGGTATCGGTCACTATGTTGTGTTGGCGAGCTTGCTGTTTGTCACGGGCATTGCGGGTATTTTCCTGAATCGTAAAAATATCATCACGCTGTTGATGAGCATCGAGTTGATGTTGCTTGCCGTGAACATCAATTTTGTCGCGTTTTCGGTGAAGTTGGGTGACTTAGGTGGCCAAATTTTCACCGTGTTTGTGCTCACCGTAGCAGCAGCCGAAGCAGCTATTGGCCTTGCGATACTGGTTGTTTATTTCCGTAACCGTGCGACGATTGACGTCGAAGATATTGCGTCGTTGAAGGGATAACATGTCGCTGAATGAACTGATTGTTTTATGTGTTTTTCTGCCGCTGTTTGGCGCGGTGGTCACTGGCCTGTTTGTGCGTAATATTGGCGATACCCGTGCACAGCTAATGACGTGTATTCCCATGGTGCTCAGCGCTGTCCTCTCCACGATAATTTTCGCTCGCATCAGCGGTGGTGACGTTACGGCAAACGTTGCGGTACTGGATTGGATCGTTTCGGGTGATTTTAAAACTCACTGGGCGCTGAAGGTGGATGTGTTGACGGCCATCATGCTGGTGCTGGTTACGTGGGTGTCGGCCATCGTGCATATTTATTCTGTGGGCTACATGAGCCATGACGACCACAAACCACGCTTTATGGCCTATCTTTCGCTGTTCACGTTCAGCATGCTGATGCTGGTGACGGCAGATAATTTCATTCAGCTTTTCTTTGGGTGGGAAGGTGTGGGGCTTTGCTCCTACCTGCTCATCGGGTTCTGGTTTAAAAAGCCGAGTGCGTGTGCTGCGGCCATGAAGGCGTTCATCGTCAACCGTGTGGGTGACTTTGGCTTTGCGCTGGGTATTGCTGCGGTGTTTCTCACCTTTGGTTCGGTTGATTTTGAAACGGTGTTTAAAGCAGCAAACGATTTCCATGCCACCACGCCCGAGGCAACATGGTCGATTTTTGGCATGAATTTGCCCGTAATGGACACGATTTGCTTGCTGCTCTTCATGGGTGCGATGGGTAAATCAGCACAATTTATGCTGCATACATGGCTACCAGATGCGATGGAAGGCCCGACACCTGTATCGGCACTCATCCACGCTGCAACCATGGTGACGGCAGGTGTGTTCATGCTCGCACGCTGCTCGCCGCTGTTCGAGTTGGCGCCTACAGCGCTCATCGTGGTGACGTATATCGGTGCGATTACAGCATTTTTTGCGGCAACGATTGGCCTTGTGCAGAACGACATCAAGCGCGTGATTGCGTATTCCACCTGTTCGCAATTGGGCTACATGTTCTTTGCCTGCGGCGTTTCGGCCTATAACGCGGCGGTATTCCATCTGTTCACCCATGGCTTTTTCAAGGCGCTGCTGTTCCTCTGCGCGGGGTCGGTGATTCACGCGATGAGTGGCGAACAGGATATGCGCAAAATGGGCGGTATTTGGCGTAAAATTCCCTATACCTATGCCTTTATGTGGATTGGCTCGCTGGCGCTAGCAGGGATTCCACTGTTTGCTGGGTTTTACTCGAAAGATGGGATTCTGGAAGCTGCCTATGCAGCAGGTACCAGCCACGGCCATGTTGCCTTTGCTCTGGGTATTGCGGCGGCGTTCATGACGGCGTTCTACAGCTGGCGCTTGTTGTTCATGACCTTCCACGGCACCCCGCGTGCGGATCATCACACCATGGAGCATGTCCATGAATCGCCACGTATTATGCTGTTGCCGCTGATTCCGTTGGTGTTGGGGGCGCTGTTCGCAGGCGCGATTGGTTTCTACGCATGGGAAATCCTCGAGCCATCGCTCGCCTTCTGGAATGGTTCGATTAGCATTCTTGGTGCGGAACATGGCGAACATGCTGAGCATCATGCGCCTTTCCTGATTCACTACGCACCGTTGATCGCAGGGGTTTCTGGGATCGCGTTGGCGTTTCTATTCTACATCAAACGACCAGAGCTTCCGGTGCTACTCAAGATGCGCTTCCAAGGACTGTATAAATTCCTGCTCAATAAGTGGTACTTCGATGAGCTCTATGAGCGCATCTTTGTGCAGCCTTCATTGGCGTTTGGCCGCTGGTTCTGGCATGCGGTGGATACAAAGGTCATTGATCGCCTAGGGCCGAACGGCGCGGCGTTTGTCAGCCGTGCGGTGGCACTGCGTAGCGCGAAATTGCAAACTGGGTTCCTCTATCACTATGCCTTCTCGATGATTATCGGCCTGCTTGTGCTGATGACGTGGCTGGCTTACACGGTAATTCGCTAATGTCGCATCTACTTACATCGCTGATTGTTCTGCCCCTCGTTGCGGCGGTTGTTACCTATTTTTCCGGTCGTAACGAGGCGACAGGGGCGAACGCAGCGCGCTGGATTGCCCTCATCTCAACCGTGGTGGTGTTCCTGCTCTCACTCGCCCTGCTGACGGGTTTCGATGCGACCAGCGCAGAGTTCCAGTTCGTCGAGAAAGCCGAATGGTTTGCGGGCTATAACATTAGCTACCACCTTGGGGTGGACGGCATTTCGCTGTGGCTGGTGCTACTGACTACCTTCCTGATGCCGATTTGTATCTTGTGCAGTTGGAAATCCATCACCACGCGCGTTGCTGAATTTATGACATTATTCCTTATTTTGGAATCGCTTGTCATCGGCACCTTTGCGTCGCTGGATTTGCTGCTGTTCTATCTCTTCTTCGAGGCAGTACTGATTCCGATGTACCTCATCATCGGTATTTGGGGCGGCAAAAACCGTATTTATGCGTCGTACAAATTCTTCCTCTACACGCTTGCGGGCTCGGTGTTGTTCCTGCTTGCCGTTCTCTATCTCTACTTCACCTTCAACACGACGGACATTCCTACACTGATTGCCCAAGCGCCCAGCATGGGGCTGGCGGCACAAAAATGGCTGTGGCTCGCTTTGTTCGCTAGCTTCGCGGTGAAGGTTCCAATGTGGCCGGTGCACACGTGGTTGCCGGATGCGCACGTGCAAGCGCCAACGGCTGGCTCGGTAATTCTGGCGGGTATTTTGCTCAAGCTTGGGGCTTATGGCTTCCTGCGCTTCTCGTTGCCGATGTTGCCTGAGGCGTCGCACTATTTTGCGAATTTCGTCTTCATCCTAAGCATTGTCGCAGTGGTTTATACCTCGCTTGTCGCACTGGTGCAGGAAGATATGAAAAAGCTGATTGCCTATAGTTCGGTGGCGCATATGGGGTTTGTGACGCTGGGTATTTTTAGCTTCACCCAACAAGGGGTGGATGGTGCCGTGTTCCAAATGATCTCGCACGGGGTTGTTTCGGGCGCGCTGTTCCTCTGTGTTGGTGTGGTCTATGACCAGATGCACACCCGCGAAATTAAGGAGTATGGCGGCGTGGTGAATGTGATGCCCTATTTTGCGGCGTTCTTCATGCTATTCACCATGGCCTCCGCTGGGCTGCCTGCAACCTCGGGCTTTGTGGGAGAGATTTTGGTGCTGGTGGGCACCTATCAGGCAGCGCCTTGGGCGGCAGCGTGGGCTGCCACGGGCTTGATTTTGGGCGCGGCGTATATGCTCTGGCTCTATCGTCGTGTGGTGTTCGGTGAGATTACCAACGCGCACGTGAAGGATTTGAAGGACATGAACACCACGCAGTGGCTCTACTTTGTTCCGCTGGCGATTGGCGTGCTGTGGTTGGGTGTTCACCCCACCTCTATCAGCGCATCGATCGAACCGTCGACCAAGAAACTGCTGACACAAGTGATGCGTCAGGCCACAGATATTCCTGAGGCATCGGCAGAAGAATCCCTTAACGAAGAGGGGGCTGCTGCTTCCGCAGATGCAAAAGCGCTAGAGCCTACAGCAGAAAAAACCGAAGATAAAAAAACGTCCACCACTGATGCGGACAAGGAATAACGCATGACTAGCAGTTTTGAACTCGCCGAATTCGCCCTGATTACGCCAGAACTGATTGTGCTGGCGAGTGCGTTGTTGCTACTTGCCTTCGGTGCATTCCGTGGTGCACGCGCGACGGGCGGCATTACTCTGCTCGCCATGGGTGCTATGCTTACGGCTGCGTGCTATGCGTGGCCGAATGCCTCGCTTGGCGAGGGGGCAGATGCTTTCAATGATATGATTGCGATTGATAACTTTACGCAATTTGTGAAGGTGATGGTGCTGCTGGCATCGACCTTGGTGCTGGGCATGAGCTTCGACTGGCTGGCGATTGGGCCGCACAAAAAATTTGAATATCCGATTCTGGTTCTGCTTTCGACGGCGGGCTTGATGGTGATGGTTTCGGCAAATGACTTGCTGACTTTGTATCTTGGCCTCGAGCTTTCGTCGCTTTCGCTCTATGTGCTCGCCACCTTTGATCGCGATAATGCAACGAGCTCTGAGGCGGGTGTTAAATACTTTGTACTCGGTGCGCTGGCTTCGGGCATGCTGCTGTTTGGCTCGAGTTTGGTGTATGGCTACACAGGCACCACGAATTTCAGCGCGATGACCGATTTATTCGCGATGACCGAGGAATCGCAGGCGACAGCTGCCTATGGTGCGATTGTCGGCATGGTGATGCTGATCGTGGCGCTGTGCTTTAAAATTTCCGCCGTGCCGTTTCATATGTGGACGCCCGATGTGTATCAGGGGGCGCCAACGCCTGTTACCATGCTGTTTGCCACCGCGCCAAAAATTGCGGCGATGGCCATTTTTATTCGGTTGTTGATGGACCCCTTCGCCAACTTGCTGCCCGATTGGCAAAATGTTCTGGCCATCACCGCCGTCGCCTCGATGATGGTGGGCGCGTTTGGCGCGCTGACCCAAACCAATATCAAGCGCCTATTGGCGTATGGCTCGATTGGCCATGTTGGCTATATGCTGATTGGTTTGGCGGCAGGAACACCTGAGGGTATCAAAGGTGTGCTGATTTATTTTGCACTTTATTTGTTCATGAGTGTGGGCACGTTTGGTTTTGTGCTGTTCATGCGCCGTGCGGGTGAGCAGGTGGAAAATATCTCTGACCTTGCAGGCCTATCGAAAACCAGCCCACGTGGCGCATTCTTCATGCTGCTCATGATGTTCTCGATGGCAGGAATTCCGCCGCTTGCGGGCTTCTACGGTAAATTCTTTATCTTCCTGAGCGCGATTCAATCTGAGCTTTATGTGCTGGCTGTCGTGGGTGTTCTCACCTCGGTTGTTGCGGCGTTCTACTACCTGCGCATTATCAAGGTGATGTATTTCGATGAACCCGTGCTGGGGCTGGAGCGCCATGTGCCGTTGTTCAGCCAAGCAGTGCTGCTCATTTGCGCGCTTGTGACGGCGCTATTTTTCCTCTACCCTGCGGGCTTGTTGAATGCCGCAAGCGCAGCCGCAGGAGTATTTAGTTGATGGCCAGCCCAGCCCAAAAAACACTACTGAACGATTACCATCTTCTTTCGTATGACGTGTTGGATAGTACCAACTCGGAAGCCAAGCGCCTTGCCGGTGGCGGTGCCTCGCACGGGGCCGTGATTTGGGCGCGCCGTCAAACTGCTGGACGCGGCCGTTTGGGGCGCGAGTGGGTCTCGGCGGATGGTAATTTGTTCACTACGGTATTGCTGAGCCCCAGTGTTAACTTAGAAAAATGCAGCCAGCTTTCGTTTGTAGCGGCACTCGCCGTGGCCGATACGCTGGAAGGAATTTTGCCAGACCCCAACAAAATTGCCTGCAAATGGCCGAACGACGTGCTGGTGGATGGGAAAAAAATTTCGGGCGTGCTGCTGGAATCGTTCACCACTAAAGAAATTGTGAGTAGCCGCCAATGGATTGCCGTGGGCGTGGGGGTTAATGTCGATAACTTCCCCGAACATGTGATGTATCCAGCAACATGCTTGCGTGATGCAGGGGTGGAGCTCATCAGCGCTAAAATTGTGCTCTCGCGCTTCATCCATAATTTTATCGCGCGCTATGATGAATGGGATGCCAAAGGTTTTGCGCCGATTGTAAAAGCATGGACGGCGCGAGCACACCAAATCGGTAAATCGGTTGAGGTGATTGTAGGGGATGACAAAGTGACAGGCGTGTTCGAGGGGGTTGACGCCTCGGGCTGCATGTTGCTGCGCGATAAAAAGAAAAACCTTACGCTGATCTCTGCGGGTGATGTGTTTCATAAGGAGCCAGCCTAGCCATGCTACTTGCTATTGATATTGGTAACACCAATTTGGTGTTTGCATTGCTTGATGGGCAGGATGTGCGCGCCCAATGGCGTATCCGCACCGATCATCACCGCAGCGCGGATGAATATGCCGTGTGGCTATTTGCTTTGATGGAGCGAGCAGGAATTAGCGAAAAGGATGTTTCGGCCGTTATTTTGGCATCCGTCGTGCCAGATGCTAATTTTGAAGTGAAATCCTTTGTGCGGCATTACCTGAATCTTGAGCCACAGCTCATCACTAATGGGCAGTTGGATCTTGGCATGAAAGTGCTGCTGGATAATCCAAAAGAGCTCGGCGCAGATAGGCTTATCAATGCCTTTGCTGCGTGGAGTGAGTATGGCCAAGCACTCATCGTGATTGATTTTGGTACGGCGACAACGTTCGATGTTGTGTCGGGCAAGGGGGAATATCTCGGCGGAGTGATTGCGCCAGGGATTAATCTCTCGCTTGAGGCTTTGCAGCGTGCGGCGGCGAAACTGCACGGTATTGCGATTACGCACCCACAAAAAGTGATTGGCACAAACACCACCAACGCCATGCAATCGGGCATTTTTTATGGCTATGCGGGGCTGATTGAAGGCATCGTTGAGCGTATTAAGGCCGAGCGTGGTGAAGCAATGAAAGTGATCGCAACCGGTGGGCTTGCGCCACTGTATGCTGAGGCCACTAAGGCCATCGACAAGGTCGATACCGACCTGACCATCCGCGGGTTGCGGCTCATCCACGAAAGAACCAACTAATGACCTTTAATTTTAATGCCTACAACGACGATGTGCTGTTCGTGCCCCTTGGTGGTGCGAACGAGATTGGTATGAACCTCAACCTTTATCGCTATAAAGGTAAGTGGATCATGATTGATTTGGGCATTGGTTTTGCGGGGCATCACCTGCCCGGTATCGAGATTGTGGTGCCGAACATTGATGCGATTACGCCGTATAAAAACGATATTGTGGGACTGGTGCTCACCCATGCGCACGAGGATCACTTGGGGGCAGTGGCCAGTTTGTGGCCCGAGCTTGGCTGCCCCATTTACGCCACGCCATTCACCGCTGCCGTGCTGAAAAACAAGCTGGCGGAGGAGGGGCTGCAAGGCAAAGCCAAGATTACGCCAGTGGAAGCTGGCAAGGTTTACGATATTGGACCGTTTGGCTTTGAAATGGTTCCCGTCACGCACTCCATTCCCGAAATGCACGCGGTGGCGCTGCGCACCGATAAGGGCGTGATTATGCATACGGGCGACTGGAAGCTGGATGATGCGCCGCAAGTGGGCGTGACGACGGACGAAGAAACCCTCAGCAAATATGGCGATGAGGGCGTGCTGGCCATGGTGTGTGATTCGACCAACGTGTTTGTCGAAGGTGAATCGGGCTCGGAGCTCCATGTGCGCGCGGCGCTGACGGATATCATCAAGCAGTGCGACGAGCGCGTGGTGGTGACGACGTTCTCCTCCAACATTGCACGCCTTGAAACGATTATTTATGCCGCAGCGGACGCAGGTCGTAGCGTGGCGATTGCGGGTAAATCCATCTGGCGGATGGTGCATGCGGCGCAGGATGCCGGTTACCTGAAAAATGTGCCAACTTTCCTAACGGATGTGCAGGGCATGGAGTTGCCGCGCAGCAAAGTGCTGTTCATTTGCACAGGCTGCCAAGGGGAATCACGTGCGGCGCTCAGTAAAATTGCGCGGGGGGAACACCCCGCGATTCGACTCAGCCCTCAGGATACGGTGATTTTCTCATCGCGTACTATTCCTGGGAATGAGGCCAATATTGGCTACATGGTAAACAAACTCGTCACCCAAGGGGCGGAAGTGATGAACGACCGCACAGGCTTCATCCATGTATCGGGTCACCCTGCGCGCGGTGAGCTGAAGCGGATGTATGAGTGGGTGCGGCCAAAAATTGCGGTGCCAGTGCACGGCGAGGCGCGCCATATTCACGAGCATGCGAAATTCGCGCGCGACCTAGGTGTGCCGATTGCGATTGAGCCAAGCAATGGCGTGGTGATTAACCTAACCGCCGAAGTGCCAAGCATTGTGGGCTTGGTGGAGTGGGGCTACCTTGCGCTCGACGGCAATACGTTCATCGATAGTAATTCTGCCGTCATCCGCACCCGCCGCAAAATTCGTGATGATGGGTTTGTGATTATCTCGGTGGTGATGGATAAAAAAGGCCAGCTTGCAGGGGCGCCGATGATTTCTGCCCCTGGGTGTTTGGATGAGAAAGAAGACACCGAGCTGCTGAACGCGCTGCGCGATGAAGTGAAAGAGGCAGTGGCCAAAACCGCCCGTGGCGGCGGTAAAGGGCGCATGCTCGATGAATCCATCCGTGGTGCTGTACGCAAACTTATCCGCGATGAGCTTGGCAAAAAACCTGTGCTCGATGTGCATGTACACAGCATGTAGTTCAACGTCATGGCGAGGGGTGAACGCGGCGTGGCAATGAGAATAGCAGAGCTTCATCGTTCGACGATTGCACTGGTGCTGTTTGCTGCTGGCTGCCTTATGGCGCTTGGCTTTGCCCCGTTTGATGTATGGCCAGTGATTTTTATTAGCTTGCCGATTTTTTATGTGCTGTTGAGTGCTAGTGCGAGCATCGGCCAAGCCCTGTTACGTGGGTTTTGTTTTGGCTATGGCTATTTCATGGCTAGCACGTGGTGGATTGCCAATTCGCTTCTGGTGGATGCCAGTAAATTCGGCTGGATGTTGCCGTTCTCCGTGCTTGGCCTGAGTGCGGCGATGGCCTCGTGGTTTATAGTTTTTGGTGCGCTGGCGTATGCGTGCCGACGGTTTATGTCGCCGCCGGTGTTTGCGGCACTGTGGGTGCTGGTAGAGTTGGCGCGCACATGGGGTATGTTTGGCTTCCCGTGGAATTTGCTGGGCTACATGGGGCTTGCCGTGTTGCCGTTTGCGCAAATAGCGGCGATGGTGGGCACTTATGGGCTGAGCCTCATTCTGCTGCTTGTCGGGCTTACGCCGTTATTCTGGTCGCGCGGGGTGTCGCGAGTCGCGCGTTATGGGATGACGGGTGCGGCGGTGTTGTTGCTTGGGCTTTGTTATGTGTATGGCAGCCAGCGGCTTGCGCAGCCAACACTCTATACAGAAACATTGTTGCGAGTGATTCAGCCCAGCGTGCCGCAGGAAATTAAAAGCACGAGCGAGGGGCGTGACCTTGCCATTAAGGTGCTGGGCGAATTGACGACGCGGCCGTCTGATATTCGTGAGCCAGATGTTACGATTTGGCCAGAAACAGCCTATCCCTTCAGTGTGCGGATTGAAGAGGTGCAATCGTTGCCCCCGCTGAAACGCTTGCTGACAGGTGCGTTGCGCGCTGAGGGCTATCGCCCCAACCAACGCATTTGGAATAGTGTGGTGGCGATGGACACGCACGGCAATGTGCTCACCCATTACGATAAACATCAGCTAGTGCCATTTGGTGAATTTGTGCCGCTGCGCAAATTATTGCCGCTCGATAAAATCACCCCAGGGGACACGGATTTCTCGCGTGGGGCTGGAGAGCAAACAATTGAGGTTGAGGGGATTCCCCCGTTTAGTCCCTTCATATGTTATGAGGCGATTTTTCCTTGGATTGCGGTCGACAAAGCCAAGCGTCCCGCATGGTTGCTTAATGTAACGAACGATGGGTGGTTTGGTATTTCACCTGGGCCTTATCAGCATTTAGCCATGGCGCGCCTACGATCAATCGAACAAGGATTACCACTGGTGCGCGCTGCGAATAATGGCGTATCCGTAATAACGGATGGTTATGGTCGTATCATCGATCAGTTGCCGCTTAATATGCGCGATGCAATGGATGTAAAGTTGCCTCAGGCATTACCTGTTACGGCATATTCGAAGTATGGAGAGTTAGGAATTCTGCTGTTGCTGGCGATTATTCTGTTGGGGACTTTTCTTCGCAGTTGCGGTATCAAAAAATAAATAAACGGTTAATTTTGTTGCTTTGAAAAACCTGTATGCTAACGAATGAGCGATACTAGGTTGTATAACCCCATTTTAACTCGCGTGAAGCACTAACTATGAGCACACCACATCCCGTCGATATCCATGTTGGTCGCCGCTTGCGTCAAAAGCGTACGTTCTTGGGGTTAAGCCAAGATACGGTAGGTAAAAAAATTGGTGTTACCTTCCAGCAAATCCAAAAATATGAGCGTGGTATCAACCGTATGGGCGCTAGTCGCTTGTATGATTTCGCCAAGGCGCTTGGCGTTCAAGTGTCCTACTTCTTCGAGGGTTTTGGTGATTACGTGAACGACGATGCGGCAAGTGTCGGTATGGCCGAGCCTAACGCGCAGGCTTTCGAGCACGATAACATGAACAACCGCGAAACGCTTGAAGTGATGCGCGCTTATTATAAAATCAAAAACCCAGCGCTTCGCAAGCGTGTGGTGGAGTTGATTAAGGCCATGAGTGCTGAGGATAAATAATCCTCAAACGTTTCTTTAGTGCTTGACCTTACTTCTCTTACTTGGCAGTGATGCCTACAGGTGGGCATTTCTTGCTTGGCGGCCACCTATTCGGGTTTTATTTTTTAACCGGTCTAAGCGCACTTACTGGCTGCCAGCACTAATTCCCATATGTCATACTATATTAGGGAGAGCAGTCTGTGAGCACGTCAAACGCAAAAAGAAATTCATATATTTTTACCAGCGAGTCGGTTTCCGAAGGGCACCCCGATAAGATCTGTGACCAAATCTCGGACGCAATTGTCGATGCGTGCTTGACCGAAAATCCTGAAGCACGTTGCGGTATCGAAACCATGACCTGCACCAACCAAGTGGTGGTAGCCGGAGAGTTTCGTGATGCGGATGGTGTGACCCAGCAGCGCATGGAAGACATTGCGCGCCAAGTAGTGAAGGATATTGGTTACCAGCAGCGTGGTTTTAGCTGGAATACGTTTAAAATGGCGAACTATGTTCACCAGCAATCGGCGGATATTGCGCGCGGTGTAGATTCGGGCGAAAACAAGGACGAGGGCGCAGGCGATCAGGGTTTGATGTTTGGCTATGCCTGCCGCGAAACCCCCGATTTAATGCCTGCTACGCTTTATTACTCGCACCGCATTTTGCAGGCACTCTCGGAAGGGCGCCGCAGTGGTAAATTTGCAGGGCTGGAGCCTGATGCAAAAAGCCAAGTGAGCTTGGAATATAAAGACGGTAAGCCCGTGCGCGCCACATCTATCGTTGTTTCAACACAGCACAACGCAGGCATGGAGCAGAGTGCTATCCGTGATTTGGTGCGCGACGTGGTGACGGATATTTTGCCCAAAGGCTGGATGCCTTCGGAAGAGAATTTCTTTGTAAACCCAACGGGTCAGTTTGTTATTGGCGGGCCAGATGGTGACTCAGGCCTTACAGGTCGTAAAATCATCGTAGATACCTACGGCGGTGCGGCACCCCATGGTGGTGGCGCGTTCTCGGGCAAGGATCCAACGAAAGTAGACCGTTCGGCGGCGTATGCAGCACGCTACCTTGCCAAAAACGTCGTTGAGGCAGGCATTGCGGAGCGCTGCACGATTCAGATTTCTTATGCTATCGGCGTGTCACACCCCATGTCGTTCTATGTGAACACACATGCAGCACCGAAGGTTGACCCGCAGCATCTAGAGAAAGTGCTGCAAGAACTGGTGAACCTCACCCCGCGCGGTATTCGTACGCACCTCAAGCTCAACCGCCCCATCTATCAGCCTACCGCAAGCTACGGCCATTTCGGCCGCGTGCCAACGGATGCTGGGCATTTCAGCTGGGAGAAAACGGATCTGGTGGACGCATTGCGTCGCGAGTTTGGGATTAGCGCGGCGGCATAGTTTATGCAGCCACATTACTGGGATAAGGCGACCAAGCATTTAAGCCGCAGTTGCCCAGTGATGAAGCAACTCATTAAACGCTATCAGGGCGAGGGCCTGCGCGCGCGCGGGGATGGGTTTTATACTCTTCTGCGCTCGGTGGGTGGCCAGCAAATCTCCGTTAAAGCGGCGGATGCTGTGTGGGCAAGGGTAGAAGAAGCGGTCAAGCCGCTGACACCCAAAAAGCTGCTCTCGTTAAACGATGAAACGCTTCGTGCCTGCGGATTATCGGCCAGCAAAGTAGCCTATGCCCGCAACGTGGCGGAGTTTTACCTAACCCGAGGTGTTGAGGCCGATTATTGGCAAAATCACGACGATGGCGCTGTGTTGGCGGAACTGGTGGCAATCAAAGGTATCGGCACATGGACAGCCGAGATGTTCCTGATTTTTCACCTGCTGCGTCCTAATGTGTTCCCCGTGAAGGATCTGGGGGTGCTGAAGGCGATTAATCTCCATCTGCTAGATGGCGACAAACGACTGTTGACGAATAAGTGGTTGAAACCAAAGGAATATGAGCTGGTTGCCGAGCGCTGGGCGCCGTACCGCACGGTCGCCACATGGTATCTCTGGCGCTCGCTCGACCCTGTGCCCGTGGCTTATTAATTGGTCTACATGTCCGTCTGAATGCCGTGCATCGCCAGATGGAACTGGCTTGCTCGGCCTAAGTCTCCCATGATGCTAGAGAATTTCGGTCGATTTACGACCAAAATTATCGTCACATTGTCATCAAACTGTCATCAAGTAGTGGTAAGGTGAAACTATGGTAACGACAGATACTCCGATTGAAACCCCAGAACAAAAAGCCAAACGCGAGGCCGAAGCGCGTCGTCTGGAGCTAGAAAAGCAGGCGCAAGAGTCGGCACGAGCAGAGGATGGTGGCATTTTAGGCGCCATTATGGGGTTCCTGAAGTTCTTGTTCGAGATATTTTTTCCGAATAAAGAGGCGCCAGACGAGGCACCAGAGCAGCCTACGCAGCCGAATGCGCCTGAATCGCCATCACAAGTTAGCCGCATAGGGCGCTTGATTATTGATGCTAAGGCCATCCCCAAATGGGCAGAATTTCAGCGGGAGCACAAAGGAGACGCTGTGACGCACAGCAGCCCTGTGGCGAGCGATACGCAAGTTACTTCTGGTTTTGGTAATCGCATTCACCCCATCAAAAAAGTGGAAGCATTCCACGCGGGGGTGGATTTGGGCGCTCGCGGCGGTTCAGCTAATCCCGATATCGTGGCCTCGGAAAAAGGGGTTATCCTGTTTTCTGGCGATAAATCAGGGTATGGCAGAACGGTTATTGTTGGGCATTCGGATGGTAGCTACACGCTGTATGGCCATTTGACGGGGGCAAAGATGCCATCCGTGGGCGATGAGGTAAAACAAGGCCAGACGATTGGCGTGATGGGAAGTACTGGCGGCTCCACAGGCATTCATTTGCATTACGAGCAACGCAAGGGGACCGAAGCGCGTGCGCCGCAGATTGCGGGCATTGAAGTTAAAAATGGTATGAAGGTGGCTGCGGCTCCTGCTGCAGGCGACCATGTCTATGCCGCGCTGGTTGACCGAGCTGCTCACCCTAAGCTTCCTACAGACCAGTCAGCCTCGGCGTCTTCTCCTTCGTTTACGTCTGGTGCTTCGGTGAAAGCCGGTGCTGCTCAGGTGCGTGGCGGCTAAACTTCGCTCTTTCCCTTCGTAAATACCACGCTATGATGCGCGCGAACAAATTAGTGAGCGCCTTATGATTCCTCGTTATTCCCGCCCTGAAATGGTTGCCTTGTGGACGCCTGCCACGCGGTTTCAAATTTGGTTTGAAATTGAAGCGCACGCCGCCGACAAAATGGCGGAGCTTGGTGTTATCCCAAAGGATGCGGCGAAAACCATTTGGGCAAAAGCGCCGAAGGCTTATGACGATGCCGCTGTGGCGCGTATCGATGAAATTGAGCGCACCACCAAACATGACGTGATTGCCTTCCTCACCTTTGTCACTGAAACGGTGGGTGAGGAAGCGCGCTTCCTGCATCAAGGGATGACCAGTTCGGATGTGCTCGACACTGCGTTTGCAGTGCAGCTTACCCGCGCGACCGATTTGTTGTTGGTGGGTTTGGACAAAGTGCTCGTCGCGCTCAAAAAACGTGCCTACGAAACCAAGGATATGGTGGTGATGGGGCGTAGCCACGGCATCCACGCGGAACCCGTGACCATGGGCATTAAATTCGCCCGTTTTTATGCCGAGTTTGCCCGCGCCAAGCAACGCTTGCTGAATGCTCGGCAAGAAATAGCGACATGCGCCATTTCTGGCGCTGTGGGGACGTTTGCAAACGTGGATCCTCGTGTGGAAATCCACGTGGCGGAGAAGATGGGGTTGGGGGTGGAGCCTGTCTCGACCCAAGTCATCCCGCGCGATCGCCATGCGATGTATTTTGCAACGCTTGGGGTGATTGCGAGTAGTATCGAAAACATTGCGACTGAGATTCGCCATATGCAACGCACTGAGGTGCTGGAAGCAGAGGAATTTTTCAGCAAAGGGCAAAAGGGTAGCAGCGCGATGCCACATAAGCGCAATCCTGTGCTAAGCGAGAACTTGACCGGCCTTGCGCGGATTGTACGTGGATTTGTGACGCCTGCGCTGGAGAATGTTGCTCTGTGGCACGAGCGCGATATCTCGCATAGCAGTGTGGAGCGCCAAATTGGCCCCGATGCAACCGTGACGCTCGATTTCGCACTTCACCGCCTTGCCGGATTGGTCGAGAATTTGGTGGTCTACCCCGAACATGCCGAGAAAAATCTCAACAAACTCGGCGGCTTGGTGTTTAGCCAACGCATTTTGCTCGCACTCACGCAAAAGGGTATGAGCCGTGAAGCTTCCTACGAAGCGGTGCAGCGCAACGCGATGAAAGTCTGGCTCGAGGGTGCAAACTTCCTGCACGAACTGAAGGCAGATGAGGCTATACGTGGGTTGTTGAGTACCGAGGAGCTATGCGCTCTGTTTGATATGAGCTATCACACCAAGCATGTGGATACGATTTTCAATCGAGTGTTTGGATAGCTTTCCGCTGCTCGCGACGTTTTAAAAGTCGATAGACCACATACGCCCCTGCAATTTTGCTCACGACAGAAGTGATGAGGGTCATCCACGTAAACACTCCAGGGATGGCCATGTTTGCAACGAGAAGAAACAGCGTTGTATCGATGGGTGCGGAGAGGCTGCTCGAGATCAGCACGCGCTCCGAAAGTGGGCGGTCGCTGGTGGTATACACAATATAGTCAACCATCTCGCTCACCCCAAAGGCAATGCCGCTGGCCAGTGCAATTTCAGCAGGAGCCATTACATAGGAAAGGCCAAGGCCGATCATCAGTGGAAGCAGGATGAAGTGGCTTACTTCGCGCTGCGCAAAGTCGCGGACGACCAGAATCAGACCCGTGACAATGGCCATGGGTGCCCAGTTGCCACCATCAGGCATCGGTACCGTAGGAATATTCGCAAAACCCCAGTTGACGAGCGGCACCAGCAGCACATACAGATAAACCCAGCGTAGGCGTTGGCGCGGGGCTTTTATGGGTCTATATACTGTGGGAGAAGGCAAATGAAACCATCAGGGTTTGAGTTAGATCAACGGTTAGCGACAGACGCGCACGATATCACAAATCTGCCGCTTTGCAATGTGCGGTTGATGGATAACAAGCTTTTCCCGTGGGTTGTGCTGGTTCCAAGGGTGGAAAATGTGCGGGAATGGATTGACCTGAGCCGCGAGCAGCAACATCAATTGAGCGACGAAATTGCTGTGGTATCGCACATTTTGAACGCGCTGGTGACACCAGAAAAGCTGAACATAGCAACGCTTGGTAACATGGTCCCTCAGATGCATGTGCATATTATTGCGCGTTACAAGGCCGATAAGGCATGGCCGAACCTTGTGTGGGGCACCGCAAGCGAGGCTTATAGCCCTGAAGAATCACGCCGTTTCATCTATGAATTAAAATCCGCGCTCGACTCGTTGCAGTTGGCTTGACAGTTTCAATCTTTTGATTATGGTGCGGCTCCCATTTAGCGTGGCTCGGTAGCTCAGTGGTAGAGCAGGGGAATCATAATCCCTTGGTCGGGTGTTCAAATCACCCTCGAGCCACCATTTCTCTGGTTTTACACGTACCCCATTGTTCAGGAGGTTGATGACTCAGGCTTAAAACTCAGCAAATTCGGCTGTTACCAAATTGCTGACAATCGTCTCCGTACATCAACATCCGTTCAACCAAGGGGTATCCTACGGGGTATCCCTTACACACTAGGGGTATCGTATGAAATCCGTCATTAAGCCGGAGTCCGTTTTCCGCAGCGCCAAGCCTGCCGCAAAGCCGTACAAGGTGAGCGACAGTGGCGGTCTGTATCTACTCATCAAGTCCAATGGCTCCAAGCTGTGGCAGATGAAATATCTGCGCTTCGGCAAGGCCAAAACGCTCTCGTTCGGAGCCTATCCGCTGACTTCGCTGGCCGATGCTCGCGCGGCCAGAGACAGCGCAAAGAAGCTGCTTCAGCAGGGAATAGACCCCAGCGAGGCCAAGCAGGACGCGAAGCGTGCCGCTGTCCGAAATGCTCAAAACACTTTCATGGCGACGGCCTTGGAATGGTATGAGGTCAATAAGAGTAAATGGACGCAGGGCTACAGCGACATCGTTATCAGCCGACTGAACCGCCAGCTATTACCTGATTTGGGGCATCGCCCGCTGGCCAGTATCACCCCGCAGGACGTCCTCGACGTGCTCCGCAAGATAGAACAGCGGGGTAAATTCGATGCAACCAAGCGTGCCCGCCAAATCGCCGCAGGCGTTTTCACCTATGGAGTACTCCTTGGGCGCTGCAGTCATAACCCTGTGGCGGGGCTGGAAAAGGCGTTAACGGCTCGAAAGCCGGGGCATTTCGCCGCCATCAGCCCGGATGAATTGCCGAAGCTGGTGAAAGCTATCGAAAGCAATGACGCGCGGCTTCACCTGCAAACCCGCAATGCACTACGCCTGCTCATGCTCACGTTTGTACGTCCCGGAGAAATTCGCTTTGCGCGGTGGTCGGAAATCAATTTCGAGACCGCGACATGGACGGTTCCAGCCGAGCGCACCAAGATGCGTCGTGACCACATCGTCCCACTATCGAAGCAAGCAATAGCCATCTTGCGCGAGCAACGTGAGCAGGTGGCGTTGCTGAAGTCGGAATGGGTATTCCCCGGTGAAAAATCGTGGCTCAAGCCAATCAGCGAGTGCACGCTGGTCAACGCGGTCAAAAAACTGGGGTTCCGTGGTAAGCACACAGCGCATGGGTTTCGGGCACTGGCGCGAACTGCCATCCGCGAGAAGCTGGACTACCCCGAGGACGTTATCGAGAAGCAGTTGGCGCACGAGCCGAAGGGCAGCTTAGGCTCTGCCTACGACCGCACGCAGTTCCTGCCCCAGCGCCGCATCATGATGCAGGACTGGGCTGACTACATCGACCGTGCATCTGTAGGCGGGCAGGTGGTGCAGGGCAATTTCACGAAATCGGCATAAGGGGAGAGAAAATATGACTTTCAAATTGGAAGAAATATTTCTTGGTCTCGTCGACGCCGATGGAGTTAGCCCATTTTCAGGGCGGATGGCAGCGCTGAAGTTAGTAGTGGAGCACGTCAGAAGCGGTGCGCCTGTTTCTGATGAGATACGTCAGTGGTTCTGCGATGGCTACGATGTTTTGGAGGCTAATCACAAGCCGGGTATGTCGCTAGGGGTAGAGCAGCGGCTTCTAGCCAAATCGTTTGGTTTTACCCCCAAGCAGGGTGGCTTCCACCGAGATTGGCTAGGCCGAGAAATTGCGAAAGGTATCTGCATTATAGAGTTGGGAGAGAAGTGTGATGCTGGCGAGGCGATTGACCGCTACACAGCCCGTAAGTGGCCAAATCGTCCCGAAATGCATGAAAGTATCCGCAAAGCTTACTATCGTTATAGGGAAGCTGTCGTGGCGGATGCAGAAAACTTTTTAGAACTGCAGCAATGACATCAATTCTGCCAAGTTTGGTGTCATAGTCCACTGGAGGGGCATCAGCGTATTCTCTCGGTCAACGGCGCTATTCGCGTTGTTTAACCATACACTGGAGAATGCCATGAGTACTACACCACACGCCTACGACATCCTGACTTTCTGCAACCTCTTCGGCATAGGACGCACGCTCGCCTATCGTGAAATCAAGGAGGGACGCCTCAAAATCGTGAAGGTTGGGCGTCGTACCCTCATCTCGGCTGACGCTGCCAAGCAATGGCTGGAACAGCTGAGCGGGGAGGTTGCGTAATGGAGGCTCCCGAAAAAGAAAAGAGCCCCAGCTTGCACACCGAGGCTCCTCAAAACATCCGCCGCAACCGTAGCGCATTCACCCGCAAAACGCAAGTAAAGCTGGATAAGAGTGCACTCGTAGCACCCGCAGTAGCGCTTGGTATTCTAGGCATTCGCCATCGTCGTTCCGGCCAGCGTCTTGAGTGCTACTGCCCGTTCCACAAGAACGGTACAGAGCGAACCCCAAGCCTCATGGTTGATGCGCGAGACGGTCACTTCCGCTGCTTTACGTGTGGCGTAAAGGGCGGCGACGTTGTCGCCCTTCATCGACTCGCAACTGGCTCCAACTTCCGGGATGCCGCCGAAGCAATGGGGGCACGTCATGATTAGTCATGAGGAAGTTGCTGCGGAACCGGCAATCGCCAGCCTGCTGTCCAAGGGGTACAGCATTGCCACCATCCACCGTTACCTATCATCAGTGGGGGAGGAATTATTCTGCCGCGTGCGGCTGGAGCATCCCGCGAAGGGTAAAGAAATTCGCCCAGTCTACCGTGCTGCTGGTGATGTCGTGGAAGTGGGCGAACCTGAAAGCCTAAAAACCGGACTGAAACCACTTTATGGCCTGCCAGCGCTAGCCGCCAACCCCAACGCGCATGTGTGGGTGGTCGAGGGCGAGAAATGTGCTGACCGCCTGAACGACTTTTTTGAACAGGCGAAGATGGCAGCGGAGCAAGTCGCCATCACGAGCGGTGGCTCAAGCAGTGCCGACAAAGCCGATTGGTCACCGCTCAATGGCCGTGAAGTAACTATCTGGCCTGATAACGACGAAAGCGGTCTCGAATACGCGGATAAGACCGCGCAAGCACTTGCCGGGATAGCCAAGATGACCATCACGGTCGACAGTGCTGCTATTGGAGTTGCAGAGAAGCACGACTGCGTAGATTGGCTAGCATCATCACCAACCGCTACGCTTGCTGACCTAATAGCCTTGCCGAAACTAAAACAAATCCTCCCGCCGGATGAAATGGAGGTCATTTGCATGAGTGACGTCATCATGAGACCCGTCGAATGGCTCTGGCCGCAACGCATTGCTTGCGGCAAGCTGACGGTTATCGCAGGTCATCCGGGGCTGGGTAAAAGCCAAATCACCGCAAACCTTTCAGCAACCGTGACCACTGGTCGCGGCTGGCCTGAAACCTTAGACCCTGCTCCAATGGGCAGCGTCCTATTCCTATCCGCTGAAGATGAGGCAGATGATACTATCAAGCCGCGCCTCGTCGCAGCGGGGGCTGACGTGAGCAAGTGTCACGTAATCAATGCCGTGAACGTCGCCGAAGGCGGTAAGTCGAAACAGCGCTCGTTCGACCTCGTACAGGATGTGGAGCGACTTGGCCGCGCATTCACAAAAATTGGTGATGTTCGCCTCATCGTCATCGACCCCATTTCCGCATATCTGGGAAAGGTCGACGGCAATGATAACGCTCAGATACGCGGGGCTTTGAAGCCACTATCGGACTTAGCATCACAGCACGGGGTTACGGTGCTTCTCGTTACCCACCTCAACAAAGCCATCGGCATGGATTACATCAGCCGCATCAGTGGTAGTGGGGGCATGATAGCAGCGGCTCGTGCAGGGTATATAGTCATTCAGGACGAGGCTGATGCAGCGCTTCGGTACTTCTTGCCCATTAAGAACAATCTAGGCGACGACCGTACAGGCTTCGGATTTCATATCGAGCCAGTGGTTGTCGACAGCATCCCAACTTCACGCATCGTTTGGCGGGCTGGACTGGTGGAGGCGCGAGCAATTCTCTATCCCAAGCCAGATAGCGCGTCTGGCTCATCGAACCCTGCGGTCGGCTTCTTGAAAGGTCTGCTCAGTGGCGGAAGCATGATTGCGAGTGAGGTCTTCCAGAAAGCGGAGGAGGAGTTGTTCACTGAGCGCAATATGCGCACTGCCGCGAAGAAGCTAGGCGTACAAGTGCGTAAAAAGGGCATGAAGGGTGGGTTCGAGTGGACGTTGCCGAATGCAGCTCGTCAGCGCGAAGATGCCGAAGATTGCGAAAATACCGATGCAACTATGAAAGCCACGGAGCCCGAACCGCAACCATCCTGATGTGAGTGTGCCGAAGGTGGCTCCCTAAGAGGGGTGGAACCTTCGGCATATTCAGCAGCTTCGGAACGCTAGAAAGCAAACGCTGGCTGGACTCGTTCATCGACAGGCCGCAGTTTCGCGTAGTCCAACATTTCTTGAATGGAAGCACCTTTGTCGCGCCACATGTAGAATGTGTCCTCACCTACAAGAACATACTGCCAATCGGCGTTGCTGCGCTGGTCAGCACTAAGGGCATTGATTTTATCGCACCACGCTACCGCCGCGCGTTTTTTGCGCTTTACGTTTGGTGAAGTAGTCTGTCCTTGTGCCTTGGTTTCTACAAGGTAGATATTTTCCCCGCAACGTACCAAGAAATCAGGGTGGTAGAATGCCGGAAGTCCATCTTCTTTGATGTAGCGAAGCCGCGTGAATGAATGTTTTTGCTCGTTCAGCTTGCAGAAAGCATCGACGCTGCCATCCCGGTCGGCCATTTCTATGAAGGCGCGTTCCAAGCCTCCGCTCCGCGTCGGATAGGATAGGCGTTGGTAGATACATTTGCTAACAGCCAGCGAACTGCTCTCCCGCATGGCCAGTTTATCGACTTCCGACAGGTTGCGGTGCGTAACCTCAGCAACGGATGAAGTGGTCGTCTCTTCAGCCTCCAGTAACTGCCGTGCCCACACCTTCATAATATGCTCAGTAACCGGGTCGACAAGCAGTACGCGCCACGTTTCATCAGCCATGGGGTCGACTTCCTGCCCAAACAGTTGGGTGCGGATGTAGGTATCAATACCATCTGCCAACTGTGCCCGGTTTATCTGTGCGTGCGGGAATTCCGTCGCACTCTTAAACTTGGTCGAGCTGTCAGTTAGTGGTTGGCTCAACGCTTCAGTAATCCGGCGCACCAAGCGGCTGAGGTAATCATTGTAGCCTGTAGCGGTCATCACTCCGCCGCTCACGCGGTAATCGCCAAATCGCGTCCGCGCCTGTACATCAACGGAGTGGAACTTCTCGCCCTTGCCAATCATCTGTTTAAGCTGAGGCAGGCTGAAGCTGCTGAACTTCTCCAACTTGCTGGTGTCGATAGTGCGGGTCGTCAGCTCTTCTTCCTTTTCACGTAGAATGAAGGGGATGCTGAAATCATAGTCTTTGTAATCTAGGCGCAGCGGAACGGAAATCAGGTCACCAGTGGAGGACGTGCCATCATCCCCCTCATCGGTCTCACCCACCAGCCCTTCATTCATCAGGTCTTCGTAGAACTCAATAAATGCCGGATGCTCTACGATGGAGAGAATATCAATCATGCTGGCCGGAGTCTTGCCGTCGCGGATGAGAGCCCGGTTCTCGCGCTTGATGTCATCATATTCTTCAGAGCGCCACATAAGGCGCAGGCCGCGACCAATCGTCTGCTCCAGTAGGATGCCAGCGCTAGATGCACGCAACGGAACAATGACGCAGATATTATTCACGTCGAACCCTTCACGGAGCATGAGGACGCTGATAATCACGCGCGGGTGGGTGTGGCGGTCGACATCAAATAGCCGCTCACGCAGCACCTTCCATTCATCTGCTTTCAATTCCCCCTTTTTGTTGGAATCAACGCGGAGGATTTCTTCCTCGTTCAAGCCTTCCAGCGCGAGGAAGTCGGCAATTAGCGGCGTTACGGTGGTATCCTCACACACCACCAACATCTTCGGATGCTTCGTGGGGTCAATTTTAGCGAAGTCCTGTTCCAACTTTCGCAACTTGGTAAGGCCAGCCCGGAGCATCACCCGCTGCCCTTCAGAGAGCATGGGTGTGCCATCCTCATCCCGATAGGCGCGGAACTCTAAATCCTCATTGGAGAGCGCTCCAATCTCGCTACGCTTATCCAGCACCAGCGACTTCACCAACCCCTGGCGCATGGCTGCCTGCAGGTCGAAATCCACTACGATGTGGGGGAAGTAGCTCTTACGGGCATTCCGGCCAGTACCCACCTCGTTATAGGGCGTTGCCGAGAAATCCACCTGATAGAACTGCTCGCCCTTAGGCTCGGCAATGGATGTCAGGCTCTTCTGCCACTCCACCTCCGTCACTTCACCCTCGCGCTTGAACTCGTGAATGTGGTGCGCCTCGTCATTGAAGACCATAAGGTTGGGCAGGCCGCGCAGGTAATTCAGGATGCTGCCGCGCTCATAGCGGCGGTTAAGCATGTTCAGGTCGTTCCCCGCGCTGATTCCGGGCGTAAGCGGCAACAGGGCTTCCACAACCTTCTTGGGGTCGGCATTCTCGCCGGGGGCAACCACCTCTTCATCGAACTCTTCTTCCGCTTCCTCGCTCAACACATGCCAGTTGCTGATGGCAATGAGGCCACCCGATGTCACCTTGCGGCCAATCTCTTCTTTTGGGCAGACAGTACCCTGAACGAAACGGAAAATCTCATCCCGGTAGGTAGGCGGCACGAATAACTCGTGGAAGGTAGCAATGTCGGAGGTAGAGAAATCACGCTCGCCATTCCGTTCCTTGCCTTCAAACGCATCGCGCAGGCGGTCATAAACAATCAACCCCGGCGCAACTACGAGGAAATTCTTGGTATAGCGCTGGCTACCGTTATCGCGGTTGGCATTAAGGATTTGCCAAACCATCAGCGCCTGCAGCACCCATGTTTTCCCTGTGCCTGTCGCCATCTTGAGGCAGTATTTGGGGTAGTTGTTCTTCGCCGCCGACACTATCTGTGCAGCGGGTGCGCTGGCTAGCAACACATCTGGCGCGATTTCCTGATACAGCCCCTGCAGGCTTTTCACCCCCAGCACCTCATGGGCGTAGATGACGTTAAGGATGCCAGTCCGCTGTCCTTCATGGAAGTTGTAGGGGCGTGTGTCCTTAAAATCCTGCTGGAACCACCATTTCAGAAGTTCGGCAGTGGTGGGGCTCACTTGGTCGAGTATGGGGGCGTTGCCTGCTTCCAGCCCTTCACAGGCTTCGGCCACACGCCGGGTGAGGTTCTTCGCAAGCGTCATTTCATTGATGCTGGCCATTACTTAACCTCCACAATGGATTCCGCCTCAAAGCCGAACACATCGACCACGCGGATGCAGACGGTGCGTGCCCCATCCTTCACGGGCAGGTCATCCAGCCGCGCGATGGGCACGACGCGATACGGGTCATCATCATTCTCGGTATTGCCGCGATAATCCTGCCAGACGGAGCGAAACAGTTCCCCATCGTAATCCGGGTCAACGCTCCAATATTCAATCATCGCCAGCGGGTCGCTATTAGCAATGGACTGTAGTTTCTCGCGGTTTTTCTCATCGAGGTTCAGCGCATCCGGTGACAGCAACACGTAGTTGTCCAGCGTCACGGTGAGGGATTCTTTTTCGCCGCTACGCTTGCGCTCGACAGGCTTCACCTTCACATATTGTAGAGAGGAGAAGCGCACTTCCTCGGCCTTCAGCTTGCCACCCTTTTTCTTGAGGCGGTCGAGTAGGTCAGGCGGAATCACCAGCACTTCCAGTTTATCTTTGCCTTGGTTAAGCGCTTCGATGTCGTGGCCGATGCTGGAGTCAAAGTTCCAGCCCAGCACGATGACTTTATCCCACCCACCCATGAGATTGTCGCGGATTTCAATGGCACGTTTCAGTGTTGCCAGCCCGGTCAGCTTGTTCGGGCTATCGGCCAACACCAGCGTCTTCGTGCCTTGGATGCGCCCCATATTGCGATTCGGGTTCTCCTCTGCAGGCAATGGCAAAGCGCCAAACAACCCCAGCACGATTTCCGACAGGTCGCCCACACGGAACTTTCGTCCCATAGTGCTGCGTGCCATTTCCACCTGATAATCGCCAACATGTTGGTAAAGAAAGGGAGATGAATTTTGGTCTATGAGTCGCTTTCGTGTAACCATACAGGCCGGTTTTCCGAGGTCAGTTGCGACCCACCTGCGACCTAATTTCTCTGCCACGGCAGCAGTAGTTCCAGAACCAGAAAAAAAGTCTGCAACTAAGCCATTTTCTGGGGATGCAGATTCAATAATTCTTGTAAGCAGCGCTTCGGGTTTTTGAGTGTCATAGCTTACCCGTTCGCGTGCCATAGGGTTAATAACATATATGTCTGTCCAGAGATTCTCGATTGGCTGTCCTTTATATTCGTCGAGGAACACTCTTCGGTTCGGTTTGCCTCTCGAATTCCAATGAAGCTTATTTTCAGAATCAAATCGCTCCAATTTTGCGCGGCTCATCATCCATCCATATTGGGGGATATACCCATTGTATTCATACCGAAGATTTTCGCGCATACCCAGTGCTGCATTACGCTCTATAGGGGCAAGCATGTACTTTCGCCCATCCAACTCGTTTCTGAATCGCTCACGGATATAGTTTTGTGCTTCATCTGAATCCAGACTGTAAGTTGAAGAAAAGTAGGAATCATCTGTTTTTGCGTAAAAGAGTATTGTGTCTGTGACTACGCCAAATTGATTAGTTGGGTTTGCGCTGCCGCCCTTGCGTTTCCATATAATTTCGTTGCGAAAGTTTTCTTTACCAAAAATCTCATCGAGCGCTATCTTGACGTAGTGTCCGACATGCCAATCGATATGTACAAAAATTGACCCTTCGTTTGATAACAATTCGCGCATTAGTGAAAGTCTCGGCGCCAGCATGGCCAAGTATGAAGCTGTACCGTCCTCCCAAGCGTCTGAATATGCAAACTGCTCAATGGCTGTTGGTTTCTGTTCAATGTCGCCGCCCGGCAAAGTAACTTTTGTGCGGTAGTCCGCTTTGCTGTCGAAGGGCGGGTCGATGTAAATGAGGTCAACTTTGCCGCGTAGGGAGGGTGTTTCATCATTCCCGGCCAGTAGTGCGGCCATCGCCAGCAAGTTATCACCATAGATGAGACGGTTCATGGTGGCGGGGCTCAGGTCATGCTCGCCGCGTTCGGCCTTCGCCCACATATCCTGCCAGTTGCTATCCTTGGAGGGGATGACGAGTTCCCGTGTCTGTAGACCCACGCGGTAATTGCTCTCCAGCCGCTCCATGATGCGCTCTGCCTCGCGTTTTCCATCGGCTACAATTTTGGGTAGTTGTTCGAGCAGGCTGGTCATCGTTTATTCCTCATCGTGTATCACGCTCTTCTAGCAGCGATAATCCGTAAGCCGAAGATAAAAATTGCCTAATGCCAACAGGTTTAATACTAATCGTGACATGAGCGGCGAAGTCGCTCTGGGGCGTAAGAACCCTATCGAATGCGGCTCGTGTGCGCCGTGAGCACTCCCCACCGTATGGTCGGGGAGGCACTGGTGTATGTCCAAGGCGCAAGCCCAAAGACCAGTGCGGTCTCTCATTCGATAGGCTTCTTAACTCCCCGGTCACCAGTGGAGGGGGAGTCATGCGTTACCAAAATTTTCTAGCCGCCGTGCTATTGAGTGCAGTCGCAATGCAGGCAGATGCACAGATGGATGTGATTAAGAGCGTCCCCGGTTACAATGTCGCCGCGCAGAAAGAAGAGCAGCTAAAATGGGGGCTTGGCATGTTGAAAGATATGTCGGGGATGATGGGCGCGAGCATGGCGTGCAACAACAAAAGCATCACCGACGATAGCACCAAGGCGTATCGCGCTGCCTTCAAATCCCTCATCAAACACGAAATCATCAAGAAAGAGGATGGTGATTACATTCTCGATATGAATGCGAAGTACGCTGTGAACGCTAAGGCGGCATATCTTAAACCGGGTCATCCCCCTTGCAGTGATTTGTCCGATGCTTGGATGAGCATAAAACAAGATTACGGGTTGCATTAAGCCTTACGTTTTCAAAATTAGGTCGGAAAATTAGGCGACCCGGAAATAGGCGTGAAAACGCCTAACGGCGAAAGGGGGGTATACGCCCCCATACAGTACGATAGCGGACATCAAATTTTTGACGCCCACGTGGTGCATTTCTGGCATAGGAACGCGTGTCTGCTTGTGTTTCAGCGTCCACTGTTGTATGGTGACGTTCTCCCGAGCAATCAGGGGTACAACGTAAAAACGGGGTATCGGATGGGGTAACGCGAGGTGACGCCTCAAGAAACATTCTGCAGTATCAAATGTTTCTCGCGTCAGTTCAAATCACCCTCGAGCCACCATTATGGCAAAGAAAAAGCCCGCTAGTGATAGCGGGCTTTTTTGTTAAGCTTAAGCTGCCGCTTTGTAGTCGATTTTCTCGGCCTCCAGCGCTTTTTGGAAGGCGGGCAGGGCTGCGATGGCTTTGAACATGCGCTTGCTGTTTTCGCCAAACGTCAGCTTGCTAGCGAAGCTTGTCTGCCCCCAGTTAGCAATCACACTGAGGAGGATATCCGCCGCGCTGTAGCTATCGCCGCAGATGAATTTGGTTTTGGCCAATTGCGCATCCACATCCGCCCAGAGTTTGCTGATGGCTTTGAGAGAAACCTCGATGGCTTCGTCCTTGCCTGCACCATCGCTTAAGTTGGCGAGGTTGAAGAACACGCGGGAATAGGCAGGGTGCATGGTGGCGTTTGCGAACATGAGCCATTCCAACGCTTTCGCGCGGCCTGCGCCCGATTTTGGCAGCATGGGGCTGTTGTGCTTATCGAGCAAATAGCTGATGATGGCACCGCCCTCGCGCATCACAATGTCTCCATCAATCAGCACGGGCACGTTGCCGCGTGGGTTGATGGCTAGAAATTCTGCAGGGCGTGGCTGCCCCGCTGGCACACGCACATCGATCACGTTCACGGGTTGGTTCAGCTCGTTCAGCACCGCGTGCACGGCCATCGAGCAGCTGCCAGTCATTCCGTAGAGTGTGTACATGGGGAGTCTTTCAAATAAAAGTTAGAGTGCCTTCAGCGCCTTCACTAAATTCTCGGTCGCCACTTTCGCATCGCCGAACAGCATCATGGTGTTATCCTGATAGAACAGCTCGTTCTGGATACCCGCATAACCCGCAGCCATGGAGCGCTTGTTGAAGATGACGTTGCGTGCATCACCCACGTTCAGAATTGGCATGCCATAGATGGGTGATTTGGGGTCGTTCTTCGCGGCGGGGTTGGTCACATCGTTCGCGCCGATGACATAGACCACATCCGTCGTGGCGAAATCGTTGTTGATTTCCTCTAGCTCCACCACTGCTTCATACGGCACGTTGGCTTCGGCCAGCAGCACGTTCATGTGACCCGGCATGCGCCCTGCCACGGGGTGAATGGCATACCGCACGGTGATGCCTTTATGCTCCAGCGCCTCGGCCAGCTCGCGCACGGCGTGTTGGGCTTGCGCCACGGCCATGCCGTAGCCCGGAACGATGATAACGGAATCCGCATTGCCCATGAGGAAGGCCGCATCTTCCGCCGCGCCGGTTTTCACGGGGCGGTCATCCTTCGCGGCTTCGCCGCCCGCCGCTTCGGGCGCGCTGCCGAAACCGCCGAAAATGACGTTGATGATAGAGCGATTCATGGCTTTGCACATGATGTAGCTGAGGATAGCGCCGGAGGAACCAATCAACGCACCTGCGATGATGAGCAGCGGGTTGCCAAGGGTGAAGCCAATGCCCACGGCCGCCCAGCCCGAATACGAGTTGAGCATGGAGACCACGACAGGCATATCCGCACCGCCGATGGGGATGATGAGCAGCACACCAAGGGCGAGCGACACCAGAATCATCAGGATGAAGATGAACTTCGCCTCGGTCGCGCAGAAAATGAGCATGAGGGCAATAGCGCCTGCGCCGAGTGCTGCGTTGATGAGGTGTTGCGATTTGAAGCGCACGGGGCTGCCCGACACCAAGCCTTGCAACTTTGCGAACGCGACAATAGAACCCGTGAAGGTGATGGCGCCGATGATGACACCAAGCGACATTTCAACCAAGCTGCCAAAATGAATCTCGCCCGCCACGCCGATGCCGAAATTCTCGGGCGACCACAGCGCGGCCATGGCCACAAGCACCGCTGCCAAACCCACGAGGGAGTGGAATGCGGCCACCAGTTGCGGCATGGCAGTCATCGCGATGCGTTTAGCGATCACCCAGCCAATGGCGCCACCAACAGCAATGCCGAGTAGGATATAGAGATAGCCATGCACTTGCGGCAGGGTGAAGGTGGTCAGGATACCAATCGCCATCCCCGCCATGCCATAGAGATTCCCTTGGCGGGCGGAAACGGGTGAGGATAGGCCACGCAACGCCATGATGAAGCACACGGCGGCGATGAGATAGGCGAAATAGGTCAGGGAGGTCATTATTTACGTTCCTTCTTCTTGAACATATCGAGCATGCGCTGGGTGACAACAAACCCGCCGAAAATATTGATGGATGCAATAACCACTGCAATGAAGCCGAGCAGGTGCGAGAAGCCGAAGCCATTGCTTGTGGGACCCATGGCGATGACAGCGCCGACAATGATGATGCCCGAAATGGCGTTGGTGACGCTCATGAGCGGTGTGTGCAGCGCTGGGGTGACGCGCCAGACGACATAGTAACCGACGAAGCACGCAAGCACGAGCACGGTGATGCCGAAAATGAACGGATCGACCATGCCGCCTTGGGCGATTTGTTCTTGCAGGGCGAGGCTTTGCGCTTGCAGGGCATTGGCTTGCTCGGCCAGCTCGCTCGCTTGTTGGGTGATGCTTGTAATATCCGTCATAAAATCTCCTTAGCGGGCGAGGGCAGGGTGAACCACTGCACCGCCCTTGGTGATTAGGGTGCCTTTGATGAGTTCGTCGTCGCTCATCACTTTCAGCGTTTTGGTCTCTTTGTCGAACATCAGTGTCAGCACAAAGGTTTGCAGGTTGCGTGCATAAAGTGGCGATGCGTCGCTTGCCGCGCGGCTAGGCATGTTGGTGTAGCCGATGATGGTCACGCCATTCTCGGTCACCACAACCTCATCCGCTTTGGTGAGTTTGCAGTTGCCGCCATTGGCTGCGGCCAAATCCACAATCACGCTGCCAGCTTTCATGGATTTCACCATGTCGGATGTAATTAGCTCAGGCGCAGGTTTACCAGGGATCAGGGCTGTGGAAATAATAACGTCCTGCGTTTTGATAACAGCGGCGAGTGCTTCCGCTTGGCGGCGTTTGTAATCGTCGTCCATCTCTTTGGCATAACCACCGCTTGTTTCAGCATCCGCACTTGCTTCCACTTCCACAAATTTTGCGCCGAGGGATTGCACTTGCTCCTTCACCACGGCGCGCACATCGAACGCGGATACAACCGCACCCAAACGCTTCGCAGTGGCGATGGCTTGCAAGCCTGCAACGCCCGCACCGAGCACGAGGGCTTTAGCAGGAGGGATGGTGCCAGCTGCCGTCATCATCATGGGAATCGTTTTGGTGGTGGCCGACACCGCCTCGATCACGGCGCGGTAGCCCGCGAGGTTGGATTGCGACGATAACACATCCATGCTCTGCGCGCGGGAAATGCGGGGCAAAAGTTCCATCGCATAGGCATGAATGGAACGCTTATTGAGCGCCGAAAAATCGGTTTTGGGGTCGAGAGGGTTCATCATCCCAATCAGAATGGAACCTTCGGGAATGTTGGCAATGCCTGCCTCATCGGGCGTATCGACACAGAGAACAATATCGGCATCTTTGTATGCCTCAGTTGCATTTTTGGTAACCGTTGCACCTGCGGCTTCATAAGCAGCGTCGGCGATGCCAGCGTTTAAGCCTGCACCTGCCTCAATGCTGACATTAATGCCAGCGGCGACGAACTTTTTAACGGTATCGGGAACCAGCGCGACGCGGGCTTCTAGGTTAGAGGATTCCTTGGCTGCTGCGATTTTCATAGGTGTATCCGTGCGAGTGATTTGCAACGTGCATAGCGCAGGTTTGACGGGCGCGCAACAATCCTCTATGGTGCAGCGCTTCCAAACAAGGAGGCCACATGCCCACGAAAAAGAAACCCACCAAAACCGCCAGCAAACCACTGGTCGGTATCATCATGGGCAGCCAGAGTGATTGGGCGACGATGAAGCATGCGGCCGATATGCTCGATGCGCTCGGCGTGCCCTATGTGGCGAATGTGGTGAGTGCACACCGCACCCCCAAGCGGCTTTATGAATTTGCGACGACTGCTGAAAAGCGCGGCTTCAAAGTTATCATCGCGGGTGCAGGTGGCGCGGCGCATTTGCCGGGTATGTGTGCATCGCTGACAGCGTTACCAGTGCTGGGTGTGCCCGTGTTCAGCAAAAGTTTGCAGGGGATGGATTCGCTGCTCTCCATCGCGCAAATGCCCAAAGGTGTGCCCGTGGGCACGCTGGCAATTGGTGAGGCAGGTGCAGGCAATGCAGGCTTGCTTGCGGCGATGATTCTAGCGCTCGGTGATGCGAAACTCGCCGCACGCGTTGCTAAATGGCGCGAAGCGCAAACAGCGAGTGTGAAGCTGGAGGTGGTGTAATGCCCATAACCCCCCCAGGTTCTACCATAGGCATTGTCGGCGGCGGGCAGCTGGGTCGCATGTTGGCGCGCGCGGCGAGCCGTATGGGCTATAAAACGCACATCTACACGCCCGAGAAAGATTCGCCCGCTAGCCATGTTTCCACCATCACCACCATTGGTGCCTATCAGGATGCCGCGGCGCTGCGTGCCTTCGCGCAGAGTGTGGATGTAATTACCTTCGAATTCGAGAATATCCCTGCCGAAACGTTGGAGATGCTTGACAGCATCACCGTGGTTCGGCCCAAGCCAAGCGTGCTGTTCACTACCCGACACCGCCTGCGCGAGAAGGAATTCATCCGCGCCCAAGGCATTGCCACCGCGCCCTTCGCGCCCGTGCGCACGCAGGAAGAATTGATTGAAGCTATCAAAACCATTGGCACGCCGAGCGTGCTTAAAACCTGTGAGATGGGCTATGATGGCAAAGGGCAGGTGGTGATTAAATCGCCTGAGGAAGCCGCGAAAGCATGGTCATCGCTG
>JAMHWA010000064.1:0-1907 GCA_035911175.1 Alphaproteobacteria bacterium
GTTCGCATCCGTCAACTGACCTGAGGATGCCTGAACTGCAATGGCTTTTTGGCGTTGCAGAATATCGATAATCTGGCCAAGCGCACCATCGGCCACTTGCAACAAGCTGCTGCCTTGTGCCGCGTTCTGTAATGCCGTGCGCAGCGTAGTCACTTGCGTGCGCAGTGCCGTTCCTACCGCCAACCCCGCCACATCATCCGAGGCCTTGTGAATGCGATCGCCACTCGACAAGCGGCTAATCGACGCAGACGCATTATCCGATGCCGTACTAATTTTTCCCTGCGCACTGTAGGCAGCAATATTTGCTACGATCGATTGTATGGTCACAGGTCTCTCCTAATATTACTAACTGTTAATCAACGAAACGAAAATCAGCCTTTGAAGACTACTGAAGTAGTTTCAGTAAGTTTTGCGGCAACTGGTTAGCCTGCGCCAACACAGAGATACCCGCCTGCAACTGAACTTGTGCGCTCGCGTAAGCAGTCGATTCCGCCGATACATCGGTATCGAGGAAGGTGCCACGCGCTGCGTCCTGATTCTCAAGCGAGGACTGAATCGCGTCGGTCGCATAACTAAACCGCGATTGCAATGCACCCACATCGGCGCGCAACGAAACCACTTTTGTCAATGCCCCATCCAGAATGGTTGAAGCGTTCTGCGCGTTCGTTGCCGTGTTAATATCAAGCGAGTTGCCGTTATAAATAGTGTTGGTCGTTGCGCTACCAAATTGAATGCGGATGGTTTCGGTGGCGGTGCTTCCAATAGCAAAGCTCAGGCCACCTCCCGCACGCGAGAATCCTTGGTTAAGCGCACTGATAAATCCTTCACGATCTGCAAGGCTTGTGCGAATATTGGTGATGTCGTTTGCAATGCCCGTAAAGTTAATTTGCAGCGACTGTACTTTGCCCGCATCCACAAAAACCATGGCGCCAGCAGTAATCGTGTCAAAGACACCCGTGGCCGTAAAGGTTTGCCCGTTCACCTGCACCGACAATGTATTGCTGTTCGCCGAGTTGGTTGAGCCAACATACTCAAAGTTGCTAATATCAACAGGCCCATTGGTGTTTAGACGCACCGTAGCATTACCGGTCGATAATATACCTGTAACTCCATCAAGGCGCGTGCCCTCGAAGTTCACTCCCTGCACAGTGCTGACACGAGCAATGACTGTAGTGGAAAAAATATTAGTGATACTATTGCGCGCCAGTTCAGCAGAACTCGCATCGGTGAGCGTCACTGCGCCTAATGCCAATTGAATGCGCGTGTTGCCATTAATGAGCACGGCAGAAGCCGTAGTGCCGTTTGAAATCACATTCCCTGAATATTGAACGCCATTGAGCGTTGCCGTGAGCGTTGCGCTGCCAACCCCCAGCGCACCATAATTCACATTGCTGAACTCGAATTTCGAAAACTGGCCATAGACCGAGGCATCTACCGAGTCATATGCGCCATTGGCCAGCACGGCGCCGCTGGCATCTACCAACTGTAGGGTGCCAGCATTCGCCAATGCGTATGCACGTGAGGCACCAGGTGCAGCCGCATCCGAGGTGCCAAACGCCTGAATTGGTGTTGCCGAGGTTGCGGCCACGCCACTTGTTGCCACTTGCAGCGATGGACTCACCACAGCAGCCGTGGTGGCAAGCGCGTTCGTTGTAACTTGGCGCGTCTTATTACCAAGCCCACCCGCAAGCAGGTTGACGCCGTTGAAGTTGGTGCCCGTCGCAAGGCGATCCACTTCCGCCGTGAGTGCCGTGAATTCTTGGTTCAGCAACGAGCGGTTCGCATCCGTCAACTGACCTGAGGATGCCTGAACTGCAATGGCTTTTTGGCGTTGCAGAATATCGATAATCTGGCCAAGCGCACCATCGGCCACTTGCAACAAGCTGCTGCCTTGTGCCGCGTTCTGT
>JAMHWA010000065.1:0-18922 GCA_035911175.1 Alphaproteobacteria bacterium
GTTCGCATCCGTCAACTGACCTGAGGATGCCTGAACTGCAATGGCTTTTTGGCGTTGCAGAATATCGATAATCTGGCCAAGCGCACCATCGGCCACTTGCAACAAGCTGCTGCCTTGTGCCGCGTTCTGTAATGCCGTGCGCAGCGTAGTCACTTGCGTGCGCAGTGCCGTTCCTACCGCCAACCCCGCCACATCATCCGAAGCGCTGCTAATACGATTACCACTCGACAGTCGGCCAATCGACGCCGCAGTCCTATCCGATGCGTTACCGATGTTACCCTGCGCGCTGTAAGCTGCGATGTTTGATATAATCGATTGAATAGCCATGGGCATCTCCTCTGTTCACGTTAGTAATTGTGAAGAGAGGAAAGCAAGGCGCATGCCAACGCCAAGCAAGCAATTGTAATAACTAGGAAACTAGAAAAATATTGGCTACGCAGAAATCGTAGCGGAGTCGCTATTCTGCTCGTCGGCAGGTTTTGCCGCGTGATGCTCGGCCGTTGCATCCCCGCGATCAATCCGATCCCATGCGTCACGCATTTCTTTTAGCTCGCGGATAATAGCTTGGCACGCTTCAAGGTCGTTGCTGCGATGAAGCGCGAACACCCGCGTATCCATTGCCGAATAAAAATCGAACAATATTTGTGCTGAGGACCCACCTGCCTCAAAATCAAGGCAGGATTGCAAGCCAATCAAAATATCTGATACCCGTACAAGCTTGTTGTAGCGTGTTTCAAAGTCTTTCTTCTCGATTGCCTCGGCGGCATGCTGCAAGAAACGTATTGCACCATCGTAGAGCATGACGACCTGACGGGTTTTATTTACCGTATGGGAAGCTCGGCTATAGGCTTTAACGCCAATCGATTGGTTCACGACGAAATACCTCGTAGGTAGTTCTAGTTATTATTGCGCGCATTCGACTGAGCGTCAAGTAACGAAAGCAGCTGATTCGAGCGGCTAAGCGCTGATTCAAGTGCGGCATATTGTGCCACTAGTTTTTCGCGATACGCCGTGAGCTTATCATCAATCGATGTGATCTGCTCGGTATTGCGGGTTTTCGTATCGGACAACGATTTGATTTCTTGCGTCAGAGTGCCCGTCGATACATCCACGAACGATGTTGCTAAGTTGTAGAAACGATCGCCGAACCCTTGACTGATGGTAACGTTAATCGTTGCATCGCCCGCAACTGCGAACACATATTCTGAACCGTCAAAAATAGTGCCAGCCTGCCCCTTGAGACTAACGCCTCCCCCTGTGATTGGCGTTCCGTCCAGATCGACCGTTGTCACTACCGAGGTTGCAGGATCCGTGTACGTAGCACGATAGGTACCAAGTGTGCGATCAATAGCCACCGAGAAGCTGGTCAGATTCCCAAGGTTGTTCGAGCGCTTAAAGTTCACAAAATTGCTGTTATCACTTACTTGCTGATACTCGAACAGCTTACGCACCCCATCGAAATTCGATGCCAGCGCGGAGTTCAGTTTATCCGGATCTACCACGAAGATATTTTTCGTTTCTGGGTTCTCATCGTCCCCTGGGAAATTCTCAATCGTAATCCCAACATCCACCAATTGCGACGGATTAGAGCCCGTAATGCCAGCAACCACTCGGGAAATCTCGTTGCTTACATTGCTGACGATGTTACGAAACGTCGAGTTGCTATAGAGCGCCGAATCTTCGGTGGGCTTGCCATCATCGCCCAGCAGCGACTGGCTGGCCGCAAACACACGGAACTCGTTGTAGGCATCCGCAAAGCTGGTAATTGCATTGGCCACCAATGTGGTATCGGGAACAATATTAAGGCCAACCGTACCCGCAAACCCAGGTTGCTTAAGGGTTAGCGTCACACCCGTCAATACATCTGCCACGGAGTTAGTTTCACGCTCAAGCGGCACACCATCGATAGAAAACAGGGCATTCTGGCCAAGCGCTGCGGCACCAAAACCCAAACTGCCAAATACACCTGAAGGATCAGTCTCAATCCCTGCATTTGCCGCAGGTGCCGTGGCGCTTAAGTCAAAGTTATAGGTCTCGCCCGTTTTGGTCGCGGTATAAATAATCTTGTAGGTGCCAGGCGACACCGTCAGAATCGAAGCCTGAATGCCAGTACGGCTTGAGACTTCGTTAAACTTGTTCACCACGGTTTGTAGCGAATCGCCAGCGGTCAACGTCACAGGGATCCCACCTACCGTGCCATCCACCGCGCGCAAATTAACGGTGCCTGCGGTAAACAAGCCCGCAGTCGCCGTAGCCGAAACAGCCGAAGCAACCGTTGCGTCCGCTAGCGTAAAGTTATTGCTTTGCTGCTTGCTCTGGGTTGCCAATTGGGTGATGGAGTCGATGGTGTAGCTTTGCGCTGCCGCACCTGGAACAACCGACACATCAACATAGCTGCTAGCCAAGCCACCCGTGCTGCTAGTCAGCGACGCGGTGCGGTATTGGAAGATATTCTTACTATCGTTCGCAACGCCTACAGGGTTGCGCAGCACATCAGCTGCAGCTTGAATTTTTGTAAACAAGCTCTTGAGATTATTCAAGGCTTCGCTTTGCGTGTCGATGGTTTTGTTGCTGGTCTCGAGGCGGACGGCGGGGATACGCTTGGCCTCGACCAAGCTATCGATCAGCGCCTTAGTATCAATCTTACTTTGGCCACCAGTAAGGACGTTCTTACCGTTCTGCGTGCCGAAGCTGCCAAGTGTAATTTCCGTCACCATGTTACTCACCTATCTCCACTTTGCTTGGCTGCAAAAGCAGCTGCAAGTATGTTTTTATATGCAACATGCATGCCGAAGCATGCATGTTGTCATTTTAGGCCTGAATCTCAACGATATTTGAAGCTGCACGTTGGGAATCTTCAAACTTACGCAAGAGTTGTGGTTCAGGGATATAGGTCACACGTCCATCACGTAAACTGGTGTAGCGTGTAACATACTGCCCAGAACTATCTTTGAAAATTGAGAAGCTTTTATCGCTGACCACATAAGAATCCTTGAAGATACTTTGGGCAGCGCGAAAAACTTTTTCGTACCGCTGTTGCTCGGCTGGTTTAGGCTGGGCAACTTTGGTTTCGCCCGGTGAGGGCACAGATGGTTGTTCTTGTTTTTTGACGACTTGAGTATCTGCGCTACGTGCACCCGGCAAAATCTGGGGAGCTACGAAGCCTCCAGTCTGCAGGTTGATAGTCATTGTCATGCTCCTTCTTCGCTATGCGCTTTTTCACTTTAGTGGGGGGAACCTAAAGCTCCCCCCACCACGTGTATGCATTACTGCTTTGCTAATTAACCAATCAGCTTGAGCAGGTTCTGCGGCAACTGGTTGGCCTGAGCCAACACCGCGATACCGGCCTGCAACTGAACCTGAGCGCTAGCGTAAGCGGTCGACTCTGCCGATACATCGGTATCAAGCAGGGTACCGCGCGCCGCATCCTGGTTCTCAATCGAGGACTGGATCGCATTGCTTGCGAAGTTAAAGCGTGACTGCAACGCACCCACCGTAGCACGAAGCGAGGTCACTTTCGTGATTGCCTCATCGAGCACGGTCGAAGCGGTCAGAGCATTCGTCGCCGTATTTACATCAAGCGAGTTGCCGTTGTAAATCGAGTTGGTCGTTGCACTACCAAACTGCACGCGAATCGTCTCAGCTTGCGAAGAACCGATGGTGAAGTTCAGACCACCACCCGATTTCGCAAAACCTTGGTTGAGCGCGTTGATGAACGCAGTACGCTCGGTCAGGTTCGTACGAATGTTGGTGATGTTGGTTGTCAAACCAGTGAAGTTGATTTGCAACGCTTGCTGACGACCCGCATCGACGAATTGCAGCGTACCCGCAGCAACCAGATCTTCTACGTTCGTTGCAGTAAACGTCTGTCCGTTAATATTAACTGTCAAGACGCTGCTATCGGCAGTGCTACCTGTCGACACGAATCTGAAGTCGCTGATATCGACTGCACCATTCGAGTTCAGACGGATACTGGCGTTACCCGTCGCGGCAATACCAATCGCACCATCAAGGCGGGTGCCTTCAAAATTAACCCCCTGAACGATGCTATTACGCGCAATGACAGTGTTTGAAAACACGTTGACAATGTTGCTACGCGCCAATTCCGTTGAGCTGGCATCGGTGAGCGTAACCCCACCCAGCGCAAGCTGAATGCGGGTGTTACCATTCACCAGAATCGCCGATGCTTGGGTGGCGTTGGAGATCACGTTACCCGAATACTGTACGCCGTTCAGTGTAGCGGTGAGGGTTGCCGAACCAACACCTGCAGCACCATAACTTACGTTGCTGAACTGGAAGTCCGAGAACTGGCCGTATACCGATGCATCAACGGTATTGTACGCACCGTTCGCCAGAACCGCACCACTAGCATCCACCAATTGCAATGTACCGGCGTTGGCAGCCACATAAGCGCGCGAAGCACCAGGTGCCGCAGCTGTTGTCGTGCCGAATGCCTGAATTGCAGTGGTCGAAGCAGCAACAACACCACTGTTCGCACCTTGCAAGCTTGGCGCTGCAAGTACAGTCGTGGCCGCAAGGGCGTTGGTTGTTACAAGGCTGCTCTTGTTGCCAAGGCCACCAGCCAGCAAGTTTACACCGTTGAAGTTGGTGCCGGTTGCCAGACGATCAACTTCCGCCGTGAGTGCAGTAAATTCTTGGTTGAGCAAGGAACGGTTAGCATCCGTCAACTGACCCGAAGAAGCCTGAACCGCGATTGCCTTTTGACGCTGAAGAATGTCAACGATCTGACCCAGCGCACCATCGGCAACCTGCAGAAGGCTCGAACCTTGAGCGGCGTTGGCAAGTGCCGTACGCAGCGTGTTCACTTTCGTGCGAAGCGCGGTACCTACTGCGAGGCCAGCAACATCGTCCGATGCTTTGTTAATACGATTGCCGCTCGAAAGACGACCAATCGAAGCCGACGCACTGTCAGATGCACGGCCAATATTGCCTTGCGCCGAGAATGCCGCGATATTTGAATTGATTGATTGAATAGCCATTATTAATTCTCCTACTTGGACTGTTAAACTTACCAGGGCTACTTGCCCACCAAACATAAAAGAGGCGGAAACTTCATGTTTCCTGGTTTCCCTTTTACGCATGTTATTATCATTACCGATAAAGAATTAATTTATCGTTAACGAGACACAGATTGACCCATTTATTTTTCAAGACCCCCCAGAAAACCAGAAAATCTATAAAAACCAATGGGCTTGCCCGCAAACCGACAGCCAGTTTACCGACAAACTGATGCGAGATTGCAGTAAAAACCGCCCCGAGTCATCAGAAGAATGCGAATAGATTTAAAAAAATCCGATGATGAATAGAATCTGTTGCGCAATCGCATCATTCCATCAGCAGCGCTCGCTGCCGCGCCTCGCGCAGCCATCCCGTTTCTTGGTAAATACGCAGCGACAACGTGGGGTCGGCGAGATGATCCATGAAGCGCGATAGCGTTTGGATGATACGAATCACTTCTGCCTGCTCGGGCAGCTCGGGCAAGGTGGCGAGCGCAAGCTTCGTAGTGGCAAATCGTACACCAATAATAGAAACGCGCTCAGCAAGCGAGTTCCCAAAGCCTGCAAAAGGCAATAGCGATTGAGAAATCTGCGCCTGAACATAACGCCGCAACACGGGTTGAAGCGCTGCCTTCTGAGCACGCATGCGCGCCATGACCGCCAACTGCTTCTCTGCCGAATCTGGCGCGAGGCGCATGCCGCCCGCCTCGCACGTAACGCCCAACATGTTGGCCATGGCGTCCACTACATCAAGCAGGCGCCGGCGCGGATTTGCACCTGCCATCACCAATCCGTGCAGTGCTTGGAGCAGAAAAACCATATCGGTGGCTTGCGATTCTGGCGCAGGGATGCGCGCATCCGCCATACTACTATATAATGTTACCGCTTGAGCCCAATTCGTAACGGGCTGCATTTCAAGCGCGCGGACAACGGCACTCACACGCATTAATCCTTGCTCGGCACTTACTGTTTCGTCACTGGCCAGCCCCAGCATTGCCGCATGGATGGATTGCGCCTCTTCCGCACTCACGCCTTCGGGCAAATAATTATGCAAAGAATACGGCGCGCGAATCTCGGTGCGCGGGCTGAAGGATAATCCATCTTCGCTGTAAAGCATCAACCGCGCCGTCTCGGGGCAGGAAAGTGCGGAGCTTGTAACCACCACCTCCCCCAGCGCACGCGAAACACGCGGATAAAAATGGCAGGCATCGCCTAAAAATGCATCGCCATAATCACGGTGGATTCCGCACCATCCACCTTCAAGTTTCACGCAAACATCCGTTGCAGGGTCACGCCTCATAATGAACTCCGCTTCACCGGAGGTCACCGCATTCAGTAATTCGGGGGCTTCTTGCTTATACTTCTCAACCGTTTCCGCTGTCAGCTGCATGCCCCACCCTTGGCAGCACGTATCGGGACAATCAGACCCTAGACACTTAAACTGCTTAACAGCTTGAGTTTGCAACCATGTTGGGGCCATAGGATTACTAGCTTTCTATGTCCCCGACCACCATTAGAGACTGAGCGGCTGGCGGATGAGGTATTTGGTGTGGGGAAACACATATTGCGCGGCCACACGGCGCGACACATGCATCAGAATCGGTGCGCGGCTATTCACACTCAGCTTAGCCACCCCCGATTCACGGTGCACAGTAACCACCAACAATACCGCGACATCCTCAATCGGCATTTCCAAATCACGCGCGGCTTGTTCAAGGTCCTCGCGCTCAATCATTGGGTTTGCCAGATCAATCGGCAGGATAATGAAGGAAAGAGCCAAATCGTCAATCGATTGCAGCAAGGTAAAGCGCGCCATTTTCTCGGAGGGAAACCGCGAAAGGCAATAGCGTGTTCTATCGGGCATGCCCAGCATGCCATTTGGGAAAAAAATCTGTTGGCTGGTATTGATTGTAACGCGGCCAAAGCGAGTTTCGATCTCCTCGCTCTGATCGTGTGTCGAGGCAAGTACCGCTTGGTTGATCACCGCAGGGCCGCTGCCGGTCATTAGAAACTCTCCTCGAATCATACATATCTCCTATGGTAACGTTACCGTCACACCATAAGCAGCATTCAACTGCATTCTAGCATAGCGGGTTTTGGTTGCAAGCAATCTAGTTTGTAAAAGCCTTTATGTTATCTTAAGAAATCTGAAAGCCGTAACTGGCTAAGCCGCGCATAGACCTGATACGACGCTTGTAGAATCGATTGGTAGCCCGCTACCTCGGTCGAGGCCGCCACCACATCCGTCTTGCTGATCCCATCGGACAATTCCTTCCAATAGGTGGTTAAATCCTTCAACCTAGCATCCGCCGTTTGAATGTTATTCACTGTCGTGCCCACGGTCGAACGCAACGTCGACAACTCCTGCTGACCCGTTTGAATAAGCTGCTGTGCGGCCTGCAATTGCGACGCATCATTGCTAACGGCACCTGCAATTGCCTGCTTGGCAGCGGCATAAATTTTCTGGAATGCGCTATGGTCTGCCCGCGCCGGAAATGTCGCTTCCGTCCGATCATCAAGCCGAAGCGTGGCATCGTCCTTCGAGCCTACATAATAATTATCGTCGGGCACACCCATCACCGTATTCGTGACATTTGTGTCCGGCACTGGCGCAGTGATGGTATCCGTACCGCCAAAAATATATTGACCATTAAACGCTGTATTAAGCTCACTCCCCATGGCCTTTAGCAAATCGCCCACCACTTGCGGCAAGTTTGCCGTCTGAAGTACCGCACCGTTCGCACCGATAATGGCGTTCTTAATTTTATCCGCAATATCGGTGATATTCCCAAGTGCCACATCCGCTGTTTGCAGCTTGGCAATATTCAACGCGTTGTTGCGGTTAAATTGGGTCGCACGATTAATCTGACTGGTCACCTGCGTGAATTGCTCCACACTGCCATTTAGGCCCGCAAAATCACGCGACTTATAGCCACTCGAAATCTGGTACTGCAATTCGCCCAGCTTGGTCTGCGAGCTGCTCACATCCCGCAGGACATCCGTTACCAGTGATAGGCTCCCTACTCGGCTTGTTGTTGTCATGTTACTTCTCCTTACTCACTTAGAAGGCCTGAATTAGGTCTTCGTACATTTTATTGACGGTGGTAATCACGCGCGCCGTTGCGGAATAGGCGTTTTGGAATATCACGGTGTTTGCCAGTTCTTCATCGAGGTTGACGCCGCTCACTGCATCCGATCGGCTAACAAAACCATCGTAGAGCAGTTGCGATGTCGTGGCATTTTCACTGGCTTCCGCCGAGCGCTGCGAGACATATCCCAGTACATCACTGGTATAGCCTTGCAGTGATTGCTGGGTAGTCGGCAAGCCACCCGCCGCATCAAAGGCAACGAGTTGCGTGTTCAGTTTCGCAATCGCTTGCGCGACCGAGTTCTCACCCGAATAGCGGGCATAGGTATAAATCTCGTTAGTGCCCGAATCGACCGTACGCTCTTGCTTCACAATCTTACCTGTGGCGATCAAGTTAGGGTCGGTCACCAGTCGGTCAGCCACTCTGAGGTTATAAGCGCTGTTGCGTAGTTCTTCACCCGTCAGGGTCGAATCATTGGATGCAAAAAAGTTATTCAAACCAAAGTAATGCGAGAAACCACGGTTGGTTCCCGCCTCGGAAGGCAACCCATCAGGCAGGCCAAGCTGCATCGAATCCAGCTCATCAATCGCAACTCCATATTCGGTGCCCGAGTTCCCGCCAATAATTTTGAGGTAGGCAGGCCCTTCGAGGTAACGCCCATTGATGGTCGGCAATTCCAAGCCATTTTCATCCACTAATATCGCCCGCAAACTCCCCTGCGAATCGCCGGGCGGAATCAACGTTCCTGCACCGCCAACGGCCTGCGCATCGAAACGTTTGTTCAGTTGATTTTGCACGTTGTTGGGCACGCGATAGGTGATTGGCGAATTGGTGATAACACCTGCTTCATCGACTACCGCCACGTTCACCGTCACATCGTAATACGCCGAGGACTGATTGCCCGACAGATCCAACTGTAAGACACCATTGCCTCCCGAACGCGTTTTCTCGCCCGGCGCCACCGATTGATAGGCCGCAGACGCTTGAATATTGCCTGCATCATTCACCGCACCAGACGCGGCAGCAATGCCACCCGAGGTGAAGGTGATGTTGCCACCGCTTACAGAAGTTACCGTGAAGAACCCCGTCAATGCAGCGGGTGCAATACCATTCACGGCAGCGCTTGGCGCCGCAAGGTAGATTTGATCCCCCACGTTTAAACCGGGGTTGGTCACCAGATTCACGGTCACATCTGCCGAACCCGCCGTGGTGGTGTAACTATTGGTCGGTTGAATGCTAACGCTAGGCGCACCCTGCGTTACGTTCGTAATGTTAGCTGCCGTATCATCGAGCACCGTGAATCCCGTGATGAACACACTACCAATTTCACCACTGATATTCTCTAAATCCAAATCAAAATCGAGCAGCGATGGTGCACCACTTGGCAGGCGATCTGTTTTCGAGGCAAGCTGAATATTATTGAACACGCCAACCTTGGCTTTGTTCCCCGGAGGGCCAAAATGGTTATTAATTTCGTCGACTATGCTTTGCAAGCTTGGCTTGCCAGCACCCTGCCCTGAATCGAGCGTTGACAAATTAAGGGTCAGAGGGCGTATGCCCGTGTAGGCTTCATCCGAATAGAGCGAGGGCACCGGCTTGCCGTCTGCTTGCAGCACCGCAATGCGCACTGAACCCGCCCATTGATATGCGTCCGACGAACGCACTACGCGCTCGCCCGTCAGTGATGTCGCAGCAGGAAACCCTGTACCATTATTGTGGATGGCATTCACCGAATCACGAAGACGACTAGCAAGCTGATCGAGTTGATCGAGAATGGCTGGGAATTTGGTATCACGAATTTGTTGCAAGCCTGCAATGCTACCACCCGTCAGGCTGCTCACGACTTCTGCCGAAGTGCCTGCGCTGATCAGCGCAACGCGGTTGCCAACCTCGATATTCGAGTCATTCAGCGTAATCACGGTAAGTGCGTCGAACGGCGCATTCTCGATCATGGCTTGCGTCGATTGGGCGCGCGAGTAGTTCAGCTGGTGGCGCACGCCTTCCTCAAGCAATGCGGCACCGTTGCCTGTCGTTACCGTCACCGCGCCAGTTTCGGAAAAAGTGGTGCTAATATCCATATATTGCGACAATTCCCGCAGGCTTTTGTCACGTGCATCCAGCAATTCGGTGTTCGACTGGTTGGACGCACGCCCACGGCTCAGGCCAATATTGATATCCTTCAAGCGATCAAGAATACCGTTGATATTCGTTACCGCCTCACCAATCTCGCGATCCGCTTCGGTACGTAAATCATGCGTATTAGCCGCCAAGTCCGAAAGTTGCCGCGCCAACGCCGATGCCGAAGCAACTGCATTCGCTTTCAGCGAGCTGGTTTCAGGCGTTTCTGCCAATTGTTGCACCGAGTTAAAGTACCCTGTCAGGAAGGTATCAATCGAATTGCCAGAACCAGGCTGACCAAGAATATTCTGGATGCGCTGGTAATAGGTATTCAAGGTCTGGCTGGTGGCGTTGGTGGCACCTTGCGTTTGCACCGAACGCTGCAGATATGCATCGATCTTGCGGGTAATAGCATCGAGCTTCACACCGCCACCAATACTATCGGTTACCACCGCAGATTGGTTGATAATCTGGCGCGAATACCCCGATGTATTGACGTTCGCAATATTCTGCGACAGCACACCGATGGACTGCTGATTAATCTTCAGCCCTGAAATCGCATTATTGAGTGCTAGACCAAGTGACACGGGTTACGCCTTTTGGTTGAGGTTCATGGAAAGCGAAAGATTCGACGCCTGCAACGACTGGCCATACGCGCCATAGGTACTGGGGCGTTGCTGCTCGCTCATCACATCCATCATGGCTTGAAGCACACGACCATTGACCGCCTTAGCAACCGACACCGCATGAAAATTCTCGCGTACACTCACGGCCAAATCATCGGCGACGTAGAGTAGCTCCTCGCGCGCTTTCTCGTCAGCGTTGCGAATAAAATCAGGATTGGTGGCGAGGACAGCCTGATAGGTTTCAAGCAAGCCCGACAACCGCATTTTTTCGTCGTGCAATTTTGCTGCGTCATGGTAGCGGCGCGCGCGAATCAAGTCGGTTTCCTCGACCAATACATCGCTAAGCCGAAGCGTTGCATCCATCAATTCTTGAATGCTCATCGACTGCAAAACGGCACCATTAGGCAACATGTTTTGGCTACGGGGTTGCATGGGCTACCTCAGCACTTCCTGTTGTTGAATCATGATTTGTTTCACTAGGTCGGCCACGCCAATACCGCCGGTGCGCGCTACAATTTTGCCGTACTCGTCTTGCAGTAAGGACTGATACATATCCTCGGCATCGCTGCCCGCGAGGGACTCTTCCTTGTCCACGGTCGAGAACATCGTCGACATCATCTGCGCAATGAATTGCGCTTCGAATTCCTTGGCAGCCGCATCCATTTGCTCGGGCGTTGCCTTGGTGCCGCCACGCAGGGAAATACCTTTCGTGGGACGGCTGACTGTTTCTTTAATCGCAAGCATATCACTATCCGTGGTCGTTGGTTTCACTGGTTGCGTCATCGTAAGCATGCGTTGCCTATCTCGTTATCGTGTTTCAATATCGGCTTGCAGTGCGCCCGCCGCTTTGATGGTTTGCAGAATCGTAATCAAATCACGCGGGCCAACCCCAAGGGCATTCAAGCCACCAACAAGGTCTTTCAGCGTCGCGCCTTCTTGCAGCACTGCAATTTTGTTGCCAGCTTGCTCGCTGACCGTCACATCGCTGCGTGGTACCACCACCGTTTCTGCGCCCTCAGGTGCAAAGGGGTTGGGTTGCGACACTTGTGGCGTTTCCTCGATCTTCACAATCAGGTTGCCTTGTGCCACCGCCACGGTGCTGATGCGCACATTCTCGCCCATCACAATCGTGCCGGTTGCTTCATCCACCACAATGCGAGCGGGTTGATCGGTCTCGACCGCAAGCGTTTCAATATCCGCCAGCAGTCCCACCACATCGCCTTTGTAGGCCGTGGGCACCATCAGCGTCACCGTGCCGGGGTCATCCACACGGCTGACACCTGCACCAACTTGTTGGTTAATCGCCTGCATGACATTTTTTGCCGTCGTCACATCGGGGTTGCGCAGCGAAAGGCGTACGCTTGGCATGTCGTTGAGGCGGAAATCAATCTCGCGCTCGACCGTTGCACCGTTACTAATAAAGCCATTCGTGGGCACACCCTTGGTGATGCCACTGCCACTCGCGCCCGAGGCCTCGAATCCACCAATCGTTACAGGGCCTTGCGCGACTGCATACACATTACCATCGGGTCCGAGCAGCGATGTGGCGAGCAAGGTGCCACCAAGAAGGCTTTTTGCATCGCCCAGCGCGCTGATGGAAATATCGATCCCCGCACCTGCGCGTGCAAATGGTGGCAATTTGGCGGTGACGGTCACCGCCGCCACGTTTTTCGATTTAAGCGAAACGCCGCGCGTATTCACGCCTTGGCGCTCGAGAAAGCCAATCAAGCTTTGCTCGGTGAACGCATTATTTTGCAGTTTATCACCCGTACCATTGAGACCCACGACGAGCCCATAGCCCATCAGCATGTTCTCGCGCACACCCTCGAACGCTACCACATCCTTGATGCGTGCCGCCTGTGCTGTGCTTGCTGCAAAAACCAACACCACCGCCATCGCCGCGTGGGCAAGCATATGTGAGATGGAAGAATGTGGCTTCATAGATGGCTCCGAGACGTACGTATTTTTTATAACCACGCCCATCTATGCGAGAATTGTGCCAAGTGGGCTCACTCTCCCCACCGAAGCCATATTTTCTCTTTCCATTTCAATGCTAAAAATGGTCAAACTACCCACAGCCTGCTGGCGTCCATGTTGCATACCCAAGCACCCTCGCCTATACTGCTCGCATGGTCGAAAAAGTTGGATATACCCGCCCCGTTACGAATGCCCGCTCGGTAAAAAAAGCGGGTAGTGTGAGCGCACCTGGGTTTGCCGAGGCACTTGCCAAAGCCGAAGGTGTCGGCAGTGTCGAAGGCGTTGAGGCTACTACCAGCGTCGGTGCCGTTGGCTCGTTGGGTGGATTACTTGGGGCGCAGGAAGTGGACGAGCGTGAGTCGCGCCGCCGCAAAGCCGCCAAGCGTGGCAAGCTCACCCTCGATATTCTCTCGAACCTACGCGATGCACTGTTGATGGGCTCTTTGCCTTATTCCACCTTGCGCCAGCTCGAGCGCATGGTGACCGAGGAGCGCGATGCGGTGGACGACCCTGTTCTGATGAGCATTTTGAATGAAATTGAGGTGCGCGCCGCGGTGGAGCTGGCGAAGCTAGAAATGTCTGGCCTCAGCGTTCCCGTGTTTGTCGAGCCATCAACGTAGGTTAAGCCGTTCATTTTACTTGTGCACAGGCAAATCAAGCTGCTTGCAGCCGCATTGCCGTTTGGCGTATTTTGTCCGAGGTACGTTTTCCAACGCTAAAGTGAAGGTTGCATGTATGGCAAAATCCTCTGCGAAGAAAATAACAAAACCCGCTGCTAAAGCGGTTACCAAAAAACCCGCACCCGCGAAAGCGTCGGCCTCAAAACCTGCCGCCAAACTTGTCAAGAAAGTAGTCCCCACCGTGAAGCCATCCGCAAAAGCAAAACCTGCACCCAAAGCCACTGCTAAACCCGCTTCCAAAAGCGCCGCAAAAACGGTTGCAGCTCCCAAGCCAGCGCCCAAGCCTAAGCGCGAATATAAGCCCGCCAAACTACCTGCTGGCTACAAACCTCTTGCAAGTGAAGCCTACATGAACCCCCAGCAGGAGGAATATTTTCGCCAAAAACTGCTGACATGGCGCAAAGAATTAATGGATGAATCGCGCGAGACGCTCGACCATCTACATGAAGAAAACTGGCATCAGGCCGACATTGCCGACCGTGCATCGCTTGAAACCGAGGCTGGAGTCGAACTTCGCACCCGCAACCGCTACCTCAAGCTGATCAGCAAAATTGATCAGGCCATCAACCGTATCGAGCAAGGCGAATATGGCTATTGCGAAGAAACGGGCGAGCCCATTGGTCTCAAGCGTCTCGAAGCACGCCCCGTCGCTACCCTCTCGATCGAAGCGCAGGAGCGCCACGAGAAAATCGAGAAGCAATATACCGACGAGGACTAGGCCAGCGGTTAAGGAGCAGCTAACTTGCTGCCGCTCCTTTTTTGTAGTACAAGGTTAATTACTGACAGCTAACCGTAACCGCTAACAGTTCAATCATGTTCCTACCCTCCAATATCACCCTTAAATTCGGCGACTCTGGCGATTTCGTCTCCGAGTTGCAGCGCCGCTTGTCAGTGGCAAACTGCTTCGATGAGGCTGGCATCAACGGTTTCTATGACGGGGTGACCGTGAATGGCGTATCGCAATTCCAGTCCATTTCTGGCATTCGGGCGGATGGTATTGCGGGTCCTGAAACATTGCGCCGCCTGAATGGTGCAATCGCGGGTGATTATTCTGGTAGCTCACCTGATGAGTTAGAAGCAAAGCGCCGCGAAGAACAAGCGCAGGCACTACTATTGCAACAGCGCCAGTATGCTTACATGGAAGAACAAGCGCTGCTTGAGCAACAACAGCAGGAACGCGCCTATCAGCAACATATGCAGCAGCAGATGCAAGCCCCCCCCGACGTACTTGTACAGCCAGCTCAGCAGCCGCAATTGCAGCCACAGCAACCAGCGCAAACATTTACTTCACCTGCACCACAACCGCCCATCGCTGCGCAAATTGCAATGATGGAACAGCTGCAGCAGCAGCAAGGGCCTCAATCCAACCCACTCTCGCAAGCAGCCCCAATGGCAGGGTTAACACCACAGCAACATAGCCAGCAGCCAGCAGCCGCCCGCACTGCCGCACCATCGGCAGCAGATGTATTAGCCCAAATGCTACTTGCCACACCTCAACAACAGCCGCAGGCAGCACCGCAACAAACGCAAGCTCAACCTTCAGCGACACAAGCAGCCCCCGCGCCTGCACAAGCAACTGCCATCCCTGTAGCAGCAGCCAGCCAACAGCAAGGCTTGCCAGCTTCGCCCACAGCAGGTTCGCAGCCAGCTCAAGCTGCGCCCGAGCACCCGCGTGGAATGGTTGGCCGTGCCGCGCAATACGCCAACCAGATGGTACAAAAACTTGCTGGCTATTTCGAGGAAAAGCTACCCAGCCATGTCATTAACGAGGTGAAAGAAATAGGCCACACCATGGCGAGAAGCGGCATCAAAGAGGCAGCCATGCCCGCGGGTATGGAGCCGCAACGCGCACCCGATGCACCTGCAAGAACCCAGCAAACACAAACGATTCAACGCGGTTAGCGTTCCAACACCAGCACGCTCCATTTACCACGACGGATGCGCTTTTTAAGCCGCGACCCTTGCACGCGGTGCGCGGCCAAGACCATGTTTTCTTGGCTGTTGAGCAGGCCGGATAAAATCAGCACGCCATCCGCGCGCAATTTACGTACCGCATCGCGCGACATTTTCATCAGTGGCTTGGCGAGAATATTCGCCACAATAATTTCCTGCGGGGGTAATTTCTGAATGGGTCGATATTTGTACCCATCGCTCACCCATGCCTTGGAGCGATTCTGGATTTGGTTCGCCCGCAGATTGATACGGCTCACCTTCACCGCCATCGGATCGTTATCGCACGCCTCGATCGGTGCGTTCTTCCACAATCGCGCGGCACCAATACCCAAAATCACCGTGCCGCAGCCCACATCCAGAACATTATCGACATGGGTGCGCTTACGCTTCACTTCCTCCAGCGCCAGCAAGCACCCTGCCGTGGTGTCATGCTCGCCCGTGCCAAACGCCGCCACTGCATCAATCAGCAGTGGGAAGCGGTTATGCGGCACGGTGTCCTTCGCATGGCTGCCATAAACATAAAATCGTCCGAGGGTGAAAGGCGGAAAGTCCTTCTGCACCTGCGTCACCCAGTCGATATTTTCCAGTTTCATCACGCTCACTTTGGCATCCGAATTCACCTGCGTCGCAATCTCGCGCACTGCATCCAGCATCGGCGCATCCACAATTAGCGTGAGATGCGGCACCACGGGGTCGACCATCCGCGTCATCGTCAACGCCACCTCTTCCATCCGCAGCTCCATAATATCGAGTACCGCGTGCGGCGCTTCAATCGTCACCTGCATGGGCTGCTGGGGTTGCATAAACGGGTTCGCGTTAGCCATTATTTTTTCCAATCATCGTCAGCCATTCGTCTTCACTCAGCACCGTCACACCCAGCGCCGTCGCATCCTTCAACTTGCTACCTGCATCCGCACCCGCAATCACATAATCCGTTTTCTTAGATACCGAACTGGCCACCTTCGCACCCAACGCCTCGGCCTGCGATTTGGCTTCCTTGCGCCCAATGCGTTCCAGCGTGCCTGTAAACACCACGGTTTTTCCTGCCACCGCAGAATCAAGCCGCGCAGGTGGCAGATAATCCGTAATGGTGAGAATGCTCGAGAGTTTCTCCAGCAACTCGGCGTTATGCGGCTCGATGAAGAACTGAATCAGCGCCTCGGCCACTGTTTCGCCAATGCCATCAATCGCCAGTAATTGCTCGCGCGCGGTGTCGCTCGCAACCGCCTCGCGCCACGCCGCAAAGCTGATGAAATTCTTGGCCAGCAGCTTCGCCGTTTCCTCGCCCACATGGCGAATGCCAAGGGCAAAAATAAACCGCGCCAGCGTTACCGTTTTAGCTTTTTCGATGGATGCGAACAAATTGCTGGCCGATTTTTCGCCCCAACCTTCGCGATTCTTCAGGCGCGATAGGCCTTCAGCATCCCTTGCTTCCAGCGTAAAAATATCCGCAGGGTTCGCAATCAGCCCTTCCGTGAAAAATGCCTCCACTTGCTTGGCGCCGAGGCCATCAATATCCATCGCATCGCGGCCCACAAAATGCTTCAACCGTTCCACCGCTTGCGCAGGGCACGTGAGGCCGCCCGTGCAGCGCCGCGCAACCTCGTCCTCCTCGCGCACGGCATGCGCGCCGCAGGCTGGGCAGGTGGTGGGGAACATATAATCCTCACTCCCGCGCGCCATGTCCTCGCGCACGCCGACCACTTGCGGAATCACATCCCCCGCGCGCTGGATCGTCACCATATCCCCCACGCGCACGCCTTTGCGGGCAATCTCATCCTCGTTATGCAGCGTGGCATTGCTCACTACCACCCCACCCACCGTAATCGGCGTCAGCCGCGCGACAGGTGTCAGCGTGCCCGTGCGCCCCACCTGAATTTCAATCGCTTCAATTTTGGTAACGGCCTGCTCCGCAGGGAATTTATGAGCAATTGCCCAGCGAGGGGAACGGGCTTTGAACCCGAGGCGTTCTTGATAGTCGAGGCGGTCGACTTTGTAGACGAGGCCATCGATATCGTAGTCGAGTCGAGCTCGCAGACTCATCACTCCATCATAGAATGCTTTCAAGTCCTCTAGGTAGTTAAGAATATAATATTTCTGAACTCGACGACTTAATGCATCTTGCTTGTCATCTTCCATGATTACCCAGTGGTCAGGTAATACTTTAAAGACCTTAGAGAGCTTCATGATATACGCACTGTGCCTTTGCTCTAAGCTAAGTGGCTCGCTCAATTCACCCCAACTATAAACAAAATAACTCAAGCGACGACTTGCTGTTATATTTGCGTCAAGTTGCCTCAGTGAACCTGCCGCAGCATTTCTCGGATTTGCAAATAATTGTTCGCCTGCGGCGGCTCGTTCAGTATTCAGCATATGGAAGTTTATTTTTCGCATAAAAACTTCGCCGCGCACCTCTAGCACATCAGGATAACCATTGATTATCGTAGGAAAGTGATCAATTTTCTTAATGTTCTCGGTGATGTCCTCACCAACTTCACCATCACCTCGGGTAGCTGCATAGACCAACTTGCCAGATTCATATCGTGCGCTAAATGAAAGTCCGTCAATTTTTGGCTCTCCAACAATACCCAGCTTATCATCGTCAGAAAGATTGAGAAACTTTCTACACCGCTCAAGCCACTCCCGTACATCCTCTTCTGTAAACGCATTATCGAGCGAGAGCATGGGCTTGCTGTGGCGGACTTTGCCGAAGCCCTCGGCGGGGGCGGCGCCCACTTTTTGCGTGGGGCTTTCGGACGTGACGAGTTCGGGGAATTGTTTTTCCAGAGCCTCAAGTCGTTGGCGTAGCGCGTCATATTCCGCATCACTGATACTCGGCGCATCCTGCTGATAATAGCGCTTATCATGCGCGCGGATTTCATCACTGAGCTTGGCAATTTCGCGCGCGGCTTCCTCGCGCGTTAGCAACGAAAATTGCGGTGCACCACTCATCACACTGCTTCCTGAAGCAGCTTGCCTGCGGCTTTTCGGGCTTCGTCCGATATCGTCGCGCCCGAGAGCATGCGCGCCAATTCTTCTTTGCGAGCGGCTTTGTTTAGCACTTCCACTTGCGTCGTCACCGCCTTGGTGCCCGCCTTGCTGATGAATAAATGGTGGCTCGCCAGCGCCGCCACTTGCGGGGCGTGGGTGACGACAATCACTTGAGTGTTTTCCGCGAGGGTGCGCAAACGCACGCCAATCGCCTCGGCCACCGCGCCACCTGTTCCCGTGTCAATCTCATCGAAAATACTCGTCGTCGCGCCGCCTTCGTGCAGCACCACTTTCATCGCAAGCAACAGGCGCGATAACTCACCGCCGGATGCCACTTTGCTCAAACTGCCAAAGGGCATGCCTGCGTTGGTCGCCACCTCGAACGTCACTTGGTGCATGCCGCCCGCACCCCAGCTTTGCTGTGGTAATTCACTTTGCACCACCCGCAATTGCGTCGTGCCCATTTTGAG
>JAMHWA010000066.1:0-1748 GCA_035911175.1 Alphaproteobacteria bacterium
GAGCACCACCAAGGGATGTCGGAGATCAATCATTTGATCGAGTCGGGCGCGGAAAAAATCGTCGGTAGCCATCAGAACTTCCCTCAATTTCTCTCAGGTTTCCACAGGCATTATTTTAATTTCTCGGGGATTCCATGGGGAAGATTTCCGGTGCAAACCATCTGTTCATAAGCGTTTCCGGACTTTTGCAGGGCCGACTACATAAATATAGCGTATTAGCATACTCCGAAAACTCCCGTTTAAAATTTATGGTGTGTTGCACTTGATTGTGGACTCCAGCAACCGCGAACAAATAGCGGGGCCGGCGTCGAATGGCACTTACTTAAGCCTCAACCCACTGATGTAATTGACAAAGCAGGCTGAATCGACGCGTGATAAGTTGGAGTCGCCAAACACCCAACCATCACACGAGGAATCAGCCCAAATGCATGCTATCCACAAAGCGACCGCCCGACAATGCAACGCGATTTCGGCGCAAGCAGGCAGCGCTGATGCGCATGCGTTTTTCAACCTATTGACGGGGCCGGAATTGTTTGACGTCGTGGAATTGGCCTTGCCACCACACCGAGAGAGGGTGTTTCCGCCGACGGAGACACCCTCGATGTTTTTAGCACAAGCCCTCAGTACCGATCGCTCCTGCCAGCGAGCCGTCAATGAAAGGGCGATCAAACACCTGGTCACTGGGCTTACCCCCTGCAGCACCCATACCGGCGCCTATTGTCGCGCTCGCCAACGCGTGCCGACGCTGATGGTCAGCACTTTGGTCCGTCACACAGGGCAATGGCTGGCGGCCCACGCCCCAGCGGCATGGCACTGGCGAGGTCGTCCCGTACGATTGGTCGATGGGGCCACAATCATCATGCCCGATACGACGGCCAATCAAGCGGACTTCCCGCAACCGGGCAGCCAGAAGCCTGGATTGGGATTCCCGCAATGCCGGATCGTGGGGCTGATCTGCCTGGGCAGCGGTGCCGTGCTTGATGCCGCGATCAGCGCCTGTCGCGGTAAAGGGAGTGATGAGCAGTCCTTGCTGCGCCGCCAGCTCAACACCTTGGTGCGTGGCGATGTGCTATTGGGCGATGCGTTCTATGCCACCTACTTCCTGCTGTGTGCGCTGGTTGAGCGCGGTGTTGATGCGGTCTTTGAGCAGCACGGCTCACGCCAACGCACCACCGATTTTGGCCTTGGCGAGCGCCTGGGGGAGCGTGACCACCTGCTGGTTTTGTCCAAGCCAACCATCAAGCCAGACTGGATGTCGCAGGAGGATTACGCGCACGCGCCAGCGCGTATGACGGTTCGCGAACTTCGCGCGGGTGGCAAAACGCTGGTCACGACCTTGCTGTGTCCAAAGCAAACAACCAAGGAGGCGATCAAACGGCTGTATCGGGATCGCTGGCATGTTGAGCTTGATCTGCGCAACATCAAGACCTCCTTGGGTATGGAGCAGCTAAGTTGCCAAACTCCTGCCATGGCCGAGAAGGAAATATGGGTCTATCTGCTCGCTTACAATTTGATTCGCTTGATGATGGCTCACGCGGCACTGCTCAGCGGTTGCTTGCCCCGTCAGTTAAGCTTCAAGCATACGGTGCAAATTTGGCTCGCCTGGGCGCCTCACGCTTATCACGGCAACATCGCCCACCCCAACGAGATCTTCGTTCTCATCGCGCAGCAAACCGTGGGCAACCGCCCCGGACGCATCGAACCTCGTGCCATCAAACGGCGACAGAAGGCCTACCCATTACTCACCC
>JAMHWA010000067.1:0-103916 GCA_035911175.1 Alphaproteobacteria bacterium
GCGCCGTTGCAATGGTGATACCACGTGCTTTCTCTTCAGGTGCTGCATCGATCGAACCGTAGTCGCGGAACGTCGCGCCACCCGTCTTCGCCAATACTTTCGTAATCGCCGCCGTCAGCGACGTCTTACCGTGATCCACGTGACCAATCGTTCCGATGTTACAGTGCGGTTTCGAACGGTTGAACTTTTCCTTTGCCATGACTGACTCCTCTAATTTCTCAATTTACGTTGTTAAGCGGCTGCTTTTTTCTTAATTTCATCGGCGATGTGGCTTGGCACTTCAGCGTAGTGGCCGAACACCATGCTGTAGCTAGCGCGACCTTGCGACATACCACGCAGCTTGTTCACATAACCAAACATCTGCCCCAGTGGCACCTGCGCGTTTACCACGCGGGCATTACCACGTTGATCCATGCCTTGTACCGAACCACGACGGCTCGAAAGGTCACCGATTACGTCGCCCATATAATCTTCTGGGGTCACCACTTCGACCTTCATGATAGGCTCAAGCAATTTCGGACCAGCCTTTGCCATACCTTCACGGAACGCTGCACGTGCTGCGATTTCGAACGCCAGAGCACTGGAGTCTACATCGTGGAACGCACCGTCGATCAAGGTCGCCTTGAAATCGATTGTCGGGAAGCCAGCGATCACGCCAGAACCGAGCATCGAGTTAAGACCTTTTTCAACACCGGGAATATATTCCTTAGGTACTGAACCACCCACCGTTTTGTTTTCGAACACGAAACCTGAGCCTGGCTCGAGCGGTTCAAATTCAAGGATAACGCGAGCAAACTGACCCGAACCACCCGATTGCTTTTTGTGAGTATAGTCTTCAGTGTATTTTTTGCTGATGGTCTCGCGGTAGGCCACTTGCGGCTCGCCCACGTTAGCATCTACTTTGTAGGTACGACGAAGGATATCGACTTTAATGTCGAGGTGCAATTCACCCATGCCCTTAAGAATCGTCTGACCCGTTTCGTGATCAGTCGAAACGCGGAAGGATGGATCCTCAGCCGCAAGCTTGCTGAGCGCGATGCCGAGCTTCTCTTGGTCAGCCTTCGATTTTGGCTCAATCGCCAACTCGATTACTGGCTCTGGGAACTCCATTTTCTCGAGGATGATAGGCTTGTCTGGGTTGCACAGCGTGTCGCCGGTGCGGGTATCTTTGAGGCCCGCAAGCGCCACGATGTCACCAGCGTAAGCTTCTTTGATATCTTCGCGGCTGTTTGCGTGCATGAGAAGCATGCGGCCCACGCGCTCTTTTTTGTCACGCGTCGAGTTCGCAAGCGACGAGCCCGAGGTCAGCGTACCGGAATAGATGCGGCAGAAAGTGATGGAGCCAACGAATGGGTCATCCATGATTTTGAACGCAAGCAACGAGAGCGCTTCGCTATCGGTTGGGTTGCGGCTCAAAATTTTTGGCTCTTCGCCTTCTTTGGTGTTCGGGTCGATACCATCCATCGCGCCACGATCCAGCGGGCTTGGCAGGTAATCAACTACCGCGTCAAGCATTGGCTGTACGCCCTTGTTTTTAAACGACGAACCGCACAGAATTGGCACGAATTTGAACGCTACGGTGCCCTTACGAATGCACTTCTTAAGATCAGCGATCGATGGCTCTTCACCTTTATCGAGGTAAGCTTCAAGCATGGCATCGTCCATCTCTACCGCAGTCTCGATGAGCTTCTCACGGTATTCTTTCGCTTTTGCCGCGTATTCAGCAGGAATTTCTACTTCGTCGAATTTCGCGCCGAGCTCTTCGCCACCCCAAATGAGGGCTTTCATTTTCACGAGGTCAATCATGCCCTGGAAATGCTCTTCCGAACCAATCGGCAATTGAATTACGAGCGGCGTTGCACCGAGGCGATCGATGATCATGTCGACGCAGCGGTAGAAGTCAGCACCGATACGGTCCATTTTGTTCACGTAGCAAATACGTGGCACGCCGTATTTGTCGGCCTGACGCCATACGGTTTCAGATTGCGGCTCTACACCCGCTACGGAGTCGAACACGGTCACCGCGCCATCGAGTACGCGCATCGAGCGCTCTACTTCGATGGTGAAGTCTACGTGGCCAGGGGTATCAATGATGTTGATACGGTATTGCTCGTCTTCTTTGTGCCAGAAGCACGTGGTCGCCGCCGAGGTAATGGTAATACCACGCTCTTGCTCTTGCTCCATCCAGTCCATGGTTGCAGCACCTTCGTGCACTTCGCCGATTTTATGCGATTTGCCGGTGTAGTACAGAATACGCTCGGTCGTCGTGGTTTTACCCGCGTCGATGTGCGCACAAATACCGATGTTGCGATAATGATCTAATGGTGTTGAACGTGGCATAGTGTAAACCTGATTCCCTATTTCTTTTTTCTAAAAACCTACCACTTGTAGTGGCTGAATGCTTTGTTCGCTTCGGCCATACGGTGGGTGTCTTCGCGTTTTTTAACAGCGTTGCCGCGACCCGATGCCGCGTCCATGATCTCGCCAGCCATGCGCTGCTTGGTGGTTTTCTCACCGCGGTTACGCAGCGCAATGATCAACCAGCGAATTGCGAGCGCCTGACGACGCTTGCTGCGCACTTCGGTCGGCACTTGGTAGGTTGCACCACCCACGCGGCGCGAACGCACCTCAACGGTTGGGCCAACATTTTCGAGCGCATCGTTGAATACAACGAGCGGATCTTTACCGGTTTTTTGACCAATGATATCGAATGCACCGTAAACGATGTTCTCAGCAGCCGAGCGCTTACCATCATACATCAGGGTGCTCATGAATTTCGCAACCACGAGGTTGTGAAACTTGGCATCTGGCAGAGTAACGCGTTCTTTTGCGGCGTGACGACGTGACATAGTAACTCCTTAAACCTATTTCGGACGTTTCGCGCCGTAATGCGAACGACGCTTGCGACGTTTTGGCAGACCCTGCGTATCGAGGGTACCACGGATGATGTGGTAACGAACGCCGGGCAAATCTTTTACGCGGCCACCGCGGATGAGCACAACGGAGTGCTCTTGCAGGTTGTGGCCCTCGCCCGGAATGTAACCAATAACCTCGAAGCCATTCGTCAGGCGAATTTTCGCCACTTTACGAAGTGCGGAGTTTGGTTTTTTCGGGGTGGTGGTGTAAACGCGGGTGCAGACGCCACGCTTTTGCGGGCATGCTTCCATCGCAGGAACCTTATCACGCGCCTTTTGCGGGTGACGGCCTTTGCGAACCAACTGGTTGATTGTTGGCATGTGTCAGTCCTCTTTCTTATCCGTGGGTATTTGGGTTACTATGCCCAAGCCACGATAATTAGGTTGCATCAACCCAACAGACACGCGCAGAAACACTTGGTTTTTAGTAGCTTTTTGCCGAGTATTTTTTGCGGGCGAACCCGTTGGGAGCGCGCTTTATAAGGAGGGTTTTGCTTGGCGTCAAGCACGAAATTAAAGATTTTTCGAGCTTTATCCCATCCCCCCAATTTTGGCAGCACCCATTGTGCGGATAATTTAATAAAAATCGCTCATAAAAATGCATTTTTATTGCACTATTTCATTGCAATTACTAACCATTAGCTTACATTGACTCGAACCTTGCGCTCGGTAGTAATAAAACAATAATTATAGCAGCAGGTGTGTATGCGTCCGATGCCAACCATGGCTAAGCCGATTGTCATTTCTCCCGTCCCTAGCGCAGTGCCCGCCTCGGCGCCGCGCTCGATCAGCGTTAAGCGACTGTCTCGCCTGCGTTTTAACTGGTTTTTTGTCGGCTCCGTTTTTGGTGTGGGGATGTCGTTTTTCATGAACTTCCTGCTCGGCTCGGTGCTATTGCCGGCTTATGGTGAAGTGGTGGCGCAAGGCAAAGACATCGCCATTACCGAGGCGCCTACGAAGGTTGCTCTCGCCCTTCCGCCGCTGCCTGCACTGCCAAAAACGGATGTCGCGAGCGCCAAGCCTACTACTGAAACCAAGGAAGATCCTGCCAAGTCTGCCCCTATTTCCTATCCCGTTACGCTGGCACTGAAAGTCAGCAAGGGGGATACACTGCTCGACATGCTGATTGCCAATCGGGTTCAAAATACTGAGGCACATCAAGTTGTTAAAGCGCTTGCTGGCAAGTTCAACCCCGAAAAACTGCGCGTTGGGCAAAAAATCTCCGTCACGCTCGATCGTCACGAGAAACTCGGCGATGCGGCAGCTGTGAAAGAACTAGCAATCAAGTTGCCCAACCTTTCCACGGTCGAGCTGCAACGCTTGACGGATGGTGGCTTTAACGTTGCCGCGTCGGAAGATACCTCCCAGCAATCGAACGCCAAAACCTTCCGTGGTTACGGCAAAGTGAAGTCGAGCATCCTGCAAGCGGGCGCTTCGGGCGGTATTCCTGCCACCGCCATGCGCGAAGTGATTAAGGCCTTCAGCTACGATATCGACTTCCAGCGTGAAATTCATCCAGGTGATAGCATCGAAGTCCTGATGGATCGCGCCAAGAATAAAAACGGGACTTACACCACTGCAGGCGGCACACTGCGTTATGCTGCCCTCACCCTTCGCGGCAAGAAACACGAGATTTTCCGCCATAAAAACAGCTTTGGCGAGTTGGCATGGTTCGATGGCAAAGGCAATTCCATTAAAAAATCGCTGCTGCGTACGCCGGTCGATGCTGCACGCATCACCAGTGGCTTTGGTATGCGCCGCCATCCCATCATGGGCTACTCGAAAATGCACCGTGGTGTCGATTTTGGCGCCCCCACTGGCACACCCATCATGGCAGCGGGGGATGGCGTTATCACCTACAAAGGGTGGAAAGGCGGCTACGGTAACTTCGTTCAAATCAAGCATAACGATAAATACCAGACAGCTTATGGTCATATCAGCCGCTTTGGCTCCATCAATGTCGGCAGCCGCGTGAAACAAGGACAGGTCATTGCCTATGTAGGTTCCACAGGTAATTCGACTGGCCCACACCTCCATTACGAAGTGATGGAAGCTGGCAGTCAGGTCAACCCTGTGGCCAAGCAATTCAATATGGCCAATGGGCTTTCTGGCAAACAACTTGCCGCCTTCAAAACCGCTAAACAATCGGCGCTAAACGAGCTGGCTAAACTCGCCAAAGGCACCACCAACGTAGCGAGCGCACGCTAGTTATGGCTTGGTCCCGCCACTTGCGCAAAGCCGCTATTGGCTTCGTTATTTTTTATATCAGCATGACGGTTTCGCTCGTCACGTTCGAGCATCGCTTGGTCTATCAACCATCAGACGGCCCGAGTGACCCTGCGAAGGCTGGCTTGCCGCAATTCAGCGCCAAAACCCTTGCTGTTACTGGGCTTCCCACCATTCTTTATTGGGAGAATACCGCGCCTGAATCTGCCCCCACGGTGTTTTATTTTCATGGCAATGGCGGTGGGCTTTTCATGCATACGGCTTTACCAGAATTCTTGGATAAGGCAGGCCTGCATGTGATAGCGATGGAATACCCAAGCTATCCAGGTGCGGAGGGCAAACCAAGCGAGCCTACCATCATCGCCCAAGCCACTGCCCTGTGGGATGCTAAAAGAGCCCCCAATACAAACAATCCACCTATCATCTGGGGCTATTCGCTTGGCACCGGCGTGGCCACACAACTGGCCGCCAAACGCACACCCAGCGCACTGATTTTGGAAGCGCCGTTCACCGCAGCGGTCGACCGTGGGGCAGAAATCTACCCCCTCGTCCCCGTACGCTATCTGATGAAAAACACCTACCGCTCACGTGACTATATCACCCGCGTACAGTCCCCTGTTTTCATTATGCATGGCGACGAAGATATCATTCTTCCCATTCATCACGGACGCGAACTTTTTGCGCTGGCAAACGAGCCAAAAACCTTCAAGGAATATGCTGGCTTCGGGCATCTCGATCTAGCAAAATCGGGTGCCTATAGCGACGCACTTTCCTTCATTCGTAAAGCCCAGCGCTAACCTATTTTTTCTTGGCTGCCTTACTCGCTGGCTCTGCAGGTTTCTCACCGACCGTAATATGCAATCCAAGCTCGGTGCCCGTAATCACCACATGCGCCCCATCGGTAATTTCGCCCTCGAGGATCATATTGGCGAGGCGATCCTGAACGTTTTTCTGGATGACACGTTTAAGCGGCCGCGCACCATAAATCGCATCGTAGCCCTTATCGCCCAGCCAGAAGCGCGCTGCCTCATCGAGGCTGAGCGTGATTTGGCGATCCGCCAACAGCTTCTCCAGCCCCTTGATTTGGATGTCGACAATTGCCCCCATTTGCGCGCGCGCGAGGCGGTGGAAGAGAATGATTTCATCCAAACGGTTGAGGAATTCGGGGCGGAAAGCACTGCGCACCGCTTCCATCACCTTATCACGCGCTTTTTCGGCAGGTTCGCCATCCTTCAGCTCCACCAAATGCTGCGCGCCAAGGTTGCTGGTCAGCACAATGATGGTGTTCCTAAAATCCACCGTGCGGCCTTGGCCATCGGTCAGGCGGCCGTCATCCAGCACTTGCAGCAACACGTTGAACACATCAGGGTGCGCCTTCTCCACCTCGTCGAACAGAATCACTTGGTAGGGGCGACGTCGCACTGCTTCCGTCAAGGCACCACCTTGGTCATACCCCACATAGCCCGGAGGGGCGCCGATGAGCCGCGCGACGGAGTGTTTCTCCATATACTCGCTCATATCCATGCGAATCATCGCCGTATCATCATTGAAAATGAACCCTGCGAGGGCTTTCGTCAGCTCGGTTTTACCCACACCCGTTGGCCCCAAAAACAGGAAGCTGCCGATGGGGCGGTTAGGGTCTTTGAGGCCAGCCCTTGCCCTACGCACCGCGCTGGAAACAGCCTTCACCGCCTCCTCCTGCCCCACCACACGCGCGCCGATGGCTTCTTCCATCGCCAACAATTTCTGGCGCTCGCCTTGCAACATTTTTTCAACAGGCACACCCGTCCAGCGGCTCACCACGGCCGCAATATCTTGCTCGCGCACAATCTCGCCTGTGTTCGCTCCACCCGTAGCATTACGTTTTTCCGATTCTTCGAGCGTTTTCTCCAAGCTCGGAATCACGCCATAGGTCAGCTCACCTGCACGCGCTAAATCGCCTTTGCGCTCGGCGGCTTCCAGCTCAAGGCGTGCGGCCTCCAGCTTTTCCTTCACGCCGCGCGCGGCATTCAAGCGTGCTTTATCCACCTCCCACTGGTTGCCTAATTTGGCGGATTGTGCCTCAAGTTCACTCAGCTCATCCTCCAGCTTGCTCAGGCGCTCGCGGCTGGCTTTATCGCTCTCTTTTTTCAGCGCCTCACGCTCGATCCGTGTGCGCATAATTTTGCGGTCGAGTTCATCCAACGCCTCGGGCTTGCTATCCACCTGCATGCGCAAACGGCTGCCTGCTTCGTCGATAAGATCGATCGCCTTATCGGGCAAAAACCGATCGGTGATGTAACGATTGCTCAGCGTCGCCGCCGCTACCAGTGACGCATCACTTAGAGTAATACCATGGTGGAGCTCGTATTTTTCCTTAAGCCCGCGTAGGATGGAAATCGTGTCCTCCACCGTTGGCTCACTCACAAACACGGCTTGGAAGCGCCGCGCTAATGCTGCATCTTTCTCGATATATTTGCGGTACTCGTTCAGCGTCGTCGCGCCCACGCAATGCAGCGAGCCACGCGCCAGTGCGGGTTTCAGCAAGTTGCTGGCATCCATACTGCCTTCGGCCGCGCCCGCACCCACAATCGTGTGCAGCTCATCGACAAATAAAATCACCTCACCCGCCGCCGCATCAATTTCGTTCAGCACCGCTTTCAGGCGTTCTTCAAATTCACCACGGAATTTGGCCCCCGCAACCAGCGCCCCTAAATCAAGCGAGAGCAGCTTTTTACCCTTCAAGGCCTCGGGCACATCGCCCTTGATGATCCGCAGCGCCAAGCCTTCCACAATCGCGGTTTTTCCCACCCCTGGCTCACCAATCAGTACGGGGTTATTTTTTGTGCGCCGCGCCAACACCTGAATGGTGCGACGGATTTCTTCGTCGCGCCCAATCACAGGGTCTAGTTTACCGCTCGCCGCCAGTTCCGTCAGGTCTTTGCTATATTTCTTGAGCGCCTCGAACTGGTCTTCGGCATTCGCACTCGTTGCCGTGCGGCCTTTGCGCGCCTCATTCACGGCAGCATTGAGCGAGCGCGTGGTGGCTTTGGCCGCTACCAGAATTTTTGATGCTTCCGAGGAAGTTTCAATCACCAACGCTTGCAGTAAGCGCTCCAGCGTCACAAACTGGTCGCCCGCTTTTTTGCTGATATCCTTAGCATTCTCGAGCACCCGTGCGGTTTCCCCCGCCAGATACATCTGCGCGCCCGAACCCTCTACCTTAGGCATTTTTCCAAGCGCCAGCTTCGTTTGTTGCTCGATTTGCGCCACATCTGCCCCCGCTGCCTCCAGCAGGCTCACCATGCTGGGCTCCTCAACAAGTGCAGCGAGGATATGTTCGGGCGTAAAGCGCTGGTGGCTGCTCTTGAGCGCCAACGCTTGCGCCTCCTGAATTGCTTTGCGCGATTTCTCGGTGAATTGTTCCAAGTCCATGTTTCCCCCTGCAGATTTCTTTGCTATACATGAAATATGGTACTCACCCGCATAGGTTACAAGCTCTCAATCGCACTTTTATGTAGCACCCTTGCTGCGCCAACCGCGTGGGGGCAGCAAGCCCCCTTATCCCCGCTTAATTTGAACGGCCGTTACAAGGTTGCGTGGAGCGGTATCACCCTTGGGCGCATCAACCTCATCGCCAAGGAGGATGCAACAAGCTATTCGATGAGCGTTGATACTAAAACCCGCGGTGTGGGTGCGCTGATTGGCGATGAGGCGCGGTTGATCTTAGCGCGCGGCAGCAAGGCGGCGGATGGCACCTATATTCCCGCCACCTATGAATCCAAGCCGCAAAAAAACATCGAAGAGGAAGACGTTATTAAACTCACCTACGATGCGAATGGCGATATCACCAACCGCCTACGTACACGGGATGACGACCCAGCATGGCGCCCCCCTGTTCCCTTTGCCAAAGTCAATACTGCCCGCGACCCCATTACCGGCTCGTTCATGCTTCGTCGTGCGCTCTACGCAGCGTTACCCACCAGCACGCGCGAAGTCTCGACCAAAACCTATGACGGTCTGCGCCTTGCCACCATGAAAATGATTCGCGATACGAATGCCAAAGTGGCGGTGATGGGCGAATATAAAGATGCTATCAACGTCGCTATCACCCGCACACCGATTGATGGCTACACGCCCAAAGAACTTAAAAAGTTCAAAAAAGGCGATCCAGAAATCCGCATTTATTTCACAAATGATGCAGCGTTCCTGCCCGTTCGCGCCACCGCAAAAACACTGGTGGGCGAGCTGAGCATGACACTTGTCGGCACCGACGCGAACTAATCGAACCGATTAGATCGGTGGTAAAATACCACCAGGTAGCGGAATTTCGGTGGTGTTGCTGTTCGCTTCTTTGGCACCATTATCGGTTGCTTCACGCGGCTCGGAAGAATGGGATCGGCGCGGACGGCTCATACGTGGCTGGTTGGATGGTGCAGCTTCGCCTTGTTGATCTGCGTTATTGCTGCTGTCACTTGCAGCCTGCTCGCCGCTTGCTTCAGCGCCATTGTCGCCTTCGCCTGCACTCGCGTCAGCTTGTGTGTGTGCGTTGGGGTCATTTGGGCCACCAGGGATGATTTGCGACTCACGCTGATGCGCGAAGCGCTCCGCCTCGATTTCAGCAATGCCAGCCAACACGCGGTTATAATGCTCCACATGTTGCAGGTAATATTCTACATCCACGCGATCGCCGTTGTTTTGGGCGTTGCGCGCGAGGTCGCTATACTTGCCAAGTTGCTGGGTGGCGTGGTGCTTCTGACGCTGCAAACTCTGCGCATCATTCTGACCACCGCGATTACCACCGCCGCCATTATTGTTGTAGCGGCGCTGCCCGCCGCTATTACCGCGATGTTTGTTGCCGCCACGGTTGTTATTTTTGCGCATCATGTTGTTCATAGATTCCTCTGCTCTCGCATGGGTTAAATGGTGTTAGTTTCTAAGGCAACCACGCGGGCCACACCCGCAAGGTCGTTCGTAATATCGAGTAATTTCCAGCCAGCCTTCACGCCAAGCGCCGCTACGTCATTCGCCTGACCTTGGCCTACCTCAAACAGTAGGAGGGCATTGGGGTTTGCATGCTGCTGCAATTGCTGCACCAGCACGCGATAGCAATCAAGGCCGTCTGCACCGCCATCAAGCGCGCTGTGCGGCTCATAGACCTGCACATCGGCATCAAGCGCTGCAATGTCCGCCGTTGGGATATAAGGCGGGTTCGAGAGAATCACATCAAATGTTCCCTCTAGCTTGCTGCACCAATCGCTGTGCAGCATTTGCACACGGCTGGCCAAGCCAAGCGCTGCAGCATTTTTTGCTGCAATGGCCAGTGCGGCAGCCGATGCATCCACCGCCACTGCTGTCGCATTAGCATATTCGCGCAACGCAGAAAGCACCAAACAACCCGAGCCTGTACCCACATCCAAAATGCGTAAAGACGCGTGATGGTCGGGTCGCAAGCGCCGCAAGGTTTCGATGATAGTTTCACTATCTGCACGCGGCGTCAGCACATCGCTGCTGACGGCAAATACATCGCGCCAGAAATGTTTTTCACCCACAATCTGTGCCACTGGTTCGCGATTCAAGCGACGCTCTATCAAGCTGCCAAGCGCCGCTTCGTCGCGCGCATCCTGACCATAGAACACCAACTCCTCGGGTGACATCCGCCATGCATGTGCCGCCAGCAACCGTGCCTCAAGCGCAGCGTTAGCGCCTGCCACGGGGGCAAGCTTAGCGCGCGCATCCGCGAGTTGTTGGGTAATGACTGGCATTATTCCTTGATCTCCGAGAGTTTCGCCGCTTGATCTTCCTTAATCAGCGCGTCGCAGAACGCAGCGAGGCCACTGCCCTCAATCACCATATCAAGGTTGTAGGCCGTCATGTTAATGCGGTGGTCGGTCACGCGCCCTTGCGGGTAGTTATAGGTGCGAATGCGCTCCGAGCGATCGCCCGAACCCACCTGCCCTTTGCGGCTTGCTGAACGCTCCGCCTCGCGCTTTTGGTATTCCGCATCATACAACCGCGCGCGCAGAATTTTCAGCGCTTTCGCCTTGTTTTTATGCTGCGATTTTTCATCCTGACACTGCACCGTCACGCCGGTCGGAATATGCACAATCCGCACCGCGGAGTCGGTCGTGTTCACCGATTGACCCCCAGGGCCGGACGAGCGAAACACATCGATGCGCAAGTCGTTCTCGTTGATTTGAATGTCCACATCTTCCGCCTCGGGCAACACGGCCACTGTCGCAGCACTCGTGTGAATGCGGCCTTGCGTTTCCGTCGCGGGCACGCGCTGCACGCGGTGCACGCCCGATTCAAACTTCAATTTCTGGAACACGTTTTTACCGCTGATGGACGCACTCGCATCCTTGTAACCGCCGAGGGTGGAATCCGAAACCTCGAGCACCTCGAACTTCCAGCCATTCAGATCAGCAAACCGCTGATACATGCGGAACAAATCGGCAGCAAACAGCGCTGCTTCATCACCACCCGTACCCGCACGCACTTCTAAAATAGCGTTCTTCGCATCCGCCTCATCCTTGGGCAGCAGTGCAATTTGCAAATCTTCGGTCAGTTTGGGAACCAACACATCCAGCGCCGCTTTTTCCTCCAGCGCCAACTCACGCATATCGGCATCCTTGCCATTGATCATGGCCTTCGCATCCTCGAGCTCCGCCGTCGCCTGACGCAGCGCGAGCGCGGTCTCAATGATCGGCGTGAGGTCGGAATATTCCTTACTCAGCTTGGCGTACTCGCCACCTTTAAGCTTATCGGGCGCCGACACCAAATCGCTCAGTTCCTTATGGCGCTTCACCAGCGCATCAATTTTCTTATCGAATGACATAGGCTTCCAACTTCTCCACTACCTGTTCGCGCGGGCATATTTCCTGCGCACCTGTTTCCAAATTCTTCAGCGTCACAACACCGTTTTTCAATTCATCGTCACCCAAGATTGCGGCAAATGCTGCGCCCGATTTGTTGGCGCGCTCGAAGCGCTTTTTGGCATTGCCTTTGTAGGCGATGTCTGTCGCCACCCCCGCCAAGCGAAGCGCTTGCGCTAGTTTCCAGCCTTCTGCCTCGGCCGCTTCACTCATCGGGATAATCGTCACGGCAGGTTTATGTTGTGCCAACGGTTGGCCTTCCATCAGCGCGACCAAACGCTCCACCCCTGCCGCAAACCCAATGCCCGCCACATCCTGCCCACCCATGAGTTTCACGAGGCCATCGTAGCGTCCACCAGCAAGCACCGTGCCTTGCGCGCCCAGTTTATCGGTGGTGATTTCAAATACGGTATGGCTATAATAATCCAGACCACGCACGAGCTTCTCGCTCACCTTGTAGGCAATACCAAGTGTGTCGAGCCCCGCCTGCACGCGCGCAAAATGCTGCGCCGAGGCTTCGTTAAACGAATCATGCAACACAGGCGCGCCTGCGATAACTTCACGGTCGCCTGCATCTTTGGAATCCAAAATCCGCAGCGGGTTTTTGGCAAGGCGCATTTTGCTATCTTCCGAGAGCTTGGCTTCATGCTGCGAGAGGTATTTCACCAACGCTTCACGATAGGCCGCGCGCGACTCGGCATCGCCCAGCGAATTAATTTCCAGCGTCACCGAATCACTTAAACCCAACACCCTTAGGGTGTGCATGCCGAGTGCGATTAGCTCCACATCCGCCATGGGCTCCGCAGCGCCCAGCAGTTCGGCACCAATTTGGTGGAACTGGCGCAGGCGGCCTTTTTGCGGGCGTTCGTAGCGAAAGGCGGGGCCGGCATAAAACGCCTTGAAGGGAAGGTTTTGCTGCAAGCCATTGCTGATGAAACTGCGTACAATCGCAGCGGTAAATTCAGGCCGCAGGGTAATGCTCTCGCCGCCCCTATCCGTGAAGGTATAGGTCTCTTTCGTGACAATGTCCGATGTATCACCCACGGCACGGTGGAACACTTCGGAGAACTCAAAAATCGGCGTATCCATGCGCGCGAAGCCATAGAGGCACGCCACTGCGCTCGCCGATTCAATCACTCGGTGATGAGACTGATAGCTGTCCGGTAGCAAGTCATGCGTACCGCGCACGGGTTGTAATTGGGATGCCATGAAGTCAGTGGTCTCGTTTATCGTCACTTTGCTTGGGGTTTGCGCCAGTTTTTTCCAGCGCTCGGCTAGCACGTATGCCAGCGGTTTCAACTACTTATGGCGGATTCGAGAGGGGTTGGCAAGCGAAACTTAGCGCTGCGGCGCCTTCATTTCAGGGGGTGGGTAGAGCGCATCCAGCGCACGGTGCATGGCCTGCGGTAACGCATTATCGTCATAAAATAACGAGTTTTGAAGCTCCGCCTGTGCAATTTTTCGGGCAAGGGCTATTGCTATTTCCGCCAGCTTGCATGAATCCACATCGCTGATGTTCTCGTAAAATCGTGCTACTGCATCAGGCTGACCAAGTTTTTCTGGTGGAAAATCTATCTTTCCCATTACTGCTGCGCGCGATGTTATCGCGGTTTGCAACTCCGCCCAGCCTGAACCTGCCCGAGAAACGCCTTCTTGGTACGTTGCTATAATTTCATCGGCGCGCATGGTGATGGCGGATGAGGATCGCAGGCTCATGACGCCAGATTCCCAAACCGCCGCGCCACATAGGCCTCGAGCCGATCCTTAAACTCCTGCGCAATCGTGTCGCCGCGCAGGGTCGCCACCTTCACTCCATCCTCGAACACAGGGGCGACGGGGCTTTCGCCCGTGCCCGGTAGGCTGATGCCAATATGGGCGTGCTTGCTCTCACCTGGGCCATTCACAATGCAGCCCATGACGGCAACATTCATCGCCTCGGCACCTTTATATTGCTTTGCCCAATGGGGCATGCGCGCGCGCAGGTAGGTCTGTATTTCATCTGCCAGTTCCTGAAAATAGGTGCTCGTGGTGCGCCCACAACCGGGGCACGCAATGACGAGTGGCGCAAAGTTGCGGATGCCCATGGTCTGCAGCAATTCCTGCGCCACAATCACCTCGCGCGTGCGGTCGCCGTTGGGCTCAGGCGTCAGCGAAATGCGGATAGTATCGCCAATGCCTTCTTGCAGCAGCACCGCGAGCGCCGCACTGCTGGCCACAATGCCTTTGCTGCCCATGCCCGCTTCCGTCAGCCCCAAATGCAACGCATAACTGCACCGCGAAGCAAGGTTACGGTATACCGCAATCAAATCCTGCACACGACTCACCTTGGCGGAAAGGAGAATGTTCTCTTTTTGCATGCCGACCGACTCCGCGAGCGCAGCATTTTGCAAGGCGGAAACCACCAGCGCCTCGCGCGCTACTTCGTCGCCCTCTTTGGGTTCGGCTAGCGCTGCATTTTCATCCATCAATTTAGCGAGCAACGCATTATCCATCGATCCCCAGTTGACGCCGATGCGGATAGGCTTGTTGTTCGCGCAGGCAATCTCCACCATTTGCGCAAACTGTACATCCTGCTTTTCACCAAACCCAACATTGCCCGGATTAATGCGATATTTCGCCAGCGCGACGCCCATTTCGGGCACCTGCTGCAATAAGCGGTGGCCGTTATAATGAAAGTCGCCCACCAGTGGCGTGGTGCAGTTGTGTTGCAGCAATTTTTCATGAATCGCAGGCACCGCTTTTGCAGCCGCCTCGTTATTCACGGTGATGCGCACCAGCTCAGATCCCGCCTCGGCCAACTGCATAATTTGTGCAGCCGTTGCCGCAACATCCGCCGTGTCGGTATTGGTCATGGATTGTACTACCACCGGCGCATCACCGCCGATAGGCACACTACCAATCATCGTACGATGCGAAATACGGCGCTTATTCATTGGGGGCAGCCTCTGGCGCTATCTCATCAGCCGGCGCAGCATTTTTTTTAGATGTGCTTACAGCCGCGGCTGAATCCTCAGCAGCTTCCTTAGTTTTTGCCGAATGCGTTTCGGCTTCTTCACTTGCCGATGTGGCGGGATCTGAGAGGGTCGTTTGCTCTGTGGTTTCGGGTGCAATCAGCCACTCGGAAATATCAATCTCACCGATATAGGGCAGGCGATTGCTGTGGGTTAGCTTCGATAACAATTCGCTTGCCGCACCTGTATAAAAACACCGCAGCGATGATTCAGCCGTCAGGCACTCGTAGTTCGTTGCCGTAGGCATTACCAGCGTGCGCATGCTTGCAAGTATCGCTTCAGGTACAGGGGCTACGCTTGATTCGGCTAGATTGCCTGCAGCAACATCGTTCGTTTTCGTGGTGCCAGAAAATATAATGCCGGCCAAAGCAAGCACCGCAAGCCCCGCAACCACGGGGCCATAGGGTGGTATGCGTGTCGCTAGACTCTTGCGGGTAGCCGCAGGTGGAGGGGGAACGGGCTGCGCGTTTGGCACAGGTTCACCAGCAAAGCATTGCGCAATGGTTTTGGCGGCATCCATACCCAGAAACTCGGCATAGGTTTGAATATAGCCGCGCGCATACACTTTACCCGGCATTTGGTCGTAGCGCGCCTCCTCCATAGCCGTAATATAGCGCGGACGAATATGGATGCGTTCGGCCACCTCTTGCGGGGTTAGGCCAAATTGCTCGCGCAGGCGCACCATCTCGCGCCCAATCTCGCGCGGGGTTTTTCCTTCGGTCGGTGTGACTGCTGCACTCATGGCCAGTGGTTTAGTGAAACTAGCGATGGAGTGCAAGGGCGGAGCTGCTAGCTATCGATCTCGACGCCATGATCTTTAGCAAAACGCTCCAGCGGCAGGCGCAGGGAGTGGCTAGGCTCAGTGCAGATATAATCAAGGTAATGCACCAAATCCCGCACATTCAGGCTACGCACCATGGCTTTCACGGGGCCAACTGCTGCAGGCGGCATGGAAAGCGCACGTACGCCGCAACCAATCAGCGCCATAGCATCCAGCGGACGCGTCGCCATATCGCCACAGAAGCCTAAATCGACCTTATATTCATTCGCCGCCGCCACGATGGATTTAATCGCGCGAATGACGGCAGGGTTTAGGGTATCGTAACGCCCGCTTACCCTTGGGCTTCCGCGATCGCAGGCAAACAGGAACTGGAATAAATCGTTGCTGCCGATGGACACAAAATCCACACGGCTCATGAGTTCGGGTAACTGAAACAGCAAGGATGGAATTTCAAGCATGGTGCCAATGCGCACGCGGGTCGGCGGGGTAATCCCCTCCTCGCGCGCCTTGGCTAGTTCCTTGTTCAACAGTGCTTTCATAGCGTCGAACTCGGGAATCTCGGCAATGAACGGGAACATGACCGAGAGCGTTTCGCCTGCTGCCGCCCGCACCAATGCGCGCAATTGCTGGCGCAAAATAACAGGCCGATCAAGACCAATCCGCGTCGCGCGCCAACCCATGGCGGGGTTCTCTTCATCCCCCACTTGAATATACGGCACTTGTTTATCGCCGCCAATATCGAACGAGCGGAAAATAACCGGCTTGCCTTTGGCTTTCTCGATTGCGTCGCGGTAAATTTTTTGCTGGTCGCTTACACTTGGCAATTCGCGGCTAGCCATATAGGGCAGTTCGGTACGAAACAGCCCCACCCCGTCTACATCCTCGGCGGCAAGGTGGTCGGCATGCACAAACAGGCCAAGGTTGAGGTTGATGGAAATACGTATGTCGTCCTTCGTGATGGAGGGCAAACCACGTGTCGCTGCATAAGCTGCCACTTGGTTAGCACGCACCGCGATTTCAAAATCGGCAGCCGCTTCCACATCTTCGGGCGGGCGAATATAGATCAGCCCTTGGTCACCTTGCACCACCGTCAGGTCGCCCGTGGTGACAAGGTTCAAAATATTCTCCACCCGCCCCACCATCGGAATATCCATCATGCGCGCAATGATAGCGACATGGCTGGTGGGCGAGCCTTCCGCCAGAATCACGCCCTTGAGGCGTTTGGCGTCGTATTCTAGCAGCTCGGCAGGCCCCAGCGCATTAGCGACAAGAATAAAGGCATCGGGCAATTCACCCTGCGCCGCGCTCGGCGATATGCCTTGCAAATGGTAAAGCAGGCGCTCCGATAAATCCTCAAGGTCGTGCACACGTTCCTGAATATAGCTGCTCGTAATTTGGCTTAGGCGCGCATGCATTTCCTCTTGCACTTTACGCACCGCAGCCTCGGCAGTAAGGCCAGTGCGAATGGCTTCTAAAATGCGGTCAATCCAGCCACGGTCTTGGCTGAACAGGCGATAGCTCTCGAGGATCTCGCGGTGGGCGCTGCCCTCTTCCAGCCCCGATTGGTCAATCATCGCATCCACCGATTGCTGCAACTCCAGCAGCGCCCCGTGCAGGCGAACTTCCTCCTCCTCGGGCGACTCACTGACCAGTGTTTCGATCTCGATTTTCGGGCGGTGCAGCACCACAGGCGCCTTGGCAATCCCACCCGCCAGAGTCAGGCCGCTCACCTGCTGCGATTGCAGTGTTGGGTTCTGCCCACCACTGATATCATACAAATCGACAATTTTGCTGCCCACCGCCAGTTCGGAAATCACCATGGCCACCGCGTGCAAAATTTCCGCAAGGTCGTTGGTGTAGGTGCGTGGCGCTTTGCTTTGCACCACTAAGACCCCAATCGTTTTATGGCTGTGCAGCAGCGGCACGCCAATAAAGCTGTGGTAAAGCTCCTCGCCTGTTTCAGGGCGGTAAGCAAATTTGGGGTGGGCTTGCGGCTCGGCCAAGTTCAGATCCAACCCCGTGGCGGCCACCTCGCCCACCAGACCCTCGCCAAAACGCAGACGAGTGATGTGCACCGCCGTTTGCTTCAGCCCGTGGCTGGCGAATAATTCCAAAATATCACCTGGGCGCGTCAGGTATATGCTGCACACATCGGCATGCAATCCGTCGGCAATCACTTTCGTCAACGCATCGAGGCGCGATTGGGCGGTGCCCGTGCCCGTCGTCATCGCATCGCGCACTTGGCGCAGCAATTTAATCGGCGTTTGTATGGCCGAATGCGCTGGATCGATGGGAATAATGCTCGCCATGTGCCGCCTGTGTGAAGGTGAGTGCGCGGCTTGGTGATAGGTTCCTAACGCCGCATCTATTCTTGCCCATCATTGTGCGGGAAAGCCCCCCCGCAAGTCAACGGTTTTTGCAGCAAAAACATAGTGCACTGCGAAGCATTAGTGCAGCAAGGCGGCCACCGTTGGGTCTAGAGCTTTCATAAAGCCTTCTACCGCATCGGTATATTCGCCCTGCTCACCCAATTCCTCATTAATTGCGCCATGGCTTTTTGCCTCGGGCAACACGGCGGCATGAATGCCTAGCCCGTTGCTTTTTTCCGCATAGGCGCGTGCCTGCGCGCAAGGGTCATCCTTGCGTTTGGTCGAGCAAACGCCAAGCCACGGCATCGCCGTGCGATCAATTTTATAAAACGGCGAAGCCGCCACCCACTCCGCCTCGGTGGTGCCAAATGCCTCCACATAGCGCATCTTCAGGAACGAATAGACATTGGGCATTTGTGTCACCACATCGATCGCCCCCGCATCGAGCGACACGGTGCCAAGAATCCGCTTCATGCCATTGGCTTGGCGTATGGCCGCATCCGCATTCACCAGCGACACCAAATGCGCCCCTGCCGAGTGCCCCATCAGAATCACTTTGCTTGGGTCGCCGCCCCACTCGCTGGCACGCGCCTGCACAAAGGCCGTCGCCTTCGCAATATGGTGCGCCTGCGCGATGGCATTGCTGCCCTCGGCCACCATAGGGTAGTTGGCCGAAATCACGATGAATCCTTTGGGTGTCCAGCGTGCTACCTTGTTTTCAGTAACGTTGCTCATTACCTTATCGCCCACGCACCAACCGCCGCCATGGACCATGAGGATGATGGGAGCCGCAGCACCATCCGTCTTTTTTGCTGCATAAATATCGAGTGTTTGCAATGCCTCGGAGCCATAGGCCACATCTTTCCAATCAGGTGTTGGGCCGTCCTTTGCGGCGCTGACACGGCGCGAACCATTGACCTTCTTCGACCATTCAGCGCAGCTTTTTCCACTCACGCCGCCCATATCGGCCATGTCGTGATTGCTCGCTTCATCGCCAGCATTACGGCGTTCCTGTATCCGCTCGCGAATGCGGTCACGTAAGGGGCCAGCCTCGGCTTGCGTAGCACCTGCCACGAGGGTTACGAGTGTGCAAACAAACAAAGCAGCGCGCATCGGTGCCATAGATCCTCCAGCATGATATCGACTATCATCCTAACCGATGGCGGATAAAAACGCTATGTCGTCAAAAAGTAGGTAGTACTTATCGCATTTATTTGGCGAGATACTGCGTCGCTTGCGCCACCAGCTCGTCGATGATTTCCTGTGCGGATTGGATGGAATTGACCATGCCCACACTTTGCCCCGCCATCAGCGAGCCGCGTTCCACATCGCCCTCGATGACGGCTTTGCGAAGGCTACCAGCCCAGAAATGCTCGATGGCGAGCTGGCCTTCTTCCTTGCTTTGCGCGCCTGCAAATACCTTCTCAACCGTCTCCTTTTGGAAGCGGGTAAATTCCTCACTCGCATTATTCACTATCGCACGCACGGGAATCACGGGAAAATCGGGGTGATATTGCACACTCGGCATCGCGTCACGGGCGTTGGCGTTGATGAACGCTTTCTTGAAATTCTCGTGCGCAATGGACTCCTTCGCGCACACAAAGCGTGTGCCAAGCTGCACACCTGCCGCGCCCATTTCAAGGTAGGTCGCAATCATCTCGCCACGACCAATGCCGCCTGCCACAAACACGGGCACATCTTTAATCACGGGCAGAATTTCTTGCGCCAATACGCTGGTGCTCACAGGGCCAATATGGCCGCCCGCTTCTGCACCTTCGATGATGAGTGCATCGGCACCCATTTTCACCAGTTTTTTTCCAAGCGCCGCGGTGGGTGCAAAACAAATCACCTTCGCGCCGCCTTCCTTCAGCCGTGTAATGGTGGGGCCTTTGGGAACACCGCCCGCCAGCACCACATGCGTTACCTTGTTTGCAATACACACTTCCACCAACTCAGCGAGTTTGGGATGCATGATGATGAGGTTCACGCCAAATGGTTTTTGCGTCAGCTCGCGCGTCGCTCTAATTTCCTTATCCAGCAACTCGGGGGGCATGCTGCTCGCTGCCAGCACGCCGAATGCACCCGCGTTCGACAGTGCGGCCACAAGGTTACGCTCGCTCACCCAGCTCATCGCCCCGCCCATGATGGCGTGCTCGCTACCCAGCAATTCGCGGCCTTTGGCCCAGAGTGTGTTGAGTGATGTCATGCCTTACTACTCCCAAATTCTGCGCTTGGCGCAGTGGGTCGTATGCTAGGAGCGCTTGCCACTTTTGTAAACCGCAGCGTAGCAGCGCTACGTGAGGATTTAGAGAAGTGGACGCGACGCCGCAGACGATCCGCTCCGCCGAGCGCTAGTTTTTCTCTTCCACCGCGTCCAGCCCATAGGCCGTGTGCAGCGCACGAAGTGCCAGCTCAATATAGCTTTCATCAATCAACACCGAGATTTTAATTTCCGAGGTGGAAATCACGATAATGTTGATGTTTTTCTCGGCCAGCGTGCGGAACATTTCCGCCGCAACCCCTGCATGGCTGCGCATACCCACGCCGATGACGGAGATTTTCGCCACGCCTGAATCCGTGTGCACTTTTTCGCATTTGGGCATCGCGGGGTCGTTCTGCACCATCTCGAGCGCGCGCGGCAAATCGCCCTTCGTCACCGTGAAGGTAAGGTCGGTCTGTTTGCCGTCTTCCGTCACGTTCTGGACAATCATATCGACGTTGATGCCCTTATCGGCCAATGGGCCAAAAATGCCGGCCGACACACCAGGTTTATTTTCAACATTGGTTAGGGTGATACGTGCCTCGTCGCGGCTATAGGCCAAGCCCGTTACGCGTTGCTTTTCCACTAAATCCTCCTCATCCACCAAAAGTGTGCCGGGGATCTGATCCGCCGGAGTATCATCGAACGTTGAAAGCACTTGCACTTTCACGCGGTAATTCATTGCCAGTTCTACGCTACGCGTTTGCAGCACTTTGCTGCCAAGCGATGCCATTTCGAGCATTTCTTCGTAGCCCACTTGCTTGAGCTTTTTCGCCTTTTTCACGATGCGTGGGTCGCTGGTGTACACCCCATCCACATCCGTATAAATATCGCAGCGCTCGGCCTTGAATGCTGCAGCAATCGCCACGGCCGAGGTATCCGAACCACCGCGCCCAAGCGTCGAAATTCGCCCTTCAGGCGTAATGCCTTGGAAGCCCGCAATCACCGCCACTTCGCCTTTGGCCAGCGACGCATTGATGGCTTCCGTGCCAATCTCGTCAATCCGCGCTTTGGAATACATATCGTCCGAGCGCAGCGGAATTTGCCAGCCTGCCCATGCCCGCGCGGGTTGGCCAATGGATTGCAACTCAAGCGCCAACAGGCCGCTGGTTATTTGCTCGCCCGCTGCCACCACATGGTCGGCATTGGCGCGTTGGTCGTTCTCCATCAAGCTGCTCACTTGGCTGCAATAATCCACCAGCTGGTTGGTCACACCCGCCATGGCCGAGACCACCACAATCACCTTGTGCCCCGCATCCACGTCGCGCTTCACAATGGTCGCCACGCGCTTGATGCGCTCAATATCCGCGACGGATGTCCCGCCGAATTTTTGTACAATCAGTGCCATAATGCGGCGCGTTATAATGATTACTACAGGGCTGGTCAACCCTGCCATTCGAAGAATCAGCGCGTAATTTCCATTTTTAATATCCCGGACACATGGACACTTTAATTTTTTACAAAAGAGATAATCAGTAGAATAGAAACATACACACATGAAAATGCGGCAAAAATCTTATATTTTAGAGGCGCAGCTTCCTTTTTATTCTGAGATTCATTGTTTTCTGAGGTAAGCAATGGAGATTCCCCATTGCTCGTAAAAAGATTCGGCCAAATTTTTCCTATAACAAAACAAGCAACCATTAAACATATAAGTATTGTGTACACCGCAGACTGACTCAATTTGGGTACATATGGACTAGTCAATGCAAAGAGCAGCCCGCCAAAACACGCCAAACTCATCTTTAAAGTGTAATGGCTCATTTGCATAACTCACTTTTTATTTATTTAACTTGCGTAGCAAATAATATCCAAAAGTTAGAGCGCTTTCCTCATACACACCGCATCGGCCAGCGTGCCATCGGCATTGGTGTAGTAGCCCTTGCGGATGCTAAATTTCTCGAATCCTTGCGCTTCATACAGCGTATGTGCGGCAGTGTTATTGATGTTCACCTCGAGCATCATATATTTCGCGCCGAGGCTTTTGGCGTTGGCGAGGGCATAATCGAGCAGCATTTGCCCCACCCCGTCTCGGCGATTATCCGCCAACACACCCATACTCAGCAAATCGCACTGGTCCTCAATGATCCAGCACAGTACAAAACCCACAGGGTGCTGTTGTTTGTCATACGCCAGTGCAGCAAACACCCCTGCACGCTCGAAAAAGCTCTCGAACTCAAGGTGACTCCAGCCCTTGTAGAAACAGCCTTTATGTACTTCAGACAATGCTTTTGCGTGGCCACGCCCAACGGGGTGGATATGGTATTCGTGCTCACCCATTTAATGCGTCCCCTTCGTAAATACCATCATGCGGGCAGCAATGGTGGGATAAAGCTCGATTGCGGCGTCTTTAACAAGCGTCAAGCCAACTGCTTGGGCCGCGTGCGTCACATAGGCAGGGCTGTGGCCAAAACGCCCTGAGGTAGTATTGATGCCAAAACCCGTACTCGATTCGTAGGGCTCTAAGCTGATGGCGAGCACCGCCCCTTGTTTCATCAGGCGGGCAGCGCCAAGCATGGTGCTCTCAAGTGCGCCGATAAACTGCGCCACATTCACCGCCAACACCACGTCCGCGCTTGCTTCCTGCATCGTTGTCGGCAGCTGTGTAATGTCGGCTTCCACCAACGTATCAAATAATTTCTTGTCTGCATGCGTGGCTACATTTGCCGCAGCAAGCATCGCGGGCACAAAATCAACGCCCGTAATACTGGCCGCCACCACACGCCATGGCCGCGCCACAATTCCCGTACCACAGCCCAAATCGAGCACCGCAGGTGCGGAATTGCTTACGAAGGGCTTAACCAACTCATAGGTAACTTTACCTGCTTGGTATTTTTCATTCGCTTCGTTGAGGTCGTAGCCTTGCGCCACGGCAGCAAAATACCCTTCAATCATTTCTTTGGGCATGCGCGTAGGCCTCAAGCCATCCGGCAACACTTTCGGATCAATGCTTGCCAACATAAAGATAGCCGCTTGGTTGTTGGGCGTTTGCTTCAGCGCCTTCAACAACGCCTTCTTAGCTTCAGCATTGCGCCCCATGCGGAAATAGCAACTGCCCACATTCAGCCATAGTAATGGGTAATCTGGTTGCAGATATTCGGTGACTCGGAAGCGAAATAGCGCATCTGTCCAGTGGCCTTGATTGGCAAACATAACCCCAAGGTCAAAATTGGTTTTTGGCAGGTTTTTCAGTTTTTCCCGTGCTTGGTCTACCCACGCTTTGGGTTGGGCAATAAAGGTACCGCGCAGGCTGTCACCCGCCTCGCCAACCATGCCTGAAAAGGATACTCTCTTGCGCTCTGGTTTCATGAAGCCTACATTGCAGTTATATACGACAATTTAGCATGCACCGAAAGGCCGCGCAATGCCCAGTACTGCCCACACGTCCCCCAGCACCACCATCGATGACGCGGAAGTCGCCCGTTTCTCGGCCATTGCCGATGAATGGTGGGACGAGCGCGGCAAATTCGCGCCCTTGCACAAGCTCAATCCCGTGCGCATTTCCTACCTGCGCGACCAGCTAATCCGCCATTTTTCGCACGATGGCGCATCCGCCACACCGCTCAACAATCTTTCGCTGGTCGATATTGGCTGCGGCGGCGGCTTGATTAGCGAACCGATGGCGCGCCTTGGGGCGAACGTAACGGGTATCGATGCCTCGCCCACCAATATTGCCGTGGCCAGCTTGCACGCCAAAAATGCTGGTGTAACCGTTGATTACCGCGCCACCACGGCCGAGCAGCTCGCGCTCGAGGGCAAGCAGTTCGATATCGTTTTTGCCCTCGAAATCATCGAACATGTGGCGGATGTAAAGCTGTTTTACGACGCTATTACGGCGCTTGTGAAACCTAATGGCGTGCTTATCCTCTCCACCCTCAACCGCACCGCGAAATCCTATGCGCTGGGTATCATTGGCGCCGAGCATGTATTGCGCTGGCTACCTAAGGGCACGCATACATGGAGCAAATTCATCAAACCTTCCGAAATGGCACGCGATCTTCGCCAGCGTGGCTTCGGCGTCGAGGATACGATGGGCATCACCTTTTCGCCGCTGGAGTGGAAATTCTCGCTCAACGCGAAGGATCTGGATGTGAACTACCTGATGGTGGCAACGAAAGCCTAAGCTTACGCAATAGGCTTGCGGTGCGCCAGTACGGGGATTTGTGCCCGCACCGCCGCCATTTTTTCTCCATCAAACTCGGCCATAATCACCTGCGGCGCATCGCCCGAAGCCTCGGCAATCACTTCACCCCATGGGTCAATGATCAGGCTATGACCATAGGTCTCCCTCCCGCCAGGGTGGGTGCCGCATTGTGCGGGGGCAATCACATAGCAGGCATTTTCAATCGCCCGCGCCTTCAGCAGCGTGTGCCAATGCGCCGCGCCCGTGGGTCGTGTGAAGGCCGCGGGCACCGCCAGCAGGGTTGCGCCTTGGCGTGATAATTCCTGATAAAGCGCTGGAAAGCGTACATCGTAGCAAATACTCATGCCCAATTTTGCTGCACCTGCCATCACCGCTACTGCGCCAGTGCCCGCCATCGCCTGCGAGGATTCGCGGTAATTCTGCCCATTGGGCAAGGTGACATCGAACAGATGGATTTTGTCATACGCCGCGACAATTTCACCCATTGGCGATAACAAAATGCTGCGGTTGAATGGCTTGTCGTTCTGATCCTCCAGCGCGCGGATGGAGCCAATAAGCAGCCACACACCGTGCTGCTTCGCTGCTGTCTTGGCATAGGCCACCCCTGCGTGGTTTTCCATTGCCACATCCGCCATCGCAGCCGTTCCCTCGCGGCGCATATAGAACGTATTCTCTGGCGTGGCGATGAGCTCTGCGCCAAGCGCTTTTGCCTCCGCAATTAACGGCCCCAGCGCGGCGATATTCGCCGCCATGTCGTCACCACTTGTCATCTGGATTGCTGCTAATTTCATGCGCTGTAAAACCTAATGTTTATTCTTTCACCGTGCGCGCCAAGGCTAGCACGCGCACTTCCTTCGCGCCAGCCTTCTTTAGCGCCGTGGCGCAGGCATTGGCCGTCGCCCCTGTCGTCACCACATCATCCACCAGCACGACGATTTTGTTGCGCAGCATTTCCTGTGCCGCTTCAGGCACCGCGAAGGCATGTTTCACATTCTTCAACCGCTGTTCACGCGTCATGCGCATTTGGGGTTTGGTATAAATCGTTCGCTGCAGCATTTCAGGCGCACAAGGGATGTCGGTCTCCCGCGCGATGCCATAGGAAAGCAGCGCCGATTGGTTGAATTTCCGCCGCAGCAATCGCCGCCAATGCAGTGGCACGGGCACCAGCAACTCCGCCCCCTCAAGCGCAGGCTTGCCCGCCCGCAGCATGAGTTGCACATAACGTTCGAGGCTTGCCCATTGGTCGTTGAACTTCAACGCAGTCACCAGTGGCGCACTCACGCCGTCATAGACCAATGCAGCACGCGCCACATCATACGCAGGCGGTGCATCCAAACAATCAGGGCAGCGCGTATCGGCATCTACCGCAATCACAAACGGAATGCCGCAACAGGCGCACATGGGCGCATCAATCATCCGCAATTTCTGGAAGCATGGCGCACAAAAATTGCCATCCGCCGCGACATACTCTTGGCACGAAGGGCAGCGCGGCGGGTAGACCATATCCACCACCAGCCGCAACAACCCGCGCGCGGCCTGCGTTCCGGCTGATTGCCCCAAATTCACCATGCATTCCTCATTTTTCTAGGCACTGCGTCCAAACTTCGCTAAAGCGTTTCGCATGGAAACCGCCCCGCCCATTCTGTTCGACCGCGCCCGATTACGCAAGCGCCGCGCGCGCGCCGCCACCCATTTTGCGCAGCATGATTTTTTGTGGCACGAAGCAGCCGCGCGCACACAGGAAACGTTTTCCTACATCAATCGTGATTTTCAACGCGTGCTGGCCTTTGGTGGCCATGCCCTCACACTTCCCACCTCCACCATCACCCATGCTGCACTTACCCCAACTGGCATTCTGCCGCAGGTGATTGCGGATGAAGAATGGCTGCCCTTCGCCGATGATAGTTTCGATGCCGTCATCAGCCTACTCACCTTGCAATGGGTGAACGATTTGCCTGGTGCCCTCGCCCAAATCCGTCGCGTGTTAAAGCCCGATGGCTTGTTCTTTGCCATCCTCCCTGGGGGTGAAACCTTACGCGAATTGCGCGGCGTGTTTGCGCATGTCGAGGCTACGCGCACGGGCGGCATCAGCCCACGTGTTGCACCGTTTTTGGATGTGCGTGATGGCGGCGCCTTGCTGCAACGCGCAGGCTTTGCCCTACCCGTTGCAGACAGCGAGATATTCGATGTTTCGTACGAGAATCTCTTCACCTTAATGGCTGATTTGCGGGGGGCAGGCGAAACCAATATGCTGCACGCTCAGGCGCAGCATTTTACCCCGCGCGAATTCTTCACCGATGCCGCCGCGCACTATGCTGCACACCATGGCGACACTGAAGGACGCATTCCTGCCACGGTGGAATTCATCACCCTCACCGGTTGGAAACCCGCAAGCAACCAACAACAGCCTGCACGCCGCGGCAGTGGCACCATATCGCTGAAGGACGTATTAAACTAAACGTGAATGCTATCCATCAGCGCTGCTACCAGAGGCACATCGGCAGGTGGCATAGGCAATGATGCCATCTCGCGTGGGAATTTCCATGTCAGGTTCTGGCCTTCAAGTCCGCGTGGAATCCCTTCCCATTTGCGGCACACATAGAGCAGCATCAGCAAATGAAAATCCTCATACTGGTGGCTTACAAAGGTCAGCGGGCTAGCGCAGCGCTCACAGATTTCGACACCCAATTCCTCACGCATTTCTCTGAACAGTGCCGCTTCAGGCAATTCGCCCGCCTCAATCTTTCCACCCGGAAACTCCCACAGCCCTGCCATGGATTTCCCCTCGGGCCGCTGGGTGAGCAGCACGCGCCCATCCGCATCGAACAGCGCCACCGCAACCACAAGAACTGTTTTCATGACCTATAATCGGCGTTGATGTCGATATAGCCGTGGGTGAGATCACAACTCCACACTGTCGCTGTGCCGCTGCCAATGCCAATATTCACATCAATCCGAATATCGCGCGTTTTCATGTGTGCCGCAATCGGCGCTTCGTCATACCCCTCGACGCGCTCGCCATCTCGTGCAATCACTACGCCACCCATGGCAATGGTCAGTTTATCGCGATCCACTAGCTCGCCACTTTTGCCGACAGCGGCCACCACGCGGCCCCAATTGGCATCCTCGCCCGCAATGGCAGTTTTCACGAGCGGAGAGTTACCAATGCACAAACCAATCTTGCGTGCCGCATCGTCAGACTCGGCGCCTTTCACCGTGATCGTTATCAACTTTTGTGCACCCTCGCCATCCATCGCCACCAGCTTGGCTAGCTCGATCATCAGGCTATCCAGCTCCGCTTGGAATGCGGCAAATTCAGGCGTATTCTGTGCAATGGCTGCACCCGATTTACCTGTTGCAAACAGTAACGCGGTATCACTCGTCGAGGTGTCGCCATCGACCGTAATGCTGTTGAAACTTTTTGCATTACTGGTGCGCAGCATTGCTTGCAGCACGGGCGCCGCAATGTGGGCATCCGTAAAAATAAATGCCAGCATCGTTGCCATGTCGGGCGCTATCATGCCCGAGCCTTTGGCGATGCCGTTGATTGTCACCGTTTTGCCGCCGATAGTGAGTGTGCGCGTGGCGGCTTTAGGAAACGTATCGGTGGTCATAATCGCTGCCGCAGCATCCGCCCAGCCATGAGGACGCAGGCTTGCCTTCAACGCAGGCAATGCTGACGCAATCTTGGTGTGGTCGAGTGGTTCGCCAATTACGCCTGTCGAGGCAAGATAAATTGCATTATCGTTGCAATCAAGACTCGTGCGAGCGGCACCCACTGTGCCTTCCACAGCCATCACGCCGCGCTTGCCCGTGAAGGCATTGGCGTTACCAGAGTTGACAATAAGCGCTCGCGCGGTGCCCGCATTCAGAATGCTGCGGCACCAATCCACAGGCGCACTAGGCGCCTTGCTGCGGGTGAAAACACCAGCCGCTGTTGTGCCTTCCTCCAGCGTCACTAGCAGCACATCGGTGCGGTTGGCATAACGAATCCCCGCCATGGCCGTGGCAATATTCACCCCCGCAATTGGTGGCAAGAAGGGAAGTGCCTCAGGGGCTAGCGGCGAACGAGCGTATTTACCCATTAGTTTGCTTTAGGTGCAGTTGCTGGCTTTGCTTCGGACGCAGGGGCCGCTTTTTGCTCGGGCAGGTTTTTGTCGAAAGGAATTTCTTTGCCCTTGGCATCGAACACTTTCACATCTGCCGATTTGACAAGACCACCAATGTAATCATTCAGTTTCTTGTCCTGCAGCTTGGCGCGCAGCTGCTCTTTCATTTCGGCATAGGCTGGGATAGTGACTTTACGCGTATCCTCCACCTTGATGATGTGGTAGCCAAAGGTCGATTTCACAGGGCCCGACACTTCACCCTTTTTCAGGATAAAGGCAGCATTCGCAAATTCGGGCACCATTTTATCCTTGGTGAAATAGCCCAAATCACCACCGCTTTTTGCAGATCCCGCGTCTTTCGAGAAATCCTTGGCCACATCCTCAAAGAGCTTACCGGCATCCAGTTTTTTCTTGGCTTCCTTAGCGTCCGCTTCAGTGGCGAGCAGGATGTGGCGCGCACGCACTTCTTTTTCATCCTTAGAAGCAGCGGCAAGCGCATCATATTCTTTCTTGAGATCAGCCTCGGAAATCATATCGGCCGTCTTGGTGTCCAAAAAGGTGCGCACCACTAACTTGTTTTTCACGTCCGCCAGCTCGCGCTGCACTTTCTCGGATTTATCGACCCCTTGCTTCACAGCTTCGGCGTAGAGGATTTTTTCGGCCATTGCCCCGCGCAGCAAGCGCTCTTTCATATCGGGCTTCACACTATCAAACGCAGGGGCTTGGCCTTCGGGGAACAACCCCTCCCACATACGCTGCATATCCGAGGAGCTGATATCCTGCCCGTTGACCTTCATCATCACATATTCATCCGCCAGCGCGGGAGCCGAAAAAGCAAGCAGAGCAATCAGCGAAACAGCATGGGTAAAACGCATGGAAACCATCCTTTTAGTGGGGTTAGAATTCATGGGAGTGAATTGCCATAATTTGACCCAAGGCGCAAGGCAGTTATTCTTGGGCGGTGCGGTTGACAGGGCAGCCCATCCGCCCTATGTATCCGCCCATATTTCTCATACGTTAGAATGGATGCCCATGCTCTCCTCCCTCGCCAAGAAAATTTTCGGTAGCAGTAACGATCGCCTCGTGGCTAGCTTGCAACGTGAAGTGAACGCCATCAACGCGTTGGAACCACAAATGATCGCACTGAGCGATGACGAGCTTCGTGCGAAAACGGGTGAGTTTCGCGCCCAACTGGCAAACGGCACCAAACTCGATGATTTGCTTGTCCCCGCCTTCGCCGTGGTGCGCGAGGCCGCCAAGCGCGTGCTGGGCATGCGCCATTTCGATGTGCAGCTCATCGGCGGCATGGTGCTGCATAAAGGCATGATCTCGGAAATGCGCACGGGGGAAGGTAAAACCCTTGTCGCCACATTGCCATCCTACCTCAATGCCCTCACCGGCAAGGGCGTACACATCGTCACCGTGAACGATTACCTCGCTGTGCGCGATTCTAGCTGGATGGGTAAGATCCACGAATTCCTTGGCCTCACCGTTGGCTGCGTCATTAACGATATCGAGGAAACCCAGCGCCGCGCCGCCTATGCCTGCGACATCACCTACGGCACGAACAACGAATATGGCTTCGATTATTTGCGCGACAACATGAAATATAGCCGCGAGCAAATGGTGCAGCGCGGCTTTAATTTCGCGATTGTGGATGAGGTCGATTCCATCCTCATCGACGAAGCGCGCACCCCGCTCATTATTTCGGGACCAACAGAGGACAATTCCGAGCTTTACGTTGCCGTTAACCGCTACATCCCTCAGCTCACGCCAGCGGACTACGAACTGGATGAAAAATCCCGCAACGTGACACTGAACGATGTTGGCGTACCGCATATCGAGGAACTCCTCACCGCAGGTGGCTTATTGAAAGAAGGCAGCGGGCTTTACGATATCGAGAACGTGGCCATTGTTCACCACGTCAACCAAGCCCTCAAGGCGCATATGCTGTTCAAGCGCGATACGGATTACATCGTGAAAGATGGCAAAGTCATCATCATCGATGAATTCACGGGCCGTATGATGGAAGGCCGCCGTTATTCCGAAGGCTTGCACCAAGCGCTCGAGGCCAAAGAAAAAGTCGCCATCCAGAACGAGAACCAGACACTTGCGTCGATTACGTTCCAGAACTATTTCCGCCTCTACACCAAATTAGCGGGCATGACTGGCACGGCGATGACCGAAGCCGGCGAGTTCTCGGATATCTATAAACTGGATGTCATCGAAATCCCCACCAACGTCAATGTTGCCCGTATCGACGAGCACGACGAAATTTATCGCACGAGCGATGAGCGCGACGCCGCCGTGGTCGCTCTCATCAAAAAAGCGCATGAACGCAAGCAACCTGTGCTGGTTGGCACGGTCAGTATCGAAAAATCCGAAGCATTCTCGGCGCGTTTGAAAAAAGAAAAAATCCCCCACCAAGTGCTCAACGCCCGTTACCACGAGCAAGAAGCCAGCATCATCAGCCAAGCAGGCCACCCGGGGGCGGTCACCATTGCCACCAACATGGCAGGTCGCGGAACGGATATCATGCTCGGTGGTAATGCCGAGATGCTGATTAAAGAAGCGACCAAAGGCATCACCGACGACGCCCAAATCAAACAAATCAGCGAGCGCATTCGCGCTCAAGTAGCGGCGGACAAAGAAATCGTGCGCGCCGCTGGCGGCTTGTTCGTGATTGGTACGGAGCGCCATGAATCGCGCCGGATTGATAACCAATTGCGTGGCCGTTCGGGTCGTCAGGGTGACCCTGGTGCATCGCAGTTCTTCCTGTCGTTGCAGGATGATTTGATGCGCATCTTCGGTTCCGAGCGGATTGATTCCATCCTCGTCAAACTCGGCCTCAAGGAAGGCGAAGCCATCATCCACCCATGGATGAACAAGGCGATTGAACGTGCGCAAACCAAGGTCGAGCAGCGCAACTATGAAATCCGCAAAACGCTCCTCAAGTTCGATGATGTCATGAACGACCAGCGCAAAGTCATCTACGACCAGCGCATCGATTTGATGGAAGTGACGGATGTGCGCGAAACCATCGAGGACATGCGTGCCGATGTGAACAGCGCACTCGTCACTGCACATATCCCACCACAATCCTATGCCGAGATGTGGGATCCTTCTGGCCTGCACACCGAAATGCTGCGCATTTTTGGTCTCAACCTCCCCATCCACGATTGGGTAGCCGAGGAAGGCATTGCGCACGAGGAGGTCCTCAACCGCGTGAATAAAGTCACCGAAGAGCTATTCATGCAAAAGGCTGCAAGCTTGCCGCCGCATGTCTATCAAATGGCTGAAAAGCGCATTCTGCTCGAGACGCTCGACCAGCTCTGGAAAGACCATCTCCTTTCGCTCGATCATTTGCGCCAAGGCATCAATTTGCGTGCCTATGCCCAGAAAGACCCGCTGAACGAGTATAAGCAGGAAGCCTTCACGCTGTTCGAGGGCATGCTCAACCATCTGCGCGAAGTCGTCATCAGCCGCATTGCGCGCGTGCAAATTCGTGTCGAGCTGACCGATGAGATCATGAACCTGAAGCCGCAACAAGCTACGCACACCTCGCGTCAGGATCCAGCACTGGCACACGAAATGGCTGCGCAGCAATCACAGGACATGCGCCCAACGGCGCAAACCTTGCAAATGCATGTGCGCCCCGAGGATCGCGACCCGCACAACCCCGCTACGTGGGGCAAAGTAGGTCGCAATGACCCCTGCCCTTGCGGTTCGGGCCGGAAGTATAAGCATTGCCACGGAACGTTAGCTTAGGCGGCCTTGCGCGCCTTGAGTGCCTTGATAATGCCATAGACGCTAATTGCGCCCCAGCACGATTCAAGGATGAACACGGGTAGGTTAAAATCCTTGGTCAATGAAATCAGCAGTGCCACCGCACCCAGCAAATTCATCACCTGAAAGCGCAAACTTTCCGCCTGCCATTTGCCCATGGAAATCATCGCATACGCGAACAAGAACATCACCGGCGCGGTGAGGCCAATCACATCAATAAACGTCACTTCCATCATGTCCTCCTCAGGCGGTAAATACGAACAAGCCCCGCCACACCAATCAGCAACCATGCCACGTTGGTGACAAACGATGCCAGATTCCACTGCGCGGTGAGCGAAATCAAAATCCCCGAAGTGCCCAGAATATTGATAATCTGGTAGCGCGCCTCACTGGCCTTCATGCGCCCCGATGTTACCATGCCATAGGCAATCAGGTTAATGATGACGCCAGCGATACCGATCGCAGTTGCAAGCATTGCCACGTGTTACGCCGCTGCTTCTTTGTTTTTTTCTTCCTCAAGCAGCTGCTTCGCTTTGGGCGAAAGCTGAATATTCAGCTCGCGCAAATGCTTGTCGCCCGCCACGTTGGGGGCTTGCATCAACAAATCTTGCGCTTGCTGGTTCATCGGGAAGCAAATCACCTCGCGGATGTTTGGCTCGTTCGCAATCAGCATCACCATGCGATCAACGCCTGGGGCCAAGCCACCGTGCGGCGGTGCGCCGTAATGGAAGGCGTTGAACAGTGCAGCAAATTTACCTTCCACATCGGCCTTCGTGTAGCCCGCAATTTCAAACGCGCGCAGCATAATCTCGGGCTTGTGGTTACGAATCGCACCCGAGGATAGCTCCACTCCGTTGCACACAATGTCATACTGGAAGGCTTTAATGTTGAGCAAATCCTCGTCGCTCTTCGCGTTGTTTAGCGCCTCCAGACCGCCTTGAGGCATGCTGAACGGGTTGTGTGAGAAGTCGATCTTGTTCTCGTCCGCGTTCCATTCGTAATAGGGGAAATCCACCACCCAGCAGAATTTATATTCGCCATCCTTAATGAGGCCAAGCTGGTTCGCCACTTCGGTGCGCACTTTGCCCGCCATCGTTTCCGCCTCAAGCTTTGGCCCGCTGGTGAAGAACACCGCGTCACCATTCTTCAGGCCTGCCTTGGTTTTTAGCTCCTCAAGTTTCTCAGGGCTGAGGAATTTGGCAATCGGTCCTTTGGGGGCGCCGTCTTCACCAAAGCCAATATAGGCTAAGCCCTTCGCGCCGTGTGACTTGGCAAATTCGATCATGTTGTCGAAGAAGCTGCGCGGTTTATCCGCACATCCAGGAGCGGGAATCGCGCGGATTTTGCCGCCCGCTGCCAGCACTTGTTTAAAGATGGCAAACTCCGATTCACGCCACACGCTGCATACACTTGCGATCAAAATCGGATTACGCAAATCGGGCTTGTCGGTGCCGTATTTCTTCATCGCATCGTCATAGGTAATGCGTGGGAACGTGCCATCCGCATTGGCTACGATTTTCCAATCGCTGAACTCGGCAAACACACCCGCGAGCACGGGCTCAATCGCCGCAAACACATCTTCCTGCGTCACAAAGCTCATCTCGATATCGAGCTGGTAGAACTCACCCGGCGACCGATCCGCACGCGCATCTTCATCGCGGAAGCACGGCGCAATTTGGAAATAACGGTCAAAACCACTCACCATGAGGAGTTGCTTAAACATTTGCGGCGCTTGCGGCAGCGCATAGAATTTCCCTGGGTGCACGCGGCTTGGCACAAGGTAATCCCGTGCGCCTTCAGGGCTTGATGCCGTCAAAATCGGCGTTTGGTATTCGAGGAAGCCTTGCTCCGTCATGCGGCGACGCAGGCTCGAAATTACCTTGCTGCGCAACACGATGTTTTTGTGCAATTTCTCGCGACGCAAATCGAGAAAGCGATAGGTCAAGCGTGTCGCCTCGGGGAATTCCACGTCACTATTCACTTGCAGTGGCAACACATCCGCCACCGATTCAATATGCAGTGCTTTTGCTGCAATCTCAATTTCCCCCGTTGGCAAATCGCGGTTCACCGCCTCGTTCGCCCGTGCAACCACAATGCCGCTAATGGTCACTACCGATTCATTCTTGAGTTTGGATAGCGCATCGAACAGCCCGCTCGCGCTATCGGCCACCACTTGCGTAATGCCGTAATGGTCGCGAAGATCAAGAAACGCCAACTGGCCATGGTCGCGCACGCGGTGTACCCAGCCCGAGAGTTTGACTTCCTGCCCGACATGGGCAGTGCGTAGTTCGTTACACGTATGGGTGCGATAAGCATGCATAGCGATTATCCTTATGTTTCTGAATGGGCGTGATATAACGAGACCCCATGGAAAAAGCAAAAGAAATGCTCATTTTAAGCGGCAAACTCGCCCTCAAGGTCACCCCCCGCGCCCGATCCGAAGGGGTGGAGGGCATGAACGATGCGGGTGAGCTGGTGGTGAAAGTGCGCGCAGCCCCCGAAGATGGCAAGGCCAATGATGCCGTAATTGCCGTCATTTCCGAGGCGTTTTGCATCCCCAAATCACGGCTTGAAATCGCGCGCGGGGCACAATCGCGGCATAAAATCATTGCCTATCGCTAGCTACTGCGCGAACGCCAACACACCATCACCCACGATTTGAATAGCCAGCGCCGCCAGCAACAATCCCAGCAGCCGAGAAAAGACAATGCGGCCTGTATTCCCTAAGACACGCTCAAAATAATTTGCTGATAGAAAACTGATAAGGCAGCACCCAATCACTGCTGCCAACACCGCCAAGAGGGCTAATTGATTCAGCATATTACCGCTAGCATTGCTAGCTTGCAAAATGGTTGCCGTAATCGCCCCGGGGCCCGCCATCAGCGGAATAGCGAGGGGGAAAACAGCAATATTTTTGGGGTGGTCATGCTCGATTGTTTCTTCCGCCGCGTGCGATTTGCGTGGCTCACGTTTTTCAAACACCATTTCAAACGCGATGTAAAAAAGAAGCAACCCTCCCGCAATACGAAAGGCTGGCATGCTGATACTCAACGATTCCAGAACCGCCTTACCCGCCAACGCGGCAGCCGCCAAAATGACAAACGCGACAATCACCGCCCTATACGCCGTCGCCTTGCGGTCGTTCAGGCTCATATGCCCCGTTAGGCCCAAAAAAATGGCAATCAACCCTGGTGGGTCGAGCGCCACAAACAAGGTAATGAATGCATTCTTGATAAACTCTAAATCCATGCAGTTCTCTTAGAAGAAATAGCCAACGAATCAACTCATTTACTAAAGCGGCAACGCGGCTCTGCCCATAAAACCATTGCGCCCCACCCTTTGCTTGCTGTACTAACCCCCCCATGAAGACACGTACCATCACCACCACCGCCGACCTTTTGCAATTCTGCGCCACATTCGGCGACGAGCAATTCATCACGGTCGATACCGAATTTATCCGCGAGCGCACCTACTTCCCGCAGCTATGCCTTATGCAGGTGGCTACCAGCCACGAGGCGGTGGCAATTGACCCCATCGCAGGTCCCGACATGGACCTCACCCCACTTTTCGATGCCTTCGCCGATGAGCGCTTGGTCAAAGTCTTCCACGCCTGCGGGCAGGATATCGAAATTTTCGTGAAGGCCACTGGCCGCGTGCCCACCCCGATTTACGACACCCAAATTGCCGCCATGGTCTGCGGTTATGGCGAATCCATTTCCTATGAAAATCTGGTGACCGACATTATTGGCGCGACGCTCGACAAAGCTAGCCGCTTCACTGATTGGGCGCGCCGCCCGCTTTCTGACCGCCAATTGGTTTACGCTCTCGATGACGTGATTCACTTACGCGAAATTTACACCGAGCTGAAAAAACAAATCGAGGATGATGGCCGCGAGGCATGGATTGCCGAGGAAATGGCCGATCTGTCGGACATCACCAATTACCGTGTCGATGCTAGCAAAACATGGAAGCGCCTGAAGGTGAAGTCGCGCTCGCCCGCGGTGCTGCAAACCTTGCGCGCCACCGCCATGTGGCGCGAGGATATGGCCGCCAAAAAGGATGTTCCTCGCCAGCGTATTTTGAAGGATGACTACGTGGTACAAGTTGCCATGCAAATGCCCAAAACGGCCGAGGAAATGCTCGAAGTGCGCGGCATTCAAGGCCAGCTCGGTGGCAGCATGATGACTTCGCTGCTTGATGCAGTAACCGCCGCCCTCGCCGCACCGCCCGAAACATTCCCCCAACCCGAGGAGCGCGAAAAGCCGATGCCCGCCGCGCAGGAAGCCTGCCTCGACCAACTGAAATTATTGTTGCGCCAAAAAGCCGAGGACTACCACACCGTGCCACGCTTGGTGGCCGATAAGGAAGAGCTGGAGGCCGTGGTGCGTGGCAAATTACCGATCGAGAAAGCCCATTTCGGCCATGGCTGGCGCTTTGATATTTTTGGTCAAGCCGCGAAGGATTTGCTCGAGGGCAAACTCACCGCGCGTGTGGTGGCGCATCGTGGTGGCTATGGCTTAGTGTGGCAAGCGTAGCACTGCTTCAATCACGCTCACATATCCACCCGAGAATTCCTTGCGCGCTGCCATCGCCTTAATCTCATCCAGCGTTGCCCAGCGCACGCTTAGGGCATCCTCTGGCACGGCATCCGCCAGCGTGGCCGCATCTGCTTCATTCAGCGTCAGCACAAACCAATGGATGGGATAGACACCCTTGCTGCGTGAGTGAAATTCCAGCCGCCCCAACTCGTGCATATTCGCGCGTGCCAGCATCGCTGGCGTCACGCCGGCTTCCTCCTCCACTTCGCGCTCAAGCGCGCGCGAAAACGGCTCCAAACTATCCTTATATTTCTCCCCCGTCGCCACGTCGCGCGCATCAACCCATGTGCCCTGTTCATCCTGATATTGGCGGCTGCCACGCGGCAATACAAACGGCGGAATCTCGCCCGCATGCTTGGGTTTTGGCTGCACCACCAATACTGCCCCATCCGCGCGTAGCACCACCGCGCCAATTTTCAGGATGGGCGAATCGGGGGATGTTGGGGTCAGGCTCACACGCGCTCCACAGGTTCATGCATCGTGCCACGCCTACACCAGCCCACACCCAAACGCAAACGAGCCGAGATTATTCGCATAACCTCGGCTCGATTTAATACAAAGCTTTGTTGTAACTAAGCTGTCAGGCCTTGTTCCTGCGTTGGCTTAGCGCCCACTGCTTGCGGTGCAGCGGGTACATTGCCAGCTTCAGTAACCTGCAAACGCTGGCCAGCAACCGCTTCACGCGCCTGAGCCAACGCAGCATCCATCGAAGGTTGAACGGTAGTAGTGCTCTGAGCATCAAACGACAGCAGCGCAGAGAATTGAGCAGCGGCTGGCACTTCAGCAGCACGCGTCGTAGACCGCGTCGCCTTCATTTTAGCAATTTCATCCGCAATCACTGTCTCTTTGCTTGCCCCTACGGCTTTAACCTCGAGCTGTTTCAGATCAATACCAGCTTTTTCAGCCTGCTCAGCTGCTTCGATCTTAGCCGCAGGTGCCACCATTTTGTTGCTCATGAGTCCAACTAAATTCTCTGCCACCGTGATTTGCTCAGGGGTGAGGTTTTTCATGCTGCGCCACATAACGGCATTACCCTCAGGATCATTCACTCGGCCATACGCCTCTTTTGCGGCAGGTGCTGGAGGAGTCGCTTGGGTTTGCTGCTTAAGCGTATCGACCACGGCTTTTTCATCTGCACGTATTTGCTCGGCGGATTTTGTAACTACCGCGCCAATGACTTCTTCTCTATCGGCACGTATTCCAAGCCCAGCCGCTCCCGCTGGTATCGTCGGCGCAGCAGTGTCTTGTTTACCCCGACCCAACATAATCCCAAGCAATGCAGCGGCATCTTTTGCTGCCTCACCACTGACGCCAACTTGCGCGGTCTGCGCTGGGGCTGCCGCAGCAGTCTTCTTGCCGCTTACTTCTTCAAGCTGGGCCACGAGTTTTGGATCTTTCTTCGCTGCTTCCAATGCGGCCGCGAATTTATCATCGATCACGCCATCGGCCTTGCCTTCCAGCTTGCCTGCTTTGATGAGGATTTCTTCCACTTTGCGCACAGCTTCTTGGGTGCGCTTACCGGCAATGCCATCCACTTTGCCATCACTCGCGCCGCCCGCATCCGTTGCGAAGCCAAGGATTTCAAGATTTTTCTGAACCGCAGCAACATTCTCCGTGCCGCCACGTTTAAGATCGCTAACAGGCGCCTTATTCACCACTGGCGGAATTGGCTGAGAATCGACGCGCGCAGCGGGGGCTGGCTGTGTAACAGCTGACGATGCGGCCGCAGGCACAGTGTATGAAACCTTCTGCGGTCCCGTAGCGGGTGCAGGCTGACCCGCACCTTCAGGCGTCACCATTCCAACAGTTACCGACGTAGTTTCTGGCTCTACCTGACCGACTTTTTTCGGCGCGCTAGCTTTAAGCGCGGGGGCAATACTTGGCACGCCTTGTTGAGTCGCTGCTTTGTTTGCCATTTTTTGCAGCAGTTCTTCTGGCGTCGCATTATCGCGCTCAGAAATATGGTAACGCACTTCTTGCCCGTTCACCTTAACAACCGATGTCGATACCTTGCGACCATCAGCTTCTGGTGGCTCGGCAAGCGTACCGAAGGCATCTTTTGGAATCTGAGCCACCACCGCACGCGCTTGCACAATCATTTCATCGCGTTTCTGGGTGTTGCCATTTGCCTGATACACGTTAGCGCTCGCTACCAGCTCGAGTGCTTGGGTGTAGAGAGGATCTCCCATCACCAACTGTGAACCACGCTCATTCTTGGCAGGGGCTTGGGCAACATTCTGCTCATCACCTTGCACGCGAAGCTGACGTTCCGGTGCAGCGAAGGGGCCTTGCGGAGCCTGACCTCGGCCAATATTCGTTTGTTGGGGTCGGAATTCATCGCCGCCTTGTGCGGGGAAACCAGAATTCGCACGAGGTGGGTGACCTGCGCCCATCACCGCTTCGCGCCGTTGGCGCGCTAATTCTTCTCTGGTTTGCGCCTCATGCCCAGCCGCACCCCGAACACCATCGGCCGATTCCACGGTGCCGCCAAAACCAGTGATGGCACCTACGCCACGGCCAATCATATCAGCTGCTGGAGCCAGTGCGCCAAGTGTTTTCAATGCACGATCCAAATCTCGCTCTGCGTTTTTATCACGTGCTTTTGCTGCGCGCTCTTCGTTGCGCTGTGCTCTTTCCTCGGCGCGCTGTTGAGCTTGCGCTGCACGTTCAGCTGCGCGCTGTTGTCTCTCAGCAATATTTTGAGCAATTTCTTCTGCTGTTCTTGCCATGGTGCCAAACTCCTCTAAATCTTTACCGATGATATGCCATCAGCAGTAAACAATTCGTTAACATTTTAACTTTATTGGATTGCATAGGCACTTCATAGGTTAACCATCCACAATCCTTCACTGTGCACTATAGCAAACCCAGCCAAAAGAAGTGTGACAGTTTTGTGACAATTGAGGGGCAAGCCGATATATAATATCTATATATTTCAGCTATTTGTCGCCATGTCACGGATTTGTCTGTGTCGGCTTCACGTCAAAAGGGATGGGGTACGAGAGAGTCACCACGCGCAGGGAGGGGCGTGTAGCAGCGCTAGATGACCTGCCTCATCGAAAGGCTCGGCGTGCGTAGCGGCGGGAGCTCGAGGGCAAAGGGCCCTCGTCAGGCGCGGAGCACTAAAATTTCCTAAAACCCAGCCTCGGCCATCACGGGGTCTGCGCCCGCCGTAATGCTCGCGAGCAAACTGGTCGTTCCGGGTAGCACCTTGGCGAAATAGAATCGCGCCGTGGCGAGCTTGGCCGCATAAAATTCTGGGTCAGAATCCTTCAGTGCCAATGCCAGCTTCGCTTGCTTCGCCCAAATGAAAGCGAATAACACAAGGCTGAACATCTTTTGGTATTCCACTGCGCCCGCACCTGCGTGGTTCGGGTTCACAAAGCCCATTGTGCCAATCCACATCGTTGCTTGCTGCAAATATTTCGCATGCGCCTTAAGGGGTTTGGTGAATTCCGCCATCGCAGGGTCGTTGCGGTTTTCAGCAATGAATGCATCGAGCGGATGGAAGAAGCGCGAAAGATACCGACCCGTATCGAACGGTAATTTACGGCCTACCAAATCCATCGCCTGCACACCATTGGTGCCTTCGTAAATCATCGCAATGCGTGAATCGCGCAGATACTGCGCCGCGCCATATTCCTCGATGTAACCATAACCACCGAAACACTGCATCGCGGTGCTCGCGGTTTCAAACCCACCATCGGTAAGCGTCGCCTTCATGATCGGTGTAATCAGCTGCACAAAATCATCGGCTTCCTCACGCACTTTCGCATCGGCGTGGCGGTGGGCAATATCGCTCTCGCGTGCCACCCATAATGCCAGCGCCCGCGCGCCTTCGGTGAAGCTCTTCATGGTGTAAAGCATGCGCCGCACATCGGGGTGCACCGTAATTGGGTCGGCAGGCTTATCGGGGTGTTTTGCCCCCGTCAGCGCGCGGCCTTGCGGGCGATCCTTCGCGTAGGCCAGCGCGTTCTGGTAGGCCGATTCCGCCACACCCAAGCCTTGCACGCCCACATAGAGGCGCGCGGTGTTCATCATCGTAAACATCGCGGGCAAACCGCGGTGCGGCTGGCCAACAAGCCACCCCGTCGCGCCATCGTAATTCATCACGCAGGTGGGCGATGCATGAATACCCATTTTGTGCTCAATCCCAGCGCATGAAAACTTGTTGCGCTCACCCAGCGAGCCATCGGCATTCACCAACACTTTCGGGCACACAAACAGCGAAATCCCTTTGCTACCCGCAGGCGCATTCGGCAACCGCGCCAGCACGAGGTGAATAATATTCTCGGTCTGGTCTTGCTCCCCCGCCGAGATAAAAATCTTGTTGCCGGTAATGCTATAGCTACCATCCGCATTGGGTTCCGCGCGGGTTTTCAGCAAGCCCAAATCCGTGCCCGCCGTTGGCTCGGTCAAACACATCACGCCCGACCACTTGCCCGAAATCATATTCGGCAGATATATCTTTTTCAGCTCATCGCTCGCGTGCAGCAGCAGCGCATGAATCGCGCCATGCGTGAGGCCTGGTGTGAGGCCAAAACTCAAGTTCGAGGAACACACCATTTCCAGCATCGGCATGTTCAAAAACTCGGGCATGCCCTGCCCGCCGAATTCTTCGGGCCATGTCAGCGTCGGCCAGCCACCCTCGACATATTGCTTATACGCTTCCTTAAATCCATCGGGCGTGGTGACATTGCCATCCTTAAATTTCAGCCCTTGTTTATCGCCCACCACGTTGAGCGGGAACAGCACCTCCTCGCACATTTTGGCGGATTCGGTGAGCAGCGGCTCCACCAAATCCCGCGCACTCGCGAAACCCTCGATATCGGCGTACTTATCGAGTTCCAAAAAATGATTGATGAGGAATTGGTAGTCTTTCAGCGGTGCGGTGTAGGTTGGCATATTAGTTCCTCAGCGGCTTACTAGTGTTGAGCATCGCGGCAATGCGGTCACGCGTTTCGGTCGTTTTGCAAAGATCCATGAAGTAATCATGCTCGAGGTCGAGCAATTGCTGCTCCGTTACCTCCTGCGTGATGTCGGTGCTTCCACCCGTCAGCACACGTGCGAGCGCAAGGCTCACCGTTTCATCATGCGGCGTTGCCTTGCCATTTTTGCGGAAATTATCGACCGCGAGTTTAAGCGCGGTGTAGCCCGAATCACCGGGCAAGCGAATCGTGCGTTGCTCGGGCGGCGTGTAATTCTCCGCCAATTTAAGCGCCAGTTCTTTAGCATCCGCCAGCACGCGGCGGCGGTTCATGCTGATGCGCGATTTGCTGTTCATAATCAGCATTTCCTGCGCCTCAGCAGCGCTGCCCGCCACCTTCGCCATCGAAATATATTCAAACGCTTTTGAAATCGCAGGCATTGGCCCGCTGCCCATCAGCACCTCTGGGCGCTTGCCCGCAGCAATCGCTTTTTGTGCAGCCTCACCCGCCGCCACATGGCGCAGCAACAGCTCCTTACACCCGCCCCACCCAGGGATGACGCCGATGCCAACTTCCACCAAGCCGATATAGGATTCGATATGCGCCTGCACCGCATCCGCGTGCAGATTCAGTTCACACCCACCGCCCAGTGCCATGCCCGACAACGAGGTAACGACAGGGAAATTGCTATACTTAAGCCCCATGAACGCGGACTGGCCTTGCTTCACCATGTCGGAAATTGCCCACCAGCTAGCGGTGTTACACGCGAGCAAAAAGTAGCCAATGTTCGCACCGAAGCTGAAATGCTCCGCATCCGTGCCTACCACCAACGCACGGAAGCCTTTTTGCTGCACGAGGCTCGGCAACTCCGCCACCATTTTCAGGTTCTCAGGGTCCCACGTATTTTGCTTGCTGGTCAGTTCGAGGCAGGCCACGCCATCGCCCAAATCCCACACCTGCGCGCTGGCATTTTTCTTCACGGGTTTCACGCCCGCAATTTTCAAATCCTCCAACATCAACGAGCCGTCAGGAATCGGCACGGGCGTAAACTTACCACCAATGCTGAATTGCTGGCGCTTGCCGTCCTGTGTGTCGTAAAGTTTTTTGCCAAGGCTTTGTGCAATAATCGGCGGCACACTCATGCCCGCTTGTTGCAGCGCGCCTGCAAAAATTTCGGTGCCTGATTTACCCTGCGCAGCCAATTTATCTATCATCTGGAAGGGGCCGTATTTCCAGTTATACCCCATCTGCATCGCCGCATCGACGCTGTAAATATCATCCGAAATTTCGGGGATGAGGCTTGCAGCATAATGCAGCGTTTTGAGCATCACCGCGCTCGCATATTTCCCACCAATATCAGGGTGGCTGAACAATGCCGCCAGCCCTAATTTTGCTGCATCGACGGATTCTAGTTTTACTTTCTTGGGTGCAGCATATTCGCCTGTTTTCAGGTTGATAGCCTCCAGCGTTTTCTTGCCACCCTCGCCTTTGTTCATGCGGTAGAAACCACCTTTGCCTTTGCGCCCCGTATAGCCCTCGGCAATCATTTTCTTCACCAGTTCGGGCAGCGCATAGAGCGTGCGGAAGGCGTCCTTCTCGGGCAATGTGTTCAGCATTTCCTGCGCAATCAGCGGCATTAAATCGATACCGATCAGATCATAGAGACCGAACATCCCTGTTTTGGGAAAGCCCAGCGGCTTACTCATCACCGCATCCGCTTCTTCAATGCTGATGCCCGTGTTGAGCGCTTCCACCAACCCCGCCGTCATCCAATAGACACCGATGCGATTGGCCAAAAAGCCTGGGGTATCCTTGGTGAGAACAACGCCCTTGCCGAGTGCGCGGTCCGCAAACGCACAAAATGCTGCAAAACGCTCTGCAGCAAATTGCGGGCTTGGCACCACCTCCAGCAGCTTCATAAAGCGCGGTGGGTTGAAAAAATGCGTGATGATGAAATCCTGTGCGAGGTCGGCGGGCATGCCAGCCAACAATTCATGCAACGGAATGGTGCTAGTGTTGCTCGATACAATGCTCCCCTTTTTTCGCACGGCGGAAATTTTCTTGTACACATCGTGCTTCACTGCAAGCTTCTCGACCACCACTTCGACAATCCAATCGCACTCGGCGAGCTTGGCTAAATCGTCCTCGAAGTTTCCTGCGGTCACCAGCTTCGCATATTTTTTATGGGCGAACCCTGGTGCGCCACCGCCCAGTTGTTTCTGGATGGCACCTTCGGCCATGGCGTTGCGTGGGCCTTCCTTTGCAGGCAGGTCAAGCAGCAACACCGGAATGCCTGCATTCGCCAGCACCGCCGCGATGCCCGAACCCATCACCCCCGAACCCAACACGGCGACTTGTTTAATTTCCATCACGCCTACTCCACGCTCTCATTTTACTCGGCATTCGCCGGTTGTTTCACAATGGTTTCGCACCCACCCAGTCGGCAGCGCGGCACTTTCTCACCCTTGCGCCAGAAGGGCATTGGCGCACATTTCACCTTGGCTTGTTCCTGCCGATAATAAGCTTCGGCCTCTTTCTTCACCTGCCAATTCACGGCTGATTTATCGCATGTCCCATCAATCATCACGCACTGGTCATCCTTGCTGCAGTTGCGCCAGTCCTTGCCCTCTCGTATCTCGGCGGCAACCACCTGCGTTGCTACCAATGCTGCACCGATTGCTGCGTAAAAAAACCGCACTAAGCACGCTCCAAAATCGTCGCAATGCCTTGACCACCACCAATGCACGCAGTGGCGAGCGCATACTTGCCTTTGCCGCGCGAAAGCAGGAGCGCCGCCTTGCCCGTAATGCGCGCGCCCGAAGCACCCAGCGGGTGGCCAAGTGCAATCGCGCCACCTTCAACATTCACTTTACTTGCATCACAGCCCAATTCACCGATGCATGGCAGCGATTGCGCCGCGAAGGCTTCGTTCAGCTCAATCACATCGATGTCCTTAATCGTCAGACCCGCACGCCTCAGCGCCTTCTCGCTTGCCGAGATTGGCCCTAACCCCATCACCGCAGGGTCGAGCCCTGAGATGGCCATTGCTTTAATGCGCGCCAGAATTGGCAAGCCGTGTTTCTTCGCATAGTCTTCACTCGTCACCAGCACGGCAGCCGCGCCATCCGTCAGTGGGCTGCTGGTGCCTGCGGTCACGGTGCCATACACATCGAACACGGGGTTGAGCTTCGCCAAATCCTCCGGAGTCGATTCCGCGCGGATGGTTCCGTCCTTATCGACCACACCCGCTTTAGTTTTAATCGGCACAATTTCACCGCTTAAATCCGCCGCTGCGGCTTTTTTGTGGCTCGCAATCGCGAACTGCTCCTGCGCTGCGCGCTCGACATGGAATTTCTTCGCCACATTTTCCGCCGTCAGCCCCATGCCGATATAGGCATCAGGCATCGTCGCATAGAGCGCTGGGTTAGGCAGTGGGTTGAAGCCCCCCATCGGAATGCGGCTCATGGATTCGACACCTGCGGCAATAAACACCTCGCCCTTGCCTGCCGCAATATTGCCCGCCGCAATGTGAATTGCCTCCATACTGGAGCCACACCAACGGTTGATGGTCAGTCCGCCAGTCGTCACCGGCAAACCCGCCAGCAAGCCCACCATGCGCGCAAGGTTAAAGCCCTGCTCACCCTCGGGGAAGGCGCAGCCAAGAAGCACATCCTCAATATCGTCAGGCTTCACACCCGTTTGCTTCACCAGTGCCTTAATGACTTCCGCCGCCAAATCATCGGGGCGGACGCTGGCAAGCTGGCCTTTATGTGCAGGAGTGAAGGGGGAACGCAGGTAGCCGACAATAACCGCAGCGGACATAAATACTCCAAATGAGTGACCTTGATTCACTCTCACCATGCCATAAAAATCATGGATTTAGAAGCACTAAGGCGTGCTGCGGCGCGAAACAACCTACTTGATTTTTCAGATGTGGCAGATTTGTGCGGATTCATCCACGCACACGGGCAATAGCCGAGCCAACCTTACTTAAACACTACCGTTTTCGTGCCATTGAGCAGCACGCGGTGCTCGAGCTGATATTTCAGTGCACGGGTGAGGACTTGCGCTTCAATGTCACCACCAATCGCCGTCAGTTGCTCGGGCGATTGGGCATGGTCCACCCGCGCCACTTCCTGCTCGATAATCGGGCCTTCATCCAGCGCATCCGTTACGTAATGTGCCGTCGCCCCAATCAACTTCACACCACGCTCATGCGCTTGGTGATAGGGCTTTGCGCCCTTGAAACTGGGTAGGAACGAATGGTGAATATTAATCGCCCGCCCGCGCAAATGCGCCGAAAGTTCGGGGCTTAGAATCTGCATATAGCGCGCGAGAATCACCACGTCGGCGCGTTCTGCATCCATCAATGCGCGGATTTTGCCTTCCTGCGCCGCTTTGTCGCCATTCTCAATCGGTAAGTGGTGGAACGCAATCCCATGCCATTCCACAATCGCCCGCGCATCGGGGTGGTTGCTGATGACAGCTGGAATGTCCATTGCCAGCTGCCCCGTGCGATAACGGTGCAGCAAATCATTCAAACAGTGCAGCTGTTTGCTCACTAAAATCACCACCCGCGCTTTGCGAGCCGCATCGGCTATCTCCCACTCCATGCCGAAGCGATCGGCCACTTCCTGCTTAAATGCCGCCTTCAATGCATCATGCGCGGGCGTTGCCTGCCCCGAGGAGAACTGCACACGCATGAAAAACCGCTGCGTGGTGGGGTCACCAAACTGGGTGGATTCGATGATAAACCCATCCTGCGCGGCTAAAAAACCCGTCACAGCGGCAACAATACCGCGTGTGTCGTGACAAGAAAGGGTGAGGATGTAAGTGGTAATCTGGCTCATAAGCTATTGTTTGTAGTAAATTCCAAACAAAATTGCAAACCGTCATTAAAGCGTAACATTGCCATGGTAAAAAAACCTATGGATCAAAAAGTACCTACCAATCCCTCTAATGAACAGATTGCTGCGCAGGCCAGAAAAGAAATAAAATCTCTTCTCACGGCTTGGAAAAAGCGCTGCGGCAAAACTCATGCCGATATCGCATATGATATATCACTATCGGAATCTCATCTAGGAGAGATATTAAGCGGTTCCCTGTCCTTTGGTAATATAATGCCCTTGAGCATCTGCTTATCTTTAAGCAGCGAAGAAACCTTAAAACTACTCGAGCTTTATAGCCAATCACGAGAAGCTTCCAAACCCTTATACGCTCCCCTCAAGGCACTGGACAGAGCATGGCTTGCAACGCAGCCTCCCCAAAAACAAGCCGGACTACTATTGCGCGCGTTTCGTGTTCGTAGCTTCAAAGAAGCAAAGCAGGTGGCGAGTGAAATCCACATTGAAACCCCCTATTTCAACGAAATCGAAAATGGAGGACACCCCATACCCATCTCCAAAATGCGGGTGTTACAAACCACCTTTAACCTCAGCGATGAAGAGTTAGCTGAATTGAATCGCTTGGCGGCACCTTTTCGCAAACCGACCGATCGCATGGATGCGCTGGACGCGCAGTGGCTTGCGGATCAACCTCCAGAAAAACAAGCCGGCTTACAACTACGTGCCTATCGCGTCCGAGTCTATAAAACTACGAAGGAGTTTGCAGCTGTTCTAGGCGCCACCGAGGGCTACCTATCTGCTTTGGAAACAGGGGCGAGCCCAATTCCAAGCGAGAAGATTGCTATCCTTCAAGCGCACCTAAACCTATCCCCTGCCGAAACCAATCAATTGGAAACTCTATCGCGTACCTGCCGACGATGGCATGAAGAAAAGCGCGTGGCGATGCGAACCTCGTCAACCCATGTCGGTACGGCACTACCATTCTCGCAGAGCGACCTTTTAAAAGAGCCTCTCGCGATAGGTGGCCGCTAATCACCCGAAGGAAATAGGCACCCTATCATCGTGCCCTGTCCTAGTTCAGATTCCACCTCCACGGTGCCGCCATGCAACTCCATAAAGCGCTTCACAAGGCTCAAACTCAGCACCGATTCGGAACCGTGGCTATGGCTGCTGCGGAAGAAGGGATCGAACAATTTAGCGCGGCGTTTTTCATCCAGCCCGGGGCCATCATCCCTCACCGCAAGGCGGGTAGTGCCTGCGTCATCGCGCGTCACAGTGACGCTGATATTGCCCTTGGCCTTTGTCACCTTCACTGCATTGCTGAGTAAGTTGATGAGAATTTGCTTCACGCGCATTTCATCGGCATGCAGCATTTCAGCTTCGGAGGCCACCTCCACCGCAAGGCGCAAGCCATCCACTTTCAGGCGCTCATCCAACAGGGCTATCACGGCATCAATCGCCTCGCGCACCTTGAATGGCTGCACATCCAATTTCAAATAGCCTGCCTCGATGGTGGCAAGGTCAATGATGTCACCAATCAGCGTACCTAAATGCTGCGAGGATTGATAAATACCACCAACATAATCCTTCTGCGATTCGCTCAACGGCCCCGCATATTCGCGCGCGAGCATTTCAGCAAAACCCGAGATAGAGGTGAGCGGCGAACGCAATTCGTAGCTCATATTGGCAAGGAATTCCGTCTTCATACGATCTGCCGTTTCCAACGCCTCGGTACGCTCGCGCAAACTGCGCTCCACCAAGGTCGAGTCCGTTACATCGATAAAGCTGAGCAGTGTCGCACCATCTGGCAGCGGCACTGCCGAGCAATCCACCACCGTTCCATCGGCGCGCTCGAACCGCAAACTTAAATGACGACGCTGCTGAAACCGAGCGACAAGCCCATCAAGGTAACGCTCCCAATCATCCGTTTTGAAGTAATCTTTTGCGCGCTCGAACAAGGCACGAATATGGGGGTCGCTCGTGGTGAAATCCTCATCCATCTTCCACAATTTGCGGAAGGTCGGGTTGCACAATTTCAGCCTGCCATTCTCGGCGAACACGGCAATCCCTTCGTGCAAATTATCGAGCGTCTCGCGCTGCACAGCAATCAGGGTGTTGTAGCTGCGCTCGAGTGCCAAGCGGTCCGTCACATCCTCGTAGACGAACAAAATACCGCCAAGCGCATGCGGAATCGCAATGACCCGCAGCGTCTTGCCATCGGGCAGATAAAAGAATTCTTCACTCGACTCAATCAACGTCGTGAACAACTTCATCTGTGCTTGCTTAAATGCCTTGAAATTGGCTTGTTCGGGCAGCTTGCGTTTCTCACGCATCACTTCAAGCACATCGCCGTAGCTCGGTTCGCTATCGAGGAATTGCTCGTCAAGTTTCCACAAATTCACGAAGGCGAAATTATAGAATTTCAGTTTGCTGTCGCGGCCATAAATCGCCATGGCCGAGGTGCTGCTTTCCAGCAGGTCGCGTAGCGCGCTCACATGGCGCTGGATTTCCTCCTGCGCCGCCGCCAACTCGCTAATATGGGTGGCGTAGCCAATCACGCCCTCGCCCTTCATCGGCACTTCGCGGATCATGTAGAGGCGTCGCTCGCCACCCACCACAATATGGCGGCGCTCGATTTGCTCCTGCCCTGTCTCGAGCGCTTTTTGCGCCAGCGCGCGGTGCCCCTTATAAAGCTCCATATCCCCCAGCGCGATAACACTTTCGGCGGTTTCCTCGGCCAGTTCGGTGAAGGCAAGGTTACAATAGACAATATGAAGCTCCAGATTACGCTTCCAGATGGGGTTAATGGACGAATTAATGATATTCGCATAGCGGCGCGCTTCGGCTTTCAGGCGTGCATTTTCAGCTGCCAGCCGCTCGGACTCAGCGGTGGAATTCGCGGTCGGCGCCACAGGGGGCGGCGTTTTCTTTAAAAAGCGGCGGAGCATCAACGGCCTCTGGTTTCCCGAGCAGAATGCCATAACCTAAGGAAAAGTCACGAAGTTTGCACAAAACACCCGCCAAAGCGCTCAATCTTCACAGAACTGTCATCCCGTTGTTACCCTTGATTTGCTAAAGTGCTCCCATGGAACCCGAACACCGAGCATCCGAAAAAGCACGCATTGCCTTCCACGAACGCGGCATTGAGGCCGTTCGCGCAAAGATGCTACGCGTCTACCCGCCCAGCAACGGCGAGGAAAATCTCCCCTTCGCGATTCGAGATACGCTTTCTAGCCAACTGATTGGGGCGCGAGAGCGCGATTACTGGAAGCAGGCCAGTGCCAAGAACCTTGCCGAGTCTGGCCTCAATGCACAAACCCAGCCAAAACTCGATGCAGTCGCCCACGATATTGCTATGCGTTACGCCGAAAGCTTCTACATCCAGCGCTATATTCTGGCCCTCAAGAACGAAAATGTTCCGCCGCGTTACGGAAATTTCTACCGTTGGGAAAAAACGCGCGGCGACCTCATTCACACGGCGGTCAACCATGTCAGCAACCTTGCCGAAGCAAAACTAAGGGATATTGGGCTGAAACCCAAAAACGCCCACGCCATGCATGGCCATATCATTGGCCAAATCATACGCACCTACAAGGCTGCGCTAGAATTCAACGGAATGATCGAGTATGGCGAATGCGCCGTCTACCCTGGCCAAGGCTCCAGCCGAGATAAATCCGATGAAGATATCGCCACCGAAATCAAGCAGCTCTCATCCTACTGGAAGATCTACAAGCGAGAGCTTCAGGAAGGATACGAGGACTTCAGTCGCCACCGTTGATTAGTAGCGATACCAATCCTTCTTGAACGGTCCTGTCACGGGCACGCCCAAATAATCCGCCTGATCTTTGCTCAGTTTCGTCAGCTTCGCGCCAACGCGGGCAAGGTGTAGCTCGGCCACTTTTTCATCGAGGTGCTTGGGCAGCACATAGACTTTTTTGTCGTAGCTCTTGTGGTTCTTCCACAGCTCGATTTGTGCGAGCACTTGGTTGGTGAACGATGCCGACATGATGAAGCTTGGGTGGCCATTGGCGCAACCAAGGTTCACAAGGCGACCTTGAGCGAGCAGGATGATGCGCTTGCCATCGGGGAATTCTACTTCATCCACCTGCGGCTTCACTTCATGCCATTTCATGTTGCGAAGCGAGGCAACCTGAATCTCGGTATCGAAGTGACCGATGTTGCACACAATCGCACGGTCTTTCATCGCGCGCATATGGTCGAGGGTGATGATGTCTTTGTTGCCAGTCGTGGTCACAAAAATATCCGCCTCTTTTTGCACGCTCTCGAGCGTATCGACACGGTAGCCTTCCATCGCCGCTTGCAGCGCGCAAATCGGGTCAATCTCGGTCACCACTACGCGCGCACCTTGGCCACGCAGCGCGGCCGCACAACCTTTGCCCACATCACCATAGCCACACACCACGGCCATTTTACCAGCAATCATCACGTTGGTCGCTTGCTTCAAGCCATCCAGCAGCGATTCGCGGCAGCCATAGAGGTTATCAAATTTCGATTTCGTTACGGAGTCATTCACGTTGAAAGCAGGAATCATCAATTTGCCGTCGCGCTCCATCTCGAGCAGACGCTGAACGCCCGTGGTGGTTTCTTCCGAAACGCCTTTCACTTCTTTCAGCATCTCAGGGTATTTATTGTGCATGATGAGGGTCACATCGCCGCCATCATCCAAAATCATGTTGGGCGTCCAGCCATTCGGGCCACGCAGGGTTTGCTCGATGCACCATTCGTATTCTTCTTCCGTCTCGCCTTTCCAAGCGAACACAGGAATGCCCGCAGCGGCCATCGCGGCAGCGGCTTGATCTTGGGTCGAGTAAATATTGCAGCTGCTCCAACGCAATTCTGCACCAAGGTGCACCAGCGTTTCCATCAGCACTGCAGTTTGCATGGTCATGTGCAAGCAGCCAACGATGCGTGCGCCAGCAAGCGGTTTGCTGTTGCCATATTCGGTGCGCAGCGCCATCAGGCCAGGCATTTCGGTTTCGGCAATCGCCAGTTCGCGGCGGCCCCATTCGGCAAGGCCAATATCGGCCACTTTATAATCAGTGAAATTGGCAGGCGCTTTGGCAACAGCAGACATGGTAGAACCTCTTGTTGATAAGTGAACGTTAGTGCCATTACGTCACTAAGCGCCACTTGCAAAGTGCTAAATTATGATTAGGCTCAGCCCAGCTCATTATTTCTCCCTCATTGCGCCTTGCCCTGTCACGGAGTTTTGCATGAAATACCTTGCTTCTACGCACTTGGCACTCATTGGCGGCTTGCTTGTGGGAACAACCAGCACCCATGCACAAGCATTCGACCCCAACGAAGGCGCAAGCGAGGTGCGCACGCCCGCCATGTATCGTCCTCTTCCAGCACATGTGGTGCCACCGCGCTATTATCAGGCCGCGCCCGCCGCTGCCCCAACCCCAAGCGCCCCTGTGGCTGCTGCAGTACCTGCCTATCATGCGGTGCCATACACACCCCAAACAATTGCACGGCAGCCCACGCTGGTTGCGCCCACCTATCCCGCGCCTGGTGCCACCGCTGGAACCATTGCGCCGTTGCCTGCCTTAACTGCGCCGGTCTATGCCGCTCCTGTTGCCGCAGCTGAAGCACCTGCCCCCGCACCTATGCCAAACGTGGTGCGCGCACCCGACCATGATGCACCGCCCGAGTACACAGCCTCCACCAGCACCAGCCGCTTCACGCTTGGTATCGAAGGCTTCTACGACGAGTATCAGGAAGACTCCGTTTCTTTGATCGATAAGGGTTATTTCGCGGGCATCACGGCATCGTACGAGCAGTCTTTAGGGGCAAGTATGTATGGTGCCATAGAGTTTCGTGCTGCGCGCGGCAGCACGGATTACGAATCCATCAGCGGCACCATCGATGATATCTCGCAGTGGGATATGGAAACCCGCCTGCTAACAGGCTACGACCATCAGCACGGAAAAACTAAAATCTACGCAGGTCTGGGCTCGCGTTATTTCTCGGACGAGTTAAAGGGAAAAGTCGCTAGCCTTGGCGGCTTAGGCTACGATCGCCGCATTTTCCAACTCTATGTGCCCATCGGCATCACCCACCGATTTGCTGCTTGGGGGCTCACCTTCACGCCCAACATCGAATACGACCACTTGATATGGGGCAATGTTAGCTCGCGCCTTGGCACGATCCCGGGGTTTACCAACATCGAGAACGAGCAGACCGAAGGTTATGGCCTTCGCGGCGAGTTGATGATGGGACAAGTAGACACAGCTGGCCGTGGTTGGCAAGTTGGGCCCTTTGTGCGCTATTGGGACACCCCAGATTCCGAGGTGGATGGCGGCTTCATCGAGCCCGAGAATACCCGCCTGCAAGCAGGCGTGGGGGCAAAGGTTTTGTTTTAGCCCCCCAATTGTCACCAAACTGTCATCCATTCTGTTCCGTTTGTCTGGTATTATAATCAGATAGGAGCAGCCACATGACAACGCCAACTACTCAGAATGTAACCCTAAAACTGCGCAGCAGTTCCGAGGAGAGCCCGCAAGTCGCGCGCATCATCGTCAGTGCGAACGGCGATCGTGCCGTTTCATTTGTACAAAACGGTACCGACGATGATCGCGCATTAGTGTTCAAGGATGGCTCCACCAAACCAGCCTGCACAGCGAGTGTCGATAAATTCAATGCCCTCTTTGATAAAATTAACGGACCGAATCTTGTGTGGACGAAAGTAGAGAGCGACCTACAGGAATCGCGCACGCAAGCAGCACTGCCCAACCTTACAACCCTGTGCAAATCACCAACGCGCTAGCCCTGCTTTCTCCTCTCCTCGGCGACGAGTTCCTTCTTCAAAATTTTCCCACTATAACAAGGAGATTATGATGACCGATTCCGCAAAGCCTGAAACCGCCACCTTAATTTTACGCACGCAATCCTCGCGCGATACTGACGGCGCAACCCATGCTATCAGAAGCAGCACTGGAGAAATGCTGGTTGTTTGGCCAGAGAGCGGCATCGCTCGCTACAAGAATGGCAACATACAACCCTGCCCCATTTCGGCGCGCCAGTTCGATGATTTGCTGCGCGAACTAGACCCCCCAAGCGCACCGCTTAAATGGCGCAAAGTAAATGATCATCACGAGGCAACCACGAGCATGACAGCTGGCAAAATTCCTGCCATTTGCAGCAGCAAACAACGCTAGCCCTGCTTTCTCTTCTCCTCGGCGACCAGTTCTTTCTTCAAAATTTTCCCCACGGCGCTTTTGGGCAATGCCTCGCGCAACTCCACCACATGTGGCAAGGCATAGGCCGTGATGCGCGGCTTAAGATAGGACTTCAGGCCAGATTCATCGAGCGTATGCCCCTCTCTTAGTACAAGGTACGCCTTGATCATCTGCCCGCGCGTCGGGTGCTCGAGGCCCACCACCGCACATTCCGCCACCGCGGGGTGGGTGTAAATTTCCTCCTCCACATTGCGTGGGAAGACCTTGTAGCCGCCGACCACAATCATCTCTTTCAAGCGGTCGACAATATAGAAATATCCATCCGCATCCATGTAGCCCACATCGCCCGTGTGCAGGCGGCCATTGCGCATCACGTTGTCTGTCTCATCAGGGCGGTTGAGATAGCCCTGCATCACCTGCGGGCCGCTGATGCACACCTCACCAATTTCGCCTTGCTTCATCACAGTCACATGGTCGTCTTTGTCGATGATTTCTGCCATCGTCCCTGGCAGCGGCAACCCAATCGAGCCCGCTTTATTTTCACCCACCAGCGGGTTGCAATGCGTCACGGGGGATGTTTCGCTTAAGCCATAGCCTTCAACCACCACGCAACCAGTCAGCTTCTCGAACTGCTTCTTCACATCCACCGGCAATGGCCCACCGCCGCTGATGCAAAATTTAATGCTGGTCAGGTCATATTTATCGAGGGTCTTCGCATTGTTGATGGTGGCATACAGCGTACTAACACCGGGCATCAAGGTTGGCTTCTTCGCGTCAATATCCGCCAGCACATGTTTCAAATCGAACTTGGGATGGATGATGATGGTCATCCCATTCGCAATCGCCAAATTAAGTGCCACCGTCATCGCAAAAACATGGAAGAACGGAATCACCGCGAGCATGGTTTCATTGCCAGGCTCGAGGCCGACCATCCAGCGGCTACATTGCAGCGTGTTGGCATAAAGGTTCGCATGCGTCAGCACCGCCGCCTTGGGCACACCTGTCGTGCCACCGGTATATTGCAGCACCGCAGGGTGACTATCGGGGATGATGTTGACAGCAGTGGTAAGCTCGTCCGATTGCAGCAATTCGTTCAGCGTAATGTGGTTGCTATCATGGGGTGGGTGGGCGATGTCTTTTGCTTTTGCTGCAGCAAATAAGGCGCGTTTAGCAAGTGGCATGGCCTCGCCAAAATTGCACACCACAATCTTGCGCATCGAACTGTTGCCGATGAATGGTACCAGCTTGTCATACGTCGCGCGCAGATTAACCGTCACCATCACTTCGACGTTGGAGTCCTTCAGTTGATGGTCAATCTCGTGGCCTGAATAAAGCGGGTTGAAATTCACTACCGTGCCACCAATTTTGAGAATGGCATAATAGCACATCACATATTGCGGGCAGTTGGGCATGAACATGCCTACCCGCGTGCCTTTTTTCACGCCCATGTCCTGCATGCCTTTGGCAATGCGGTTCACCATTTCAGCAAGGCGCGCATAGGTATAGGTTTTACCAAAGAAATCGAGCGCCACCCTGTCCGGCCATTGGCGCACGGCGTCATCAAGCAGGTAATAGAGGGGCTTAGCGTGAAAACTCTCGTGCCAGCGCACGCCTTTTGGATAGTGGGCTTCCCAAGGGTAAGTTGTCTGCGTCAAGCGGGCTCCTTGTGCGAGGGCGACGTTTCTACTTGTCAGTTCACTATGCGTGTTTTAAGCGTTCTCGTCAAATGGACATGATGCACAGCAACACAGAAATCACCACGGATGTCGCCATTATCGGCGGCGGGCCTGTTGGCCTGTTCGCAGTATTTGAGCTGGGCATGCTCAAAATCAAGGCCACCGTCATCGACACGTTGCCCGCGGTGGGCGGCCAATGCACGGCGCTTTACCCCGAAAAACCGATCTACGACATCCCCGCCTACCCCGCGATTGATGCGCAGGATTTGATTAAAAATTTAGAGAACCAAGCCGCCCCCTTCTCACCACAGTACGTGCTCGGCGAACAGGTTGTGAAAGTTGAAAAACAACCAACGGGTGATTGGAAGCTCGCCACGAATAAGGGCACCACCATCACCGCCAAGGCCATTCTCATTGCGGCAGGCTGCGGTGCATTCGGCCCCAACCGCCCACCGCTGGATGGCATCGAGAACTACGAGAATACCCATGTGCACTACATGGTGTCGCGCCGCGAAGATTTCCGTGGCAAAAATATTGTCATCGCTGGCGGTGGTGATTCAGCCGTCGATTGGGCGGTGTCGCTTGCCGAAGTGGCCGCAAAAATCTATGTCGTCCACCGCCGTGACAAATTCCGCGCCGCGCCTGATATGGTCGATAAAATGCAGGCGCTCGCTGCAACGGGCAAGATTGAAATGGTCGTGCCCTATCAACTCAATGGGTTGGTGGGTAATGGTACGACCCTCTCCGCGATTACGGTCAAAGATATGGATGGTGGTGTGCGCACACTGGATGCCCAGCACCTTCTCGCCTTCTTCGGCCTCTCCATGGAGCTTGGCCCCATTGCGGATTGGGGTTTGAACCTCACTGGCAGCCACATCGCAGTCGATCGCGGCACCATGCAAACCAACGTAGCTGGCATCTTCGCGATTGGCGATATCGCGACCTACGAGCACAAACTCAAACTCATCCTCTGCGGGTTCGCTGAGGCTGCCCACGCCGCCCATGCGATCCGCGATATTGTCTACCCCGACACCGCCTACCATTTCGAATATTCGACCAGCAAAGGGGTGACGGCGTGAATGCACAACTGATCGATGGAAAAGCCTTTGCTGCCACCTTGCGCGGTCAAATTGCTGAGGGCGTAAAAACGGTCAAGACCGCCCATGGTCTCACCCCTGGCCTTGCGGTAATATTGGTGGGCGACGACCCCGCAAGCCATGTCTATGTGAAGAATAAAGGCAAAGCCTGTGCAGAAGCGGGTATCGCCTCGTTCGAGACAATTCTACCCGCCTCCACCACGCAAGATGAACTGCTTGCCCACATCGCGCGCTATAACGCGGATGATGCGGTGCATGGTATTTTGGTGCAGCTTCCGCTGCCCTCGCACATGGATGCACAAGCCGTCATCAACGCCATCGACCCCGCGAAGGATGTCGATGGGTTCCACGTCATCAACGCCGGTAAACTCGCCGTTGGGCAGGATGGTCTTGTCCCCTGCACACCGCTGGGGTGCTTATTGCTTTTGAAAGATAAGCTCGGCAGCCTCGCAGGCAAACACGCTGTCATCCTTGGCCGCAGCAATATTGTCGGCAAGCCCATGGCGCAATTACTGCTCAAGGAATCTTGCACCGTCACCATCTGCCATTCACGCACCGAATTTCTGGTGCAGGAAACACGGCGGGGCGATATTCTCGTCGCCGCCATCGGCAAGCCTGAATTTGTGAAAGGCCACTGGGTCAAACCTGGTGCAGCGGTGATCGATGTGGGCATTAACCGTCAGGTTGCACCTGATGGCAAAACTAAGTTGGTTGGTGACGTAGACACCACCGCCGCCAGTGAGTTTGCTAAGTTCATCACCCCCGTCCCCGGTGGTGTCGGCCCCATGACCATCGCTTGCTTGTTGCGCAACACCCTACAAGCCGCGTGTGCCATTAAAGGCGTGGATTTTCCGCTGGCATAACACCCCTTTTTCGCTGCGGTCGTTCAATTGAGTTGAATGCTAGAAGTACACGGTGAGGCGGCACGATGTGTAGCGGCGCTGCATGACGACATAGCCGGTTAAATTCAAAGCATGAATAAAAAAAGGGCGACCAATTGGCCGCCCTTTTCATTCTTTGTGCCGTTGAAGGCGAAGTTGCTTAGTTTACAACTTCTACTTCTACGCGGCGGTCGCGCCACAGGCATGCCTGTTTCGCTTTACCAGCGGTATCTGCACACTCGGATTGCGACGAGGTTTCACCCAAGCCACGAACTTCCGATTTGCCAATCACTTTGATGCCTTTGCCGCGCAGGTAAGCTGCTACAGCATTTGCACGTTTTTGGCTGAGGCGCAGGTTGTAGCTGTCGCTGCCGATTTCGTCAGCGAAGCCAACGATTTTAACCGAAGAAACATTCTCCGACTTGAGGGCAGTAGCCAATTGGTTCAACTTGGTTTTAGCCGATGGGGTAAGCACCGAGCTGTTGAAGTTGAAGTATACGGTGCGCAGTTCACTCGATACGCCACAGGTACCGGTGTTGCCATCCCATTTGGTCAGCACGCAATCACCGAATTTGGTAACAGCCGAGTTGCCGAATTTGGTTTCTACGTTGTCTTTGTTGACGGGAACTTCTGCACCTGCCGATGCCGCCATAAGCAGCGCGGTTGCGGCTGCCAGAATCGTCGATGTTTTGAGCATTTTCATGATGATATCCTTGAGCTATGATTATTGTCTGTTTCTACACCACACCCAAGCCTTGCGGGGGCGATGCATTGCGCCTATATCTGGCGAATCATCATCCAAGATGCAACCATTCCCTGCGGGTAACCCCCAGCAAACGGTGAAGAAAGACTGGGTGTGATAAGTTTGCAACAGATGTGGCGGGAAGGCATAAATGACTGATAAGATTACTAAATCTGATAAAGAATGGGCGGAAACATTGCCTGCCGAGCTTTACCGCGTTGCCCGCGAGAAGGGTACCGAGCGCCCCTTCACTGGCGCCTACACCGACACCACCGACACGGGAACCTATATCTGTGCCTGCTGTGGCACACCCCTATTTGCCAGCGACAATAAATTCCATTCGGGCTGCGGCTGGCCCAGCTTCGATGCACCACTTGACGGCGCATCAGTCGAGGAACACCGCGACATCAGTCATGGCATGATACGTACCGAAATCACCTGCGCCCGCTGCGATGCGCATCTGGGTCATGTCTTCCCCGATGGCCCCATAGAAACGACAGGGCTGCGCTATTGCATCAATTCCATCAGTTTGGATTTGAAGAAAAAATAGCCACGCCGACCGTTTATTTTTTTACGGCCAACCGTTCCATACGCCATAGCACGCCAATGAAGACACCCTTCGAGGGGGGCAGCAGTAAAAGCGTGAGTAAAAGCGTACCAAGCACCATCGGCACCATAATTTGCCACACAGGGCATGTCAGACTTGGAACCACACCGAGCAGCACAGGCGCAAGAATGTGCCCAATAATCACAATCGTCAGCCATGCGGGACCGTCATCGGCACGAATGTGCCCCAGCGGTTCATCGCATACTGCGCATGCATCCACCTGCTTTAAGTAACTGGCGAACAGTTTACCTTGTCCGCATTGAGGGCAACGGCAAACAGCCCCGCGCGCAACAACAGTCCCCAAACTCGATGTATCGCGCTCTGTCATTTCCCTGCCATCACTTTCCGATAGGCCGCCACATTAGCCTCGTGTTCCTTGAGCGTTACCGCGAAGCGGTGGCCGCCTGTGCCCGTTGCCACAAAATAGAGTGCATTGGTAGTAGCAGGGTTCAGCGCCGCTTCAATGGCCTTTTTCCCCGCATTGCAAATCGGTGATGGCGGCAACCCTGCGCGCGTATAGGTGTTATAGGGCGTGTCGCGCTGCAAGTCACCACGCGTCAAGGCACGCGTCATCGGCGCGCCACCTTGCGCTTGCTCAATACCATAGGCCACGCTTGGGTCGGTCTGCAGCAGCATGCCGATGCGCAGGCGGTTCACAAACACCCCTGCCACTTCGGCGCGTTCATCCACCTCCCCTGTTTCACGCTCCACAATGGATGCCATGATCAGCGCTTCCTGTGGTGTGGTGTAGGGCAAATTGGGTGCACGCATTGGCCATAGTTTTTCCATCAACTCCATTTGCGCTTTTTGCATACGGTTGATGACACTGGCGCGCGCCTCACCGCGCCGGAAATGAATCGTATCGGGCAGCAACGACCCTTCCGCAAACGCGGGCACCTCACCCGTCAATAATGGCTCAGCCATCAAAGCTTGCGTCACCTGATAATTCGTCCAACCCTCGGGGATGGTCACCTTATGCACCACCACCTCGCCACGAATTACTTTTGCAATAATATCAGCAGGCGCGCTGCCCGCCGTGAATTCATATTCCCCTGCCTTCATTGCCTTATAATCCGCCGACAGCAGTAGTGGCAGACCAATCACTGGCAACGATGGTATAAGCCCTTCTTGCTCCAGCTGTTTCAACAATGCCCGCGCGCCCGTGTTTGGCTCAATAAACACCACGCGCGTTTCGGCAAACTCTTGCGGTGCATGGTAGCGGTAAAAACTATACGCCCCCGCGCCCAACGCAAGCGCTGCCAATAGACTCACCATGAGAACTAATTTTTTCATGCATTTCTGATATCGGTGCCGTTGAATGATGTAAATCGTTCTGTGTCGTTTACTGCTAGGCGTGAACAGGTTTCGTTTGTACTGTGGCCTTCACTTAACAATCACATCCGCACTAGTATGATGGAACTCTTCACACTCTTCACCGCCTCGCTGCTTGCTGCAACGCTGGTGCCTGCACAGTCCGAGGCAGTGCTAGTGGCGTTGCATCTGGGTGGCCATCACAGCGCAAGCCTTCTCGTACTTGTGGCCACTTTTGGCAATGTGCTCGGCGCGTGTATCAATTGGTTGCTCGGGCGCTATTTGCTCACCTTCCAGCAGCGCCGCTGGTTCCCCGTCAAACCCGCCGCACTGACGCGCGCCACAGGCTATTACCAGCGCTTCGGGGTGTGGAGTTTGCTGTTCTCGTGGCTGCCCATCATTGGCGACCCACTCACCCTCGTCGCGGGGTTTTTGCGTACCAACTTTGTGCTGTTTCTGCTGCTCGTCACCCTCGGCAAAGCAGCGCGCTACATCGCGCTTGTTGCTGCGTTCTAGTAGTATTGCTCAGGCAAATGGTCGTCCTTCGCAAGGTCGAGGAAGCGGGTGAGTTCGCCCTGGAACTGCAGCTTCACCGTATCCACCGGCCCGTTACGGTGCTTGGCAATAATCACTTCCGCCACACCATGAATCGCTGCCATTTCGGCCATCCATGCGGCGTGCTCGGGCGTGCCTTCCTTGGGTTGCAGGCGCTGCTTGTAATATTCATCGCGGTACACGAACATCACAATATCGGCGTCTTGCTCAATCGATCCTGATTCGCGCAGATCGGCCAGTTGGGGGCGTTTGTCGTCACGGCTTTCCACCGCGCGGCTGAGCTGCGACAGCGCAATCACGGGAATATCCAGTTCCTTCGCAATCGCCTTCAGCCCTTGCGTGATTTCCGAAACTTCCTGCACGCGGTTCGCCTGCGAGTTCGACGACGATGGACGCACCAGTTGCAGGTAATCGATGACGAGCAGCGACACATTATGCACGCGCTTCAAGCGCCGAGCGCGGCTGCGCAGCGCACCAATCGTGAGGGCAGGTGTATCATCAATATGCAGCGGCAGCGCCGCCATCGCGCCGGAGCTTTCGACGAGGCTTTGGAACTCGCCTTGCGTGAGGTCACCGCGCTGCAATTTGTGCGAACCCACGCCGCAGGCCGAAGCGAGCAGACGCATCGCCAGTTGTTCGCCTGACATCTCGAGCGAGAAAAACCCGACCGAGCGCGGCTTCACGTTGCGCACATGCGCATCCTCGTCCTCACGCGCGACAGCCTTTGCCGCATTATAGGCAATCGTGGTGGCCAGCGCCGTTTTACCCATCGCGGGGCGACCCGCAAGGATCAACAAATCCGAGGGGTGAAGCCCGCCCAAAATGCGGTTCATTTCGGTGAACCCTGTGTCAATCCCCACCACGGCGCCATTGCGCTGGAAGGCTTTCTCGGTGCGGTTCAACGCCTCGACCACGGCGTTCTTCAGGGGTTTGAATCCGCCTTCACCATCACCATCCGTCGCCAGCTTAAACAGCTTTTGTTCCGTTTGCTCGACGAGCGAAATCCCACCATGTTCACTTTGCGGGTTGAATGCCTCGATCACCGCATTTTCGCCAATGCCAATCAGGCGGCGCTTCACTGCAAGGTCGCGGATGATGCGCGTGTAATCATGCATGTTGATGATGGAAGTGGCGGTGGCGACGAGGCGCGCGAGGTATTGATCCTCCACCCCTTCCGCGCCCGCGAAATGGTGCTTCAAGGTGACGGGGTTCGCAATCAGCCCCTTATCGTTGAATTGTTTAATCGCCTTATAAATCCGCTGGTGGATGCCCGCGTAAAAATCCTCAGGCTCCAAGCTGCCCACATGGTTCAGCGCCTCGTTGTTAGCAAGGATGGCACCCAGCACCGCCTGCTCCGCCTCCAAATTGTTCGGCGCTTCCTTCACCGGCATCTCATTTTTTTGATTCGTGTTCGGGTGTTCAAGAACAGTTGCCATGCGCGGAGTCTCACCATCATTTTTGTTTGTAGCCATCCACCATACTAGCACATTTGGCCACTGCTATCATCAGCAAAGCGTTACGCACACCACACACGAAAAATCCTTCAAGCCAAGGGCAACGCTTGCGATAATTGTGGTAAGGTGATGTGCATAACTACGGGCAACAAAAAACCCCGCCAGTGATGGCGGGGTTTTCTATTCTTAGCGAGTAGTCGCTGACTACGCTGCGGATTCGTCCTCAGCGGTTTCAACTTCCACTTCAGCTTCTTCACCCTTCGCGGCGAGTTCCTGCGCGAGCAGGCCTTCGGCGTTGCGGGCAACTTGTACTTTCACCTTCACCGCGACTTCAGGGTGCAGGTTAACAATCGCTTCGTAAACACCCAGCGCCTTGATGGCCGTGGTGAGGTCGATATAGCGACGCTCAACTTTGTGGCCAGCTTCCGCCAGTGCCACTTCCACGTCACGCGCGGCAACGGAGCCATACAGCTTGCCATCTTCCGATGCTTGACGAATGATGCTGACCGAAAGGTTCTGCATCGTTGCTGCGATTTTCTCAGCTGCAGCTTTCGTTTCGGCGTTTTGCTTCTCGAGCACGGCGCGCTTACCTTCGAACACTTTTTTGTTATCGTCGGTGGCACGAAGGGCTTTCTTTTGCGGCAACAGGAAGTTGCGCGCGAAGCCGTTTTTCACTTTTACCACATCGCCGACAGCGCCGAGACGGGCAATACGTTCTAACAGAATTACATCCATGATCAGTGCTCCTAGTTCTGGACGACGTATGGCAACAAGGCCAAGTTACGTGCGCGTTTGATGGCTTGGCTGAGCGCGCGCTGCTTCTTCGCCGAAACGGCGGTGATGCGGCTTGGCAAAATTTTGCCACGCTCGGAAATGAAACGGCCGAGCAGTTTCACATCTTTGTAATCCACGGCCGGTGCGTTCGGGCCCGTCAGCGGGCACGATTTACGACGGCGGAAAAATACTTTACGGCCACCAGCGGCATCGCCTTCAGCGCCTTCACCACGTGGTGCACGGCCTTCGCCGCCACCAAAACCACCGCTGCGACCTGCGCCGCCGGCTGGACGTTCACTGCGCTCACCGCGCGGTTTGAAACCTGTGTTCATGTTCTCTCTCCTTACGCTGCTGCGTCGTAGCTATCACCGGATTTGCTTTGCAGCATCACCGATGGGGTTGCATCCATGCTGTCTACGCGAACGGTCAACGTGCGGATGATATCCTCGTTGATGCCCATGTTGCGCTCAAGCTCTTTCAGGGTTGCGGCCGAAGCCTCAATCCCGAGCATGGTGTAGTGACCCTTGCTCATTTTGTTGATTTTGTAAGCCAGCGTGCGCAGGCCCCAATATTCCGATTTAATGATCGAACCCTTACCATCGGCAACGATTTTGCTCAGTGTATCGGTGAGTTTTTGTACGTCGGCCTTCGAAAAATCGGGGCGCGTGACGAAATTGCATTCGTAAAATGCCATAGTACTTCTCCCATTAACGGCTGCGGTCGATTTGGCCACCCCATGTGACCCTACCCCAACAACCTATGAATTAAGGTTCCCCCATCGAGGGAGCGGGGCTTATAGGGGGTGGGGGGCGGTTTGGCAAGCAATATTGTCATCAAACTGTCATGCCCCATTAAGCAAATCTTAGGTTTTTGAGGCCAATACTGAACTTATCGGCTCATTTCGGGCCGGTAATATGTAAAAAACTTTAAAAACTAGGAGCAAACCATGACGAATTCCGATGATACCCTTGTGCTGCCTGCAACCCAACCAACGCCGCCAACATCGGCAACGGTTATGAACCAGATTGTTGTTATTGCACCGCCGGTTGCTGCACCAGCACCAAAGATGAAAGCAGCAGCAACAAAAAAACCGCCCGTCAACGCTAAACCCTTCTCGGACTCCGGCTACTACATACCTACCCTTCCTACTCCGATTGCTGACATTAAAACCGAATACCAAACAGATGCCGTTACGGGTGCGCGCTCAAGCATCTATAAAGATGGTAGCGGGAACCAAGCCGTGTTTATTGCCGACCCTTCGGACCACAATAAAGTCACTTTAAAAATCAAAACCAAAGATGGCGACGAACTGATTACCTACGGCCATGAACGTGGGTTTGATGCAAGAGTAAAAAATACAGTTCAGGAAGCCAGCCCATTCCCGATAGTGCGCGACACCCTGACTTGTGGCACCAAGAAAGCAGACATCACCACCAACCAAGCGGAATCGGCTACACGCGACAAGTTGCAACAGTTTGCCCAAGCACACCCCGACCTAGCGCGTGCGCTGAAAGGTGTGGATCTGCCAGTGACTGTCGCAGGTGCACTGCCCATCAACTTTAAGCAAGCGGTCGAAAAACCCAGTGAATATAGAGCTTGTCCTAACAATGATTCAGGCATTGTGCTCGAGCGACTCACGGAGAAGTCGGCCACACGTTAACACCCACACTAGCGGGACGGCTGCTTAATAACGCCAAGGCGAGTTTTGGTTGGGGAACGTTCCCTTTCCAAGGCTCGCCGTTGAAAAGCATGGGTTTATCGCCTTAATGTTTTCTTAAGCTTTTTTTGTCACAATGTCTTATTGAACAACGAGATAACGAGGTTTTTATGGCTGACGTGATAAAAGTGGGGCCCAACGGCGTTCAAATCCCCGGCGGTTTTGGCGGGTTAGGTGGGTTAATTGACGCCGCCAAAGGGTTGATGAATAGAAAGACCGAGCCCTCCTCGCAAGCACCCGAGGCGGCCGATACGACTATTTACTTCAATCAACAAAGTGGGAACGCAGCCATCCTTGAAGGCTACATGAAAAAAAATGGGATCAAGCGCGATCCAGATGGCAAGCTAACCTTAAGCGAAGCAAAGGCGTTTAAGGCGCACATCGATAAAAAGCTCGGTGAAATTAGTAACGATGTGATCGTCACGGCCGAGGGCATCACATTGAACGCAGTGGCCGTCAATGCCCTTGGCCTCAAATTCAAAGGTGATGCCCAGCCTGCCGCCCCTGCCCAAGCCGCTAGCAAACCTGCGCCTGCTCAAGCTGGCGCAGCTGAACCAACAGGGGAAGCTGCCAAACTAGAGAAGCTAGCAAAAGAAGGTGGCTTCATGGAAAAAATTTCTGCGCAAGCGAAACTAGACTTTATCTGTCTGGCTCAGGGTGAGAAATCCGAACACTACGACTCTGGGGTTTGCACACGCGTTAAGGCGGATGCCGCAACGCGTGGCAATAAGGGACGCGAGCAGTAGTTACCATAATGGTGGTTGCGGGTAGTCACTAAACTTCCTGTGCGCGCCTCTTGAAGAAGGCAGCCACGCGAAAACCCCTTGCCCTAGGCAGAGTAAATCCACTAAACAACGCCCCACTGCAACGAACAATGGGGCGTTTTTATGACCACCGCACTTGTATTTCCTGGCCAAGGTTCTCAAGCCATCGGCATGGGGCAAACCCTAGCTAGCGCCTTCCCTGAGGCGCGCGAAGTGTTCGAGGCTGTCGATGACGCCCTGTCCTTCAACCTCTCGGGCTTGATGAAAGACGGCCCCGATGCCGACCTTACCGCTACCCAAAACGCCCAGCCTGCTATCATGGCAGTGTCGCTCGCTGCATTTCGGGTGATGGAAAAACAGCTGGGCTTCGCATTGCCTGCGGGCGCAGCTTGCGTAGCGGGGCATTCCCTTGGTGAATATTCCGCACTCACCGCGGCGGGCTCCCTCACGATTGCCGAGGCAGCGCGCCTGCTGCGCACCCGTGGCAACGCCATGCAAGCAGCCGTGCCTGCTGGACGCGGCGGCATGGTTGCCGTCATTGGGCCCGAGCTTGAGGCCGTTGAAGCCATCGTCATCGAAGCGCGCAACCGCGCGGGCGGCGAAATCATTGAAATCGCGAACCACAACTCCACCAACCAGATTGTGCTTTCAGGTTCCGCACGCGGCATGGAAGTAGCGATCGAAGTGGCCAAAGAAAAAGGCGCGAAGCGCGCCCTGCCCCTCTCGGTTTCTGCACCCTTCCATTGCAGCCTGATGGCGCCTGCCGCGCTCGTCATGCAAGAGGCACTCGCAGGCGCCGACCTTAAAGCGCCACTGGTTCCACTGATTGCTAACGTGACGGCCGAGCGCGTGAGCGACCCTGCCTTCATCAAGGAGCTGCTGGTGCAGCAAGTCACGGGCATGGTGCGCTGGGTGGATAGTGTCGAGCGCATGCAGCGCCTCGGTGTCACCCGCATCATCGAGATCGGCCACGGCAATGTCCTCGCCGGCCTCATCAAACGCATCGCGCCAGAAATTACGGTCGTCAATATTAGCGGGCCAGAGGATGTGGAGAGCTACAGCAAGGCGGCTTAGGAATTTGGAACACACCATGACGCAATCAGAAAGCAACATAAAGATTATTGAAGAGTGGCTTAGCCTCTTAAATCAAACCCAATTTTATGATGATACGCTAACTGAGTTAATAAAAAAATTTCCAGACCACAATGAGAACTCCAAGGCTTCCATTGGTATAAAAGTCGCCACCATTGATAGCCTAATGAAAACTAGGCTTTCGCTTTCTCAAAAGGCTGATCAAATTGAAGCGATGATCAATAAAATTGCCTGCTTAAAGAACCTCGACGATTGGATAAAAAATGGCTCTGCAGAAGCTGTGGACGCAATAGCAAAAGCAAGCGACAGCACCAATAGAAACTTATCATTCGCAACAAAGTACTGTTACTGGCATAGCTTTTCCACCGAGGGTGTTGGACAGGAGAAATTTGTCATTTTCGATAACAATGTATTCAAAACATTGAACGCGTTTCAGCATAATGATGGTTTTTTGAATAACGCCCCTGAGCTTCTGAAAGAACCATCAAAAAAGCAAAGAAAGAACAGGCAGCACCAAGACATCAAGAATCAACTGACCTACCAAGAATACTTGGATGTATTCACAAAGTTCATAACTGCATATGGCCTAAAAGGTGTTTCCAGCCGATGCATAGAACTTGCGCTATATCAATGCTATAGATTGAATGGCAACAGTGGAATACGTCAATACAGGCAGTATTTAAAATCTACACTAAGCCCCATAAACTAGGAGAACACCATGAACCTATCAGGCAAAAAAGCACTCATCACTGGCGCAAGCGGTGGCATTGGCGGCGCCATCGCCAAAGCACTGGTGGCGGCGGGCGCCAGCGTTGCCATCTCGGGCACGCGGGTGGAGGCGCTGGAGGCGCTCAATGCGGAGCTCGGCGGCGTCGCGAAAATCCTGCCATGCAATTTGACGGATGCTGCGGCGGTGGATGCCCTGCCCGCTGCTGCCGAGGCGGCGCTCGGCGGCCTCGATATTCTCGTGTGCAACGCGGGCGTGACCAAGGACGGTTTGGCGATGCGCATGAAAGATGAAGATTTCGATTCGGTGATTGCCATCAATCTGCGCTCCACCTTTCAGCTCAACCGCGCGGTGCTCAAGCCCTTCATGAAACAGCGTAGCGGCCGGATCATTAACATTGCTTCCGTTGTCGCTGTCATGGGCAATCCGGGCCAAGCAAACTATTGTGCATCCAAAGCGGGTATGATCGGTATGAGCAAATCCCTCGCGCAGGAAGTGGGCTCGCGCGGCATCACCGTCAACTGCGTTGCTCCGGGCTTCATCAAAACGGCGATGACAGACAAACTGAACGAGGAACAGGCCAAACGCATTACCGACAACATTCCTGCCAATCGCTTCGGCCTTCCCGAGGATGTGGCTGCTGGCGTGGTCTATTTGGCGTCCGATGGTGCAAGTTATGTCACTGGCCAAACGCTACATATTAACGGCGGCCTGTTAATGGTGTAATTTTTCCTAGCCAATTGCGTTTTGGGTATGATAAAGCCGCAAAACGTTCCCGCGCTGGGGGCAAAAACTGAAAAACAAACCAGCGTGTCGATTTAACAAAACCATGAGGATACCATGTCTGATATTGCACCACGCGTTAAAAAGATTGTTGTTGAACATCTCGGCGTTGAGGAAGCAAAAGTAACGCTCGAAGCTAACTTCATCGATGATCTGGGCGCTGATTCGCTCGACACGGTAGAGTTGGTAATGGCGTTCGAAGAAGAATTCGGCGTTGAAATCCCCGATGACGCAGCGGAAAAAATTCAAACCGTTGCGAACGCGATCGATTTCATCGAGAAGAACGCAGCGTAACGCTGATTTGATTTGATTATGATAGGTGCAAAGCAATCCACTTTAATCAAGTTGGGTTGCTTTGCTATTTTAAGGAGTAGGCCATGAACCGCCGCGTAGTAGTAACTGGAATGGGCTTAGTGACACCACTAGGTGTGGGCGTCGACCATGTATGGAAGCGTCTGATTGCAGGCGATTCGGGTATCAGCACCATCACCGCGTTCGATGCGAGCGACATGAAAACTAAAATCGCGGGTCAAGTGCCGCGCGGTACAGGTGCGGGTGAACTGAACCTCGATAATTATATCGAGCCGAAAGAACAAAAGAAAATGGATCACTTTATCCATTTCGCCATGGCCGCAGCAGATGAGGCAATCAAGCAATCGGGCATCGATCTATCGACCGAAGAAAAACGCGTGCGCGCGGGCACCATGATTGGTTCGGGCATCGGTGGCCTTCAAGCCATCGAGGAAACCGTGCTGATGATGAAAGAGCGTGGCCCAAGCCGCGTTTCGCCGTTCTTCATTCCAGCCTGCCTCATCAACCTCACCTCGGGTCAGGTCTCCATCAAACATGGCCTCAAAGGCCCCAACCACTCCGTCGTCACTGCATGCAGCACAGGCGCCCACGCCATTGGTGATGCCGCTAAAATCATCGCTCGTGGCGATGCGGATGTGATGGTCGCAGGTTCTTCCGAAGCTGCCATCTGCCGCGTTGGCATGGCGGGCTTCTCGGCCGCGCGTGCGCTTTCAAGCGCTTATAACGAAACCCCCACCAAAGCCTCGCGCCCGTGGGATATTGGCCGCGATGGATTCGTCATGGGCGAAGGCGCAGGCATTGTGGTGCTCGAGGAATACGAGCACGCCAAAGCGCGCGGCGCGACGATCTATGCTGAATTCGGCGGCTACGGCATGAGCGGTGACGCCTACCACATCACGTCCCCCAGCGAAGACGGCGATGGCGGTTTCCGCTCCATGCAAATGGCGCTGAACGATGCAGGGTTGAAGCCTGCCGATATTGGCTACATCAATGCCCACGGCACCAGCACCCCTAAAGGCGATGAGATCGAAGCCGGCGCAGTACGCCGCCTGTTCGACGGCGCCGACGTTTCGATGTCTTCCACCAAATCGGCGATTGGCCATTTGCTCGGTGGTGCAGGTTCGGTAGAGGCGATTTTTGCGGTGCTTGCCATGGTGCATGGCGTATTGCCACCGACGCTGAACCTCGAAACTCCATCGGAGTCAGTCGCAGGCATGGATCTAGTTCCTCTGAAAGCCAAACAAAAGCAAGTGAATGCTATCCTCAGCAACAGCTTTGGCTTCGGCGGCACCAACGCCAGCTTGGTCTTTAAAAAAGCGAGCTAAACTTCTAGTGATTGAGCGCAATGAGACGTTCGAGCTCGCGGTAGAGCTCGGCGCCAATGCCTTCGCGCTCTTTAATCTTTTGCGCGAGAACAATCGTCAGTACCTGAACATGCTTCTCAATCACCACCAAATGACGCGGCGTGGTGGGTTTAAAATTCGTCGTCAGAAACAGGTAAAATAGCCGCGCCACATCGCTCGCCATGCGATAGCCAAACGTGCCCGCACGCGCCTTAATGGATAGAGTAGCTTCCTTCAGCGCATCGAATACAGCAAGCGAGTAACCTGTTTTTAGAGCATCATATGCACTCTGAATATGGCCAATATCTTCGCGCAACCATTCGAGCGAGGCATCCGCCATCGTATCCATTGCCTTTTGCGCCTCTTTAACAATGTCGGGTGTAATAAGCGTCGACAGCGGCTTGTTGCCGCTAATTTGCCGACGCAGGCTATAGTCGGGCGCAATAATCACGGGTGGGTGCCCAGGCGCTGCATTAAACACATCGCGCGACGGCAGCGATGCAATCGGCGTCACCGTGCGGCGATCCTTCATCCCTGGCGGTGGATTGCCGCGACGACGGCGCTCTGGCCCCACAAAGGCACTCGACACAACAAAGGCCCGAGGATTATCAACAATCTGTTCGATACGGGTATAGAGCGTTTGCGCGGAGAATGGTTTTACAACGAACTCCGTAATGCCGACATCGCGCGCGGCTTCCACATCCGCCAGCTCACCATGTCCGGTGAGCATAATAATTGGCAGGCCGCGATTAGGCGAATCATCCGAGCGACGCAAATAGCGAACCAACTCGATGCCGCTGGTGCCCTTCATATCCCATTCAGTGATCAGAAAACCAACAGGCTGGGTACGAATAAAGGTCAGCGCTTCATCGGCCGTGCGCACATGGTGAACGGACTGAAACCCCATTTCGCGCAAGTTATGAACCACCGCTTGCGCCAGACACACGTCGGCATCTGCAACCAACACGGGCACACTGCGTATCATGGGTTTTTTACTCATAACAAGAACGTCCAAATTTTTACAACAGCCGCAGTCAGAGCCCTGCTAGTTTCTGGTTAGTGGTTTACCACTTCTTGCGTAACTCGGTTACGTCCAGAATTCTTAGAAATATACAATGCCTCATCAGCCCGCGCAATCAACGTCGTTGCCGTATCCGTTGCCACACGGAAGCTAGCTACACCAATTGATACGGTAATTACACCAAAATTCTCTCCGGTTGTCTTGCGCTTCAGCTCTTTGCTGGCGATCGACTTACGAATCGCCTCGGCAACGACCATGCCGCCGCTCATGGGGGTGTTGGGCAAAATGACTGCAAATTCTTCACCGCCGTAGCGTGCAACGCAATCCATACCCTTCAGGGTATCGGTCAATGTTTTTGCTACAATCTTGAGCACCTCATCACCAATCAAATGGCCAAAATTGTCATTGAAATGCTTAAAGTGATCGATGTCGATCATCATCAAGGTAAGTTCTAAACGATCCGACTTGGACTGAGCCAACGCATCATCAAGGCGACGATCGAACGCTTTGCGGTTAAAAGCACCGGTGAGGAAGTCGCGTTCGGCTTCGGTCATTGCCTTAGCAAGGTCTTCGCGCAGGGTGGCAATTTCCTGCTGCGCGCCCGCAAGGCGCTGCGTCATCGATTCACTATTAGTGCGGATAGCTTGAGCGCCATCCATCAGCGTGGTGGCAAGAAGCTTCACCACTTCCACGCTCATTTCTTCATCGATCGTTTTTAATTGATTCGTCACTTCTTGCGTCAGGGCATTGGTCTCGCCCGCGAACGTATTCACATTCACCATAATTTCGCCGAGTATACGCTTGGCGTTAGAGGCGGTATCTTCCATGACACGTGCTTGCGGTTCAGCGATATGCTTGTGATAGAGGTCCGCTAAAAACTCTTCAGTAAACGGGGTTTTGGAGGCAATTGCCTTATCAATCTTAGCCACCAACTCACTGGGCTGGCCGCCCGCACACGCAAAGAAAACGCTGTAATGCTGAGGAATTGGCATCACACGCAACGAATTCATCATCGCCATCGCGCGCTCACCGTAAACGGCGGCCTGCGAGTTGGCTTTTACTGGCACTGTTTTACTGACTGGTTTGGTTACAAAAGACATCGCCAGATAGTACCGATTGAATAGCTAACCCGTCAAGAGGATGCTTATATCTCTCGTTGTTTTTCTTGTAAAATTCACAGTTTATGACAAAATCGCCGCATATTTGGCTATAACAGCACGTATAACTGTCTGAATAGGGGGTCGCCTGTGAGTTCCTCACCCGTTGCAAAAAATACCCCAAGTTTCTCTAGTGCTTCAAGCGCAGGGAGCGCGGTAATACGGCCAAAGATTATGCGTCGTCCTGCCCAATTTTCTAGCCCGACACCCGTTATCATCATGCAAGAGCCGGCACTGAACGCACCCATCGAACATACTACTAGCACCACCCAAAAACCTTGGCAGGATGATGGGCGCTTTGCGATTGCACTGGTGCTGCTGCTCGTTGCCATCAACCTCTTGGCAAGTGCATGGCTATCTCCTGCAGAACCATCCGCAAAGCCACTGGTTTCACCACAGCTCAAGGCTCCTGCCGTTACCATCTTGAACGAACTTAATCCCCCAGAATCTAATCAGTAATGCGCATTGCCATCCATAGTGCCTCTGCCGCCGTTCGCCGTATATTAGAGCAAGCTATCACTCAATCGGGGCACCAAGTAAGTGCTGACCAAACAACGTCTGATGTACTCATCGAAGATACCATCCACCCGATAAAGCCCTCATTTGCTTATCCTCTGACACTGAAACTCGTCAAAGAAGGTGCTGCCGAGAATGCACTCAGGTGCCCACTGCACCCACACAACCTTGTTCAGCGCCTTACCATGCTTAGCAGCACGCAAACCATCCCCCTTGGCAATGGGTGGGGACTCGACATGCAAGCCCGCCTGCTTATTCATGCGCAGGCCAGCGCCCCACTGTCCCTCACAGAGAAGGAATGCGCTCTGCTCAAATATTTAGCTATCTCGCACCCTACCCCGCTAAACCGCGACGATTTACTGGAGCATGTCTGGGGCGTCGCCGGTGATGTCGATACCCATACGCTGGAAACCCATATCTACCGCCTACGCGCTAAACTCGAGCCTTTAAGCCCCTCGCCTTGCGATATTTTGACACAGGGCGGCGCCTATACGCTGTTAATGAATGATTAAACCTTATATGTTACGCTCTTGATAGCATGAGCAACGTATGGACACATCGCTTATTGGGTATAATTGGGGCACCGCAAGCTGGCTCTGAGCCTTCACCTGCGCCCAGTAATGAACCGAAATTTAAGCGTCCTTTCGTAGAAGGCCCCTCCGTTGCCGAACTTTACCAAGGCATCCAAGCCAAAATCGAGGCAATACGCACCAGCGACGAGGGAAGAAAAATTATTTCTGAATATCAATTGCTTAATAATCAGCCGGCATCGTACCTGAACACGATCCTGCGCAAAGAGGCATACCACAAACTAGAGGGGATGTTTAGGACGGCATTCGCCGAAGAGCTTGAAGCCTGCGTCACCAAGGAGCTGAGTGAACGCCCACGCAGAGATCCGGAGGGGTTAACACCTGAGGAGCGCAATGAGTTAACCCCTAAAGAGCGTCGAGAATTTGCCAATGCGGTCAAGGTTTACAACCGCGATCCGAATCACCCTCTCAGCGATACGTCCTACGAGAAGCAACTGCGCGACGATTTCCGCGAGGGAATCTGGGAAGAAGCCATCTCACCCCGCTACCAACCTTATGACCACTTTCCTCACATTCACAGCGTCATCGCAGAGCTTCTCGGGGACCGCGGAAAAGGGCAGGATTCCTCTTGGAAAGGTAGTGTCTGGAAAGACGGCGAGATAGATATACCCTGCCGCTAAACGCTGTTTTCCTTGTCTTTGGGCCATGGGTGCCCTAAACCCCGCGCTATGAGCGAACTTAGCAGCATCATCGAAAAAACCGCAACCAACGCGGATGACAGCGCCGAACAACTTTCGGCCAAGCCATCGCTTGTTGGCCTCACGCGTGAGCAACTCACCCAGCGCATCACCGATTTGGGGATTGAGCCCTTCCGTGCCAAACAAATTTGGCAATGGATCTACACCAAGGGCGCGACCGAATTTGCGCAAATGAGCTCCATCAAAAAAGACACGCAAGCGCTGCTCGCTGAAACATACACCATCGAGCGCGCGGGTGTTTCGCGCAACGCCGTCAGCTTCGACCAAACGCAAAAATGGCTCCTCAAATTTGCCGATGGTAACGAGGTCGAAACCGTCTTCATCCCCGATAGCACTCGCGGCACATTGTGCGTGTCCTCCCAAGTCGGCTGCACGCTTGCTTGCACCTTTTGCCACACCGGCACGCAACGCCTTGTGCGCAACCTAACACCGAGCGAAATCATCACCCAACTCCTCGTCGCGCGCGATGGCTTGGGCGAGTGGGATGGTAGCAATACGCCGCGCGCGAACGACAAAGTGCACACGCAAAAACATGGCAGCGTCACCCGCGAAAAACCCGCGCGCCAGATCAGCAATATTGTTTTTATGGGCATGGGCGAGCCGCTGTTTAACTACGACAATGTCGTCACCGCCTGTAACCTAATGATGGATGGCGATGGCTTGGCGCTCAGCCGCCGCAAAATTACCGTGAGCACATCGGGCGTCGTGCCTAAAATCCGTGATTTGGCGAAGGATGCGGGCTGCAACCTTGCCATCTCGCTGCACGCAGTGACGGATGAGCTGCGTGATGTCATCGTCCCCATCAACCGCAAATACCCCATCGCTGAATTGCTCGATGCCTGCCGCGATTATCAAACCATCGTCAACGACCGCCACATCATGTTCGAGTATGTGATGCTCAACGGCGTGAATGATTCGGTGGAGGACGCGCATAAACTCGTCCAGCTCCTCAAAGGCATCCGCAGCAAGGTGAATCTCATTCCCTTCAACCCATGGCCGGGCGCGCCCTATACTTGCTCGTCCAACAACCGCATCCACGCCTTCGGGCGGGTGCTGATTGCTGCGGGCATTGCCGCCCCCATCCGCAAAACCCGCGGCGAGGATATCATGGCCGCCTGCGGCCAACTCAAATCCATGAGCGAGTTGAAGAAGGGGCAGAAGGTGAAGCTGTAGGGCTTCCCCATTGACCTAAATCAACACCCCACTCCCCAAGTTCTGCCACACATGCGGCATGAAGCACCCTGTTACACCCACGGATGATTTGGCATGGCTGGAGCGCGAAGCACCGCGCTACACCAGCTACCCCACCGCGCACCATTTTACCCCCGCTATCGGCGCAGCCCAGCATCATGAATGGCTGTCGAGCATCCGCGAACGCGATGCGGTGTCGGTCTACGTCCATATTCCGTTTTGCAAGGAGCTCTGCTGGTTCTGTGGCTGCCACACCAAAGCCACCAAGCGCTACGAACCGATTGCGGCGTATGTGCAGGTGTTGCTGCAAGAAATTAAACTGCTGAAACTGCACACCAGTGGGCGCGGCAAATTACACCAGATCCATTTCGGCGGTGGTTCGCCCAGCTTGCTCAACCGCGAGGATATGCTCGCTATCATCGAAGCCATTGCGGGCTGTTTCGAATACGAACCGCTCGGTGAACTCGCCATCGAGCTCGACCCGCGCACCACCACGCCTGAAAATATTTTGCTCTATGCCGCGCTTGGATTCAACCGCGTCAGCATCGGCATTCAGGATTTCGATGACGTAGTGCAGCAGGCCATCAACCGCATCCAGCCCTATGAGATGGTGGCGGGGGTGATGCAGCAATTGCGCGATAGCGGCATCCACGACATCAACGCCGACCTTGTCTATGGTCTGCCCCACCAAACGCCCGAACGCTTTGCGGACACACTCGCTAAAACCCTCTCCCTCGCCCCGCGTCGCATTGCGCTATTCTCCTATGCGCATTTGCCGGAAATGAAAAAACACCAGCGGTTGATCGATGAAGCCGCACTGCCAAACGCGCGCGAAAAACTCGCTCTCTATCAACAAGCCTGCGATGCGCTCGCCAACGCGGGTTATGTCGCCATCGGCATCGACCACTACGCCCACCCCGAGGATGCGCTCGCCATTGCCATGCAAAACCGCAGCATGAAACGCAATTTCCAAGGCTATGTGACGGATGACACCGAACGCCTGATTGGCATTGGCTGTTCGTCCATCAGCCAGTTCCCCGAAGGCTATACGCAAAACAGCGCCAGCACGCCGGATTACACCGCACGCATTGCGCGCGGTGAATTGGCTGCGGTGCGTGGCCGCGCTTTCGCAGGCGATGACCTCGCGCGCAAAGCCATCATCGATCGCCTGATGTGTTTTCTTGAAATCGACCTTGCGGAAATCATCACGAGCTACCACCTGCCCGCCGATTATTTCGCGCGTGAGTTAGCCATGTTGCAGCACGCACCCTATGCCGGCATTGCCCAGTGCGCGGGTCAACACTTGCGCATCACCACACCCTACCGCATGGCGGCACGCGTGGTGGCCTCGGTGTTCGATGCCCACGCCCACACCGACCGCCGCTATTCCAAAGTAGCCTAACCCACCAACAAAAAACCCAGCCCCGCGAGGGGACTGGGTTTTTGCTTTATTTCAATGTTTGGCCAAGTGGGCCGAATGCTAGGAGCACGTGCCGGTTCGATGAACCGGAGTGTAGCAGCGCTACATGAGGATTCAGCAAAGCGGATGCGACAACGCAGTCGGTCCGCTTCGCCAAATATCTCTACGCTGCTTCGCCGCTTTCTGGCTGCGCTGCAATCTGCGCCGCCTTCTGCGCTTCCACTTCAAGGTCACGGCCTTTAGCAATCTTGCGCATGCGCTGGATTGCTGCACCCGTACCCGCTGGAATCAAGCGACCCACGATGACGTTCTCTTTCAAGCCACGCAAGCTATCGGTCTTACCGTAAACCGAAGCCTCGGTAAGCACGCGCGTGGTTTCTTGGAAGGACGCCGCCGAGATGAAGCTGCGGTTTTGAAGCGATGCTTTGGTGATACCTTGCAGCACGGGCTGGCCTTCCGCGGTGCGGAAGCCAAGCTTAGCCGTTTTGGTGTTCACTTCGAGGAACTCTTCGCGGTCCACAATTTCGCCGGTGAGGAAGGTGGTTTCACCTGGTGCGGTGATTTCCACTTTCTGCAGCATTTGGCGAACGACGGTCTCGATGTGCTTATCGTTGATGGTCACGCCTTGCAGACGGTATACCGCTTGCACTTCGTTCACCATGTATTGCGCCAAGGCCTCAACACCCATCACGCGCAGAATATCGTGCGGCACGGGGTGGCCATCCATCAGCAAGTCACCTTTCAGCACATGGTCGCCCTCGTGCACGGTGATGTGTTTGCCTTTTGGAATCATGTATTCCACGCCCTCGGACTCAGCATCCTTCGGACGTACAATCAAGCGGCGCTTGTTCTTATAGTCCTTACCGAACTCAACAATGCCCTCGATATCCGAGATGATGGCGTGATCCTTCGGCTTACGTGCCTCGAACAATTCGGCCACGCGTGGCAGACCACCCGTAATGTCGCGCGTTTTGCTCGACTCACGCGGGATACGCGCCAGTACGTCACCCGCATGCACTTCTTGGCCATCATCGACGGAGAGAATCGCGTCAACAGGCAGGAAGTAACGGGCTTCAAGGCCGTTGGCGAGGGTGATGATTTCACCTTTTTTGTCACGCAGTGCAATGCGCGGTTTCAAATCCGCACCACGCGTTTGCTGACGGAAATCGATGACTTTCTTCGATGCAATACCGGTGGCTTCATCGAGCACTTCGCGAAGCGAAACGCTATCGACAAGGTCACGGTAGTGAGCAATACCCGAACGCTCGGTGATGATAGGAATCGTGTAAGGATCCCAATCGACGAGCTTCACGCCCTTCTTCACAGCAGCGCCTTCATCGACCAACAAGCGTGCGCCGTATGGAACTTTGTGGCGTGCTTTCTCGCGGCCTTTTTCGTCACGCAGAACCAGTTCACACGAACGGCTCATGATCACAAGGCGGCCTTTCGAATCCTTCACCACGTTCTTGTTGGAAAGCTCCAGCACGGCATCATGCGATGCTTCAATGCTCGATTGTTCCGCACCACGCTGTGCCGCACCACCAATGTGGAAGGTACGCATGGTCAGCTGCGTTCCAGGCTCACCGATGGATTGTGCAGCAATCACGCCCACAGCCTCACCAATGTTCACTGGCGTGCCGCGCGCAAGGTCACGGCCATAGCACTTACCGCAGGTGCCGTTGTCGGATTCACAGGTGAGAACGGAGCGAATCATCATCGCCTCGATACCTGCTTCATCCAACAGCTCAACGATTTTCTCGTCAACCAGCTGGCCTGCTTTTACAATCACTTTTTCGGTGACAGGGTGCAGCACATCCTTAGCAGAGGTACGACCCAGCACTTTATCGGCCAATGGAATCACCACGTCGCCACCTTCCAGCACCGCTTTCGCAATGATGCCTTTTTTGGTGCCGCAATCTTCTTCGATGATGATGCAGTCTTGTGCCACATCCACCAAACGACGCGTCAGGTAACCCGAGTTCGCCGTTTTCAGAGCGGTATCGGCCAAGCCTTTACGTGCACCGTGGGTGGAGTTGAAGTACTCAAGAACGGTGAGGCCTTCTTTAAAGTTCGAGATGATTGGGGTCTCGATGATCTCGCCCGATGGCTTGGCCATGAGGCCGCGCATACCGGAAAGCTGTTTCATCTGAGCTGCCGAACCACGCGCACCGGAGTTCGCCATCATGAAGATGGAGTTCACGTTGCGAGCCGACTTCTTGCCCTCTTCCATCCCGATGGATGAAATTTGTTTCATCATGTCGTGTGCCACACGCTCGGAGCAGTGCGACCACGCATCGATCACCTTGTTGTATTTCTCACCCGAGGTGATGAGACCGTCGGCATATTGCTGCTCGAACTGTTTCACTTCCTTGAGCGATTCCGCAATGTGCTTGCCCTTCGTGGTTGGGATGATCATGTCATCCTTACCGAACGAAATACCAGCTTTCGCAGCGTGTTTGAACCCGAGTGCCATGATGCGGTCGGCGAACATAACGGCTTCTTTTTGGCCGCAATGACGGTAAACCATTTCGATGACGTTCGAGATGTCTTTTTTCGTCAACACTTTGTTGATGAGTTTGTACGACACGTTCGCATTCTTCGGCAGATATTGCGCGATGAGCATGCGGCCCGCGGTGGTATCGATCACCTCGTGCTTGATTTTGCCGTTGTCGCCCATGATGGCAAAGCGCATCTTGATTTTGCTGTGCAGCGTCACGGCTTTCACTTCCAAAGCCATTTCCACTTCGTTCAGATCGCTGAACGCCATGCCTTCACCCACTTCCTTATCGGATTCGAGCGAGAGGTAGTACAGACCGAGCACCATATCCTGCGATGGAACGATGATTGGCTTGCCGTTCGCGGGGCTGAGAATGTTGTTGGTCGACATCATCAGCACGCGTGCTTCCAGTTGCGACTCAATGCTCAACGGAACGTGCACCGCCATTTGGTCACCATCGAAGTCGGCGTTGAATGCCGTACAAACGAGTGGGTGAAGCTGGATGGCTTTGCCTTCGATCAGCATCGGTTCGAACGCTTGGATGCCCAAACGGTGCAGCGTTGGCGCACGGTTGAGCAGCACTGGGTGCTCGCGCACCACTTCCGCAAGGATATCCCACACTTCGGGACGCTCGGTTTCCACCATGCGTTTCGCGGCCTTGATGGTCGTCGCGATGCCGTAGATTTCGAGTTTCGCGTAGATGAATGGCTTGAACAGCTCGAGCGCCATTTTCTTCGGCAGACCGCACTGGTGCAGTTTCAGCTCTGGGCCTACCACGATCACCGAACGGCCCGAGTAATCCACGCGCTTACCAAGCAAGTTCTGACGGAAGCGACCTTGCTTACCTTTCAACATGTCCGAAAGCGATTTCAGCGGACGCTTGTTGGTGCCCGTAATCACGCGGCCACGACGGCCGTTATCGAACAGCGCATCAACCGATTCTTGCAGCATGCGCTTCTCGTTACGCACGATGATATCGGGCGCGCGGAGTTCAAGCAGACGCTTCAAGCGGTTGTTACGGTTAATGACGCGGCGGTAGAGATCGTTCAGGTCGCTGGTCGCGAAACGGCCACCATCCAGCGGCACCAATGGGCGCAATTCTGGCGGAATTACAGGCACGACTTCAAGGATCATCCACTCAGGCTTGTTGCCCGAATCAATGAACGCCTCAACAATTTTCAAACGCTTCACCAGCTTCTTGCGGCGTGCTTCGCTGGTCGAATCACCCAGTTCGCCACGCATCGAATCGCGCAGTTCAATCAGGTTCAGTTTCTTCAGTAATTCACGAATCGCTTCCGCACCAATCATCGCGGTGAAGGTACCCTCACCATATTGGTCGAGCGCCTCGTAATATTGGTCTTCGGTCAGGATTTCGTTCTGGCTGAACGGCGACATGCCGGGGTCGATGACAATGTAAGCTTCAAAGTAAAGAACCTTCTCCAAGTCCTTGAGCATCATGTCCAAAAGCGTGCCGATGCGCGATGGCAGCGACTTCATGAACCAAATGTGCGCGACTGGTGCAGCAAGCTCGATATGGCCCATGCGCTCGCGGCGCACCTTGCTCGTCGTTACTTCCACACCGCATTTTTCGCAGACGATGCCGCGATATTTCATGCGCTTATATTTACCGCACAGGCACTCGTAATCCTTGATGGGGCCAAAGATGCGGGCGCAGAACAAACCATCACGCTCGGGCTTGAACGTGCGGTAGTTAATGGTCTCTGGCTTTTTCACTTCGCCAAAGCTCCAGCTGCGGATTTTCTCCGGCGATGCAATTGCAATCTTGATTTCGTCGAATTGCTTCGTCGATTGCATTTGCCCGAAGATGTTCATTAGTTCGTTTGCCATGGTGCCCTCTAATTTTTACGTATGCTGCTGCGTATGGTAGATATGCGCCCCGCCGTTGAAAGCGGGGCGCTCTATGAGACTTATGCTTCCTTCTCGACGAGATCCACATCGAGACCGAGTGAGCGAAGCTCTTTCGTCATTACGTGGAATGACTCAGGAATGCCCGACTCGAACGAGTGGTCGCCGCGAACGATGGATTCGTAAACCTTGCTACGGCCAGCGACGTCATCCGATTTAACGGTGAGCATCTCTTGCAGCGTATAGGCTGCACCGTAAGCTTGCAGTGCCCAGCACTCCATCTCCCCGAAGCGCTGACCACCGAACTGGCTCTTACCACCCAGCGGCTGCTGCGTAACAAGGCTGTATGGCCCGATGGAACGTGCGTGAATCTTATCATCGACCAAGTGGTGGAGTTTCAAGATGTAGATATAACCCACGGTCACATCACGGTCGAACACATCGCCCGTACGGCCATCGATCAGCGTTACCTGACCCGACGTTTTGTGACCCGCTTTGGTGAGCCAGTGGTTGATATCTTTCTCTTTCGCACCGTCGAATACTGGCGTTGCGAATGGCACACCTTTGGTGAGGTTTTCACCCAATTCCATCAGCGCGCCTTTGTCCATTTTCTTGATCTCGGACTGGTGCTCTTTCTCATCATAGACTTCGAGCAGTTTGTCCTTCAGCACATCCAGCTTCGCGCCTTGCTGCACGGCTTTCACCATGTCACCAATTTGCTGACCAATACCCGCCGAAGCCCAACCCAAGTGCGTCTCAAGAATCTGACCAACGTTCATGCGGCTTGGTACACCCAATGGGTTCAGTACCACATCCACAGGGCGGCCATCCTCAAGGTGAGGCATATCCTCCACAGGAACAATGTTCGAAATCACCCCTTTGTTACCATGGCGACCGGCCATTTTGTCCCCTGGCTGAAGCTTGCGCTTCACGGCAACGAACACTTTGACCATCTTCAGTACGCCTGGCATCAAATCATCACCGGATTGTACTTTCTCGACTTTCTCTTCAAAGCGCTTGTTGAGCGAGTCGATGGCGTCATCGAGCTGCTTCTTCAGCGCCTCGACTTTTTTCATCGCTTTCTCGTCCTTCAGGGCAATCTGCCACCACAGGCCACGCGCGGTTTCGTTCAACTGCGCCTCAGTGATTGCTTTGTCCGTCTTGAAGCCTTTCGGCCCCTTAACGGCGGTCTTGCCGACCAGCAATTCCTTCAGCGAGCTGTAAACATAACGCTCGGCAATGCCACGTTCATCGTCACGGTCTTTCGACAAACGGTCGATTTCCGCACGCTCGATTGCTACCGCACGCTCATCCTTCTCGATACCACGGCGGCTGAAGATACGCACGCCCACGATGGTGCCTTGGTTGCCTGGAGGCAAACGCAGCGAGCTATCACGAACGTCCGAAGCCTTCTCACCGAAGATGGCGCGCAGGAGTTTTTCCTCTGGCGTCATTGGCGATTCCGATTTCGGCGTCACTTTACCAACGAGAATATCGCCGGGCTTCACTTCCGCACCGATATGCACCACGCCGATTTCATCGAGGCTGCGCAGGGCTTCCTCACCGACGTTGGGGATATCACGGGTAATCTCTTCAGGCCCGAGCTTCGTATCACGCGCCATGATCTCGAATTCTTCGATGTGAATCGAGGTAAAGCGATCCTCAGCCACAAGGCGCTCCGAAATCAGGATCGAATCCTCGTAGTTGTAACCATTCCATGGCATGAACGCGACAAGCATGTTCTGACCGAGCGCGAGCTCGCCCAGTTCGGTGCTTGGGCCATCAGCAATCACATCGCCTGCTTTTACTTGGTCGCCCACTTTCACAATCGGGCGCTGGTTGATGCAGGTGTTCTGGTTGCTGCGTTGGAATTTCTGCAAGGTGTAGATATCCACGCGCGGCGTACCATCTTCGTTGGTTTCGTCGCAACGGATCACAATACGGTTGGCAGCCACTTGGTCGACCACACCAGCGCGACGCGCCGATTGTGCCGCACCCGAATCGCGTGCCACTACTTCTTCCATACCCGTTCCAACGAGCGGTGCATCCGCGCGCACCAGCGGTACGGCTTGGCGTTGCATGTTCGAACCCATCAGCGCGCGGTTCGCATCATCGTTCTCAAGGAACGGGATGAGTGCCGCTGCCACGGAAACGAGCTGCTTCGGCGCTACGTCCATGTATTCAATTGCTTCTGGCATCGCCATCACGAAGTCGCCGTTCTTGCGGCAGCTCACGAGGTCCTCGTTGAACTTGTCGTTCGTCAGACCCGCGTTTGCTTGCGCAATGGTGTAGCGGCCTTCTTCAATCGCCGAGAGATACACCACTTCATCCAACACTTTGCCCGCTTTCACTTTGCGGTACGGCGTTTCGATGAAGCCATATTTGTTGATGCGCGCATAAGTAGCGAGCGAGTTGATCAGACCGATGTTCGGACCCTCGGGGGTTTCAATCGGGCAGATGCGGCCGTAATGCGTTGGGTGCACGTCGCGCACTTCAAAGCCTGCACGTTCACGCGTCAGACCACCAGGCCCAAGCGCCGACAGACGACGCTTGTGCGTAATCTCGGAGAGTGGGTTGGTTTGATCCATGAATTGCGACAATTGCGACGAACCGAAGAACTCACGCACCGCAGCCACCAGTGGCTTGGCGTTGATGAGGTCATGCGGCATCACCGTGTCGATGTCCACGCTGCTCATGCGCTCGGTGATCCCGCGCTCCATGCGCAGCAAACCGAGACGGAATTGGTTTTCCATCAACTCACCCACCGAGCGAACGCGACGGTTGCCAAGGTGATCGATATCGTCGATTTCACCACGGCCATCTTTCAAATCCACAAGGGTTTTGATGGTGTTGATGATGTCTTCGTTGGTCAGCACGCCCACTTCTTCTTTGTGGTTGAGGTTCAAGCGCGCATTCATTTTCACGCGACCCACTTCCGAAAGGTCGTAGCGCTCAGACTCAAAGAACATCGAGCGGAACAAGGTTTCTGCTGCTTCTGGTGTCGTTGGCTCACCAGGGCGCATCACGCGATAGATATCGATCAGCGCATCGTCCTTGGTCATGTTCTTATCGGCCACCAGCGTGTTGCGGATGTAGGCACCCACGTTCACGTGGTCAATCGCCAACACGGGCACATCGCTCACGCCTGCTTCATACAGCGTCTTGATGAGGGCTGCGGTCAGCTCATCGCCAGCCTCAGCATAAATCTCGCCGGTTTTTTTGTTGATGAGGTCAGCCGCTACGTACGAACCGACAATGAAGTCCTCGTTCACGAGGATTTCCTTCAGGCCCGCTTCTTCAATTTTCTTGATGGCGCGTGGGGTCAGCTTGCTACCATTTTCGGCAACCACTTTACCCGTTTTCGCATCCACGAGGTCGAAGGTCAGTTTCTGGCCTTTCCATGCGCTTGCGTCAAACGCCATCGTCCAGCCTTTTTTGCTGCTCTTGATGGTGCGCGTTGCATAGAAGGTGTTGAGGATTTGTTGGTTATCCATGCCGATTGCACGCAGGATGGTGGTCGCTGGCAGTTTGCGGCGACGGTCGATGCGCACATGCACGATATCTTTCGCATCGAACTCGAAATCGAGCCACGAACCACGGTACGGAATCACGCGTGCCGAGTAGAGATATTTACCCGAGCTGTGGGTTTTGCCATGGTCATGGTCGAAGAATACGCCTGGCGAACGGTGCATTTGCGAAACGATCACGCGCTCGGTGCCGTTGATGGTAAAGGTACCGTTTTCCGTCATCAGCGGAATGTCGCCCATATAGACGTCTTGTTCTTTAATGTCCTTGATTTCGCGCGCGCCCGTATCGGCATCCACCAACCATACAATGAGGCGCAACGTTACGCGCAGGGGTGCCGCGAAGTTGATGCCACGCTGGCGGCACTCATCCACGTCATATTTCGGGCGGTCAAATTCGTAGCGAACATATTCCAGTGTGCTGGTATCGGCAAAATCTTTGATCGGGAATACGCTTTTCAATACCGCGTGCAGACCAGTATTTCTGCGGTCCTTCACCGGAACAAACATTTGCAAGAACTGCTCGTACGAGTTCTTCTGTACCTCGATGAGGTTAGGAAGCGACGTTGCCGAAAGCATCGTACCGAAATTTTTGCGAATGCGCTTACGCGAGGTGAATGAGTGCTGAAATACGTTTGCCGATTGAGCCATAAAATCCCACCGATAGATAAATGAATTTGTGAAGTATCTTTTTTCTCGCGCTAAGACCGTACGCGACGACGGCATTCATCTTAAAAGGGACGCAACTTACTTAACGCGAGAAAGGAGCCCCACCAAAATTGGCGAGGCTCCTTGTCATGCATTAGGCTTGCGCCCAAGCCGAACTACTTGAGTTCAACTTTAGCACCAGCAGCTTCAAGCTGCTTCTTGAGCTTCTCAGCTTCGTCCTTAGCAACGCCTTCTTTAACGTTCTTAGGAGCGCCTTCAACGAGGTCTTTTGCTTCTTTGAGGCCAAGACCGGTGATCGCACGTACTTCTTTAATTACGTTGATCTTGTTCGCGCCGCCGTCAGCAAGGACAACGGTGAACTCGGTTTTTTCTTCAGCTGCAGCAGCAGCTGGGCCAGCAGCGGCAGCAACTGCTACAGGTGCAGCAGCCGAAACGCCCCATTTTTCTTCGAGAAGTTTGCTGAGTTCAGCAGCTTCCAAAACGCTGAGAGCCGAAAGTTTCTCAACCAAATCATTCAAGTTCGACATAGTAATTCCCCTAAAGTAAAAAATAAAAATTAAACTAGTTTGCTAAGCCCTAACCCCTAGACCCTAGCGACTTCTTTACGCACCCTTCTTGGCATAGGCCCCGAAAACGCGCGCCAACTGGCCAGCCGGCGCCTGAAGCACGCCTGCAATGCGAGTTGCGGGCGTTTGCAGCATCGCAATGATTTTAGCACGCAATTCATCAAGGCTTGGCAACGATGCCAACTGATTGATTGCTGCCTTATCAAGGACAGTGTTGCCAAATGCGCCGCCGACCAGCACCAGTTTTTCGTTCTTCTTCGCAAACTCGCTCAGGGCTTTTGCTGCCGATACGGGATCCGTTGCATAAGCAACAGCCGTCGGCCCCTTGAACAAGTGCGACACTTTTTCGTAATTCGTACCCACCAGCGCACGCTTCACGAGCAGGTTCTTGGTCACCTTGAAGTGAGCACCTGCTGCGCGGATTTTGATGCGCAAGTCGGTGATCTCTGCCACGGTGAGGCCCTTGTAATGCGCCACAAGCAAAATGCCTGCGTCTTTTACCTGAGCGTTCGTGTCATCGATCGATTGTTGTTTAAATGCACGTGTCTTAGCCATGTCTATCTCCCTACGCTACCAAGCCGAGCACTTCCGTGAGATCCAGCGTAATGCCAGGGCCCATGGTTGCCGAGATGGAGATTTTCTTGATGTAATTGCCTTTAACACCCGCTGGCTGAGCACGCTTAACCGCGCCAATGAAGCTCAACAGGTTTTCAGAAATCTCTTTTTCGCCGAAGCCAACTTTGCCGACGCCCGCATGAATAATGCCAGCCTTCTCGACCTTGAACTCGACCTGACCCGCTTTCGCTGCCTTCACCGCCTTCTCAACATCGGGCGTTACCGTGCCGAGTTTAGGGTTTGGCATCAGGCCACGTGGCCCGAGGATCTTAGCGACCTTACCAACAACACCCATCATATCAGGGGTTGCGATGCACACGTCGAAATTGATTTCGCCCTTAGCAATCGCGTCAGCCAATTCTTCAGCACCCACGATATCGGCGCCTGCTTTTTTGGCCAGCTCTACTTTGTCGCCTTTAGCAAATACGGCAACTTTCACCGTTTTACCCAGACCATGCGGCATCGGCACAACGCCGCGCACCATTTGGTCGGATTGCGTAGGGTCAACACCGAGGTTGATTGCCACGTCCACCGTTTGGTTGAACTTTGGCGCGCCTTCTTTCAGCAATGCCACGGCTTCTTTCAGCGCGTAAGGCTTGCCTTTAACCACTTTCGATGCGGCAGATTTGATGCGTTTTCCAGCCATCTTATGCCTCCACCACTTGAATGCCCATCGACACAGCCGAGCCAGCAATCATGCTGCAAGCAGCTGCTTCGTCGTGTGCGTTCATGTCTTGCATTTTTTGTTTCGCGATCTCTTTGATCTGCTTCATCGTCACTTTACCGACGATTTCTTTACCCGTGGTGCCAGTGCCCTTAGGGATGCCAGCAGCTTTGAGCAAGAAGTACGATACAGGAGGCTGCTTCATGATGAAGGTGAAGCTGCGATCTTTGTACGCGGTAATCACGACCGGAATCGGCGTGCCCGCTTCGGTTTTTTGTGTCGCAGCGTTAAACTGCTTACAGAATTCCATGATGTTCAAGCCCGCTTGACCGAGCGCTGGCCCGATTGGTGGGGCTGGGTTGGCTTTTCCTGCAGGAATCTGCAGTTTAATATAGCCAGTAATTTCCTTAGCCATGTGGCATCCTTACTGTTTTTGGTGTGTCCAACATCGAAAAACCCCATGTTTTCCGCGCCAGTTTACGGCGTTCGCGAGTGCGTCAGCCTCCCAAGGGAAGCGGGACTATAGTGACGAATTTGCCGATTGCAAGAGGAATTTTTGCTTTGTTGGGGTGCGCGGCGCCACACCCGTTAGGATCTGCCCTTTTCGGGCTTAATTTGGCTTCCCATGCTGGCCAACAGCCCCGTCGCAACATTGGGGGTCACATGCGGCGCACCGATGCGCGTCAGAAGTTCCGTAGCGACTTGCGTCGCCGCATTACCGATAAATTTATCACCGAGCGTTTTCAACATAAATGTCTTCGGCTGCTTGGCCAGAAACGTAGGCAACTCCGCAATCACATCCGCCAATTCCTCAGCTGATAGATCTTCAAGCGTCTTTTTAATATGCGCTTCACGCAATTCTTTTTTGCCCTTGGCGTGCTTTTTCAGGTCGTTAAAAAGCTCACGAACTTCGCGGTGATGAGTCACTTTCTTGTGGCGCTGCGAAGTAGCGCGATTGGCTAAGTCGTCGAATGACACCACCGCATCCTTGTCCGCATCGAGGATATTCAGTGCCATGACTATTTTTGACGTCATCGGCTCTGTTTCTGCCCATTCCAGCCATGGCGCAAGGTGGTCACGCATTCGCTGCGAGACACCCGTGAGTGGCCGTATCATTACCTAACTAACCTTCAACACTTGGTCGTAGTTCAGTTCCACTGGCGTTGCACGGCCAAAGATGGATACGGAAACTTTCAGCTTGCTGCGGCCATCATCCACATCCTCAACCACACCCACGAAGCTCTCGAACGGACCGTCGATGATTTTGACGTTCTCGCCGATATCGTAGTGAATGGTGGTACGTGGGCTGGTCACGCCATCCTCTACTGCGCTAAAGATTGCAGCGGCTTCACGCTCGGTAATCGGCTGCGGGCGAATACCTTTACCACCCAAAAAGCCAGTCACTTTCGGCGTGGTTTTTACAATTTGCCATGTCGCGTCGGTCATATCCATTTTCGCCAGCACATAGCCTGGGAAGAACTTACGCTCGCTCGCGGTTTTTTTACCACGGCGCACTTCCACCACGTTTTCAGTTGGCACCACTACTTGCTCGAATGCCTCGGTCAGGCCTTTTTGTGCAGCGGTTTCCAAGATGGCTTGTGCCACTTTTTTCTCGAAACCCGAGTGGGCATGAATGATGTACCAGCGCTTGGCTTTCGCTGCTGGGCGCGCTTCGGCGGCCAGTGCTTCGGGGCTCATGGTGCTGTTGGTGGCTTGTGCTTCGGTCATTGCTTGCTCCTAATGGTATTTTTTTACAATCGAGTGTTAGTTGGCCAATCCCAGAATCCAGCTGATTAGCGTCGCGAAAATGCCATCGACCGCCAAAAAGAATAACGCGGCAATCACCGCCAAAATAAGCACCATGGCGGTCGAGACCATCGTCTCCTTGCGGGTTGGCCATGTAACTTTGCCAACTTCCGTACGCACTTCGCGGATAAATTTCGCGGGATTCATTGCCATAACAACTGCCTTTTCGCCGATTTGCAGATACAAAAATGCACACCGTTTGGGGGGGTGTGCGGGGCTGCTTATAACGTGGTTTCGTGTCAATGGCAAGCATCAATACATTCGCGTCAACTTCGTCATTCCCTTTTACAGCCATTACGCTAGATTCCTTGGCATGAAACACGCCCAACCAGCCTTCCTACAAAAACCCCTCGCGGAGATGACGCAAGCCGAGTGGGAGTCCCTGTGCGATGGCTGCGGCCTATGCTGCCAAATTCGCGTGGAGGATGAGGATACGGGCGAAATTGCCCTGTCCAACGTCGCCTGCCGCTATTTATGCCTGAAATCGCATCAATGTACGGATTATGCCAATCGCCAAGCCAATGTGCCCGATTGCATTAAAGTCACCCCCGAAAATGTGATGGAGCTCAGCTGGCTGCCCCACACCTGCGGCTACCGCCTCGTTGCCCATGGCCAGCCTTTGCCCAACTGGCACCCCCTGATTTGCGGCAAGCCCGCCAACGTCCATAAATACGGCCCTTCGATGAAGGGCAGCATCATCAGCGAGGATGATGCGGATTGGCAGTAAGTACTATGTCCAATCAGATTTAATGATTGCAATGCGGCCCATGCACATGCGGTGCATGCCCAAGGCGTTTATTCTTTTCCGTTTTGCGTTTCAGAATATCGCGCTTCATTGGCGGCTGATAATCGAGAAATGTTTTTCCGTCGAGATAGTCCATCTCGTGCTGGATACATACCGATAGGATACCTTTCGCCTGCACGCGTTGTGGTGCGCCCTGTTCATCCAGATATTCCACCGTCACTTCGGCAGGGCGCGTCACGGGGGCATTCACGCCAAGAAAGGTGATCGAGCCCTCTTCCATCGTTGCCATTTCGGCGGAACGCTCGACAATCACCGGATTCACCATCTTATATTGGTGCACCACGCCCGCTTCGTCCTCGAGCCCCACCACCACCAGCCGCTGGGTGATACCCACCATCGGCCCGCCAAGCCCCATGGCTTCGTGCGCATGCAGTGTTTCCATCATCGCATCAAGGGTGGCGCGCACGGCATCATCCACCACGCCTACTGGCGCACATATCGTTTTATAGATGGGGTCAGGAGCAAGGATGAGTGCAAGCATACAAAAACCAGCGCAAGATTTGGAGCGGGCGAAGGGAATCGAACCCTCGTATGAAGCTTGGGAAGCTGCCGTTCTACCATTGAACTACGCCCGCATGGGGGCGCTTCATAACACACCATAACGGGAACGCAATCACATCTATAACCTAGGCAATTTTTGCAGCGCGTCACAACAAACAATTGAAATTCGCAATGAATCATTGTTTAAGCCACTCACAATTAACCTCTTACGGAGATTCTCATGTTAAACGAATTCAAGGCATTTATCGCCAAGGGCAACGTGCTCGATATGGCTGTTGGTATCATCATCGGTGCGGCATTCACCGCCATCGTCGGTTCGCTGGTGAGCGACATCATCAACCCCATCATCGGGATGATCATTGGCGGCATCGACTTCAGCAACTACTACTTCGATTTGTCGATGGCAGGGCACGAATCCCTCGAGGCTGCGAAGAAAGCAGGCGCGCCGCTGATCATGTATGGCCTGTTCATCAACGCCATCATCAAATTCCTCATCGTAGCGTTTGTGGTGTTCATCCTCGTGAAGAACGTCAACAAACTGAAGGACAAAATGATCAAGGCCGAAGCAGCTGCGCCAGCCGCACCTGCGGAAGATATCGTGCTCCTGCGCGAAATCCGCGACGCGCTGAAGAAGTAACTCCTATTGTTCGTAATGATCCGTGCGTAGCGCTTTATGGCGCGAGCCGGAGCGAAGCGAACGAGGGGGAGCGGTAGCGGGGGCGTCTTCGCCCCCATGCCGAAGGCAAAAAAGAAAGGCCAGCAATCACTTGCTGGCCTTTTTTATTGCTTGCTTACCGAGCAGGGTGTCCTAGTGACGCCACCCGTGGCCATAGCCACCGCGTGGCTCATTCCATGCGCTTTCATAGCGGCGCTCGTGCTTCACGCCGTGGCGATACCCATGGCGATAGGCACGCGAATAACGTTTCGGGCATGGCTTCTCATAACGCACAAAGTGCGACGGGCCATAATAGGCGACTGGCGGGGCGTAATACACAGGCTCGGGCGAATAGAACCCAACATGGATACGTGTATCACCGGCCATAGCAGGGCTTGCCGCAAGGGCGGCCACTGCCGATAACGCTAACACAAACTTCTTCATAACATCCTCATACGTGGTTGCACAAATCGACTACCGGATGTTTTTTGTAAGGCTTATCGTCCGGTCAGCCCAGATATAGCAAACGCACGTGATGCCAACCTGAAGGCCACCTGAGGCGAGGCTGAAACCAATAAAAATCTATTTTGGATGGCGTGCCGCTAGTTGGCAAACGACATAAAATCCGCGAATAACGGCCTAAACACAAACAGCACGATCGCAATCATCACAACGGATTCGATGAGGATAACCTTCATCACCAAGCGCAGCGATTTATCTTTTTTCACATCCGCTTCCACATTCATGTCGAGCGTCAGCCGATGCCGATTCACAAAGTGCGCGCCAACAATGTTGGCCATCACAATCAGCAACACAAGTACATAGGCGTTCATAAATCCTCTACCCCTTAGGCACCGTGCTTCATTACCACAAACGGGCCAATCATGGCAAGCAGCGCGAAGCCCCACATCATCCAGCGCAGCGCGGCCAGTTGGCGTGGCAAATCGTCGTAATCAGCCCCGCGCAAAAACACTTCGGGCTTTGCGGTCAGGTAGGCAATCGGTGTCGTGTCGCCTTTGCTTGGCGCGTGTTTCATGTCGCGCACGCTGTAGCCACCCTCGATGGTTCTCCCCGACGCCTCGAAGCTGAATTTCACGTGGCTGGTCACTTCGCTCACGGTTTCGTTTTTCTTCACCATCGGCGTATCTACACGGGTGATGTTTGCCTCCACGCGCGTCACCGCATCGGGCCGGCTCATCGGCAGCAACTCCGCCAACCGCGTATAACAATAAAACGCCGCGACCGAGCCGAGGACGAGGATAGCAAGAGCGAGCATGTTACGAGCTTTCATGGGGTTCCTTGGGAGTGGTATTCGAGAGACAGAGGCGATGGCCATTTACAAGAAGTTCTATCAATAAGTTCTACAAATTCATCTGTAGATAGAAATTTCTTATTTTTGGCTTTCCACAAATGGTCAAAAGCGGATTTCATAAACTTACCGTCATTACTTATAATGACGTCAGTATCATTTAAATAGCATAATTGCGCTACATCTACGAATGCATTCTTGTCTATTTTAAGACTAATGTGCTCGGAATAATATTTTACAAAAAGAGTGCCCACAAACCATGCGCTTGTGTAAGGATATTTCGAAGTTTCATAACACGGGTCATTGCCTGTTTGGACTATCATTTTTGTGAATACATCACTCGTATGTATTAAACACTGCTTCACCCAATCATCATACTCAAGTTTGCAGTACTCATCGAATGTTGGTATCTGACTAGATTTAGGACTTTTGAGCTTAGCTTCCTTACGTAAATCATTCGATTGGTTCCTTATTGCTAAGCAAGCCTCTTCCAAATTATTTTTTCGCTCAACAAATTCTAAATGGTCTTTTTGGTAATCAGTCCAATTATCATCACAGATACAATCTAGCATTGATTTTTGCATTTTACGCCGCTTATGCTCTGGCATAAAAACACAATGATTTTGGTTTGAAATTTCTGATTCTAGCATTGCTCCCATTAACTTAAACCACCTGCCTTCATAAAATTTGAAAAGCGATGGCAATTGCTTTCTCAGGAGCACTCTATTTCTTTCGGAAGCATAACTAGCCAAAGTTTCATCAAAAAAATATTGGCTATGAAAAAACTTTACACGCTTGTTTCCCACAAGGCTGTCTAATTTTACAAGCCACTCTTCATTGGTAAGCTTTGCAAAATTCACTTCATTTGCGAACGCGCTTCGGTCACATATCACTCTCAAAGCTCTTCGCATTTGTAAATTTAGCCCACCTTATGATAAATCTCTGACCCCGCTTCGATGAATTTTTTGCTCATGTCGTCCATGCCTTTTTGTGCAGTGGTTTCATCGAGCGCGAGTGCAGCATTTTTGCCCAGCGCATTTTCGGTTTTCGCAAATTCGCGCACCTCTTGCGAAATTTTCATGCTGCAAAATTTGGGGCCGCACATGCTGCAAAAATGCGCAACTTTCGCGCCATCCGCAGGCAGTGTTTCATCGTGGTATTCCCACGCCGTATCAGGGTCGAGGGATAGGTTAAACTGATCCTCCCAACGGAAATCAAACCGCGCGCGGCTCAGTGCATTATCCCGAATTTGTGCGCTGGGGTGCCCCTTCGCCAAATCCGCCGCGTGTGCAGCAATTTTATAGGCAATCACGCCTTCTTTCACGTCATCGCGGTTGGGCAAACCTAAATGCTCCTTCGGCGTCACATAGCACAGCATGGCGGTGCCAAACCAGCCAATCATCGCCGCGCCAATCGCGCTCGTAATATGGTCATAACCGGGTGCAATATCCGTCGTTAGTGGCCCAAGCGTATAGAACGGCGCTTCGTGGCACGCCTCCAGTTGCTTGTCCATATTCTCCTTGATGAGGTGCATCGGCACATGGCCGGGGCCTTCGATCATCACTTGGCAATCATGCTCCCACGCGGTTTTGGTGAGTTCGCCCAGCGTTTTGAGTTCCGCAAATTGCGCGGCGTCGTTCGCATCCTGAATCGACCCTGGGCGCAAGCCATCACCGAGGCTGAAGCTCACATCATACGCCTTCATGATTTCGCAAATTTCCGCGAAATGCGTGTAGGTGAAATTTTCCTCGTGGTGCGCCATGCACCATTTGGCGTGAATGCTGCCGCCGCGCGACACAATCCCCGTCACGCGCTTTTCCGTCAGCGGTACGAATGGCAGCCGCACACCCGCATGGATGGTGAAGTAATCCACCCCCTGCTCCGCCTGCTCAATCAACGTATCGCGGAAAATTTCCCATGTCAGGTCTTCCGCAATGCCGCCCACTTTCTCGAGTGCTTGGTAAATCGGCACGGTGCCAATCGGCACGGGGCTGTTACGGATAATCCATTCGCGCGTCGCGTGGATGTTTTTGCCCGTGCTGAGATCCATGATGGTGTCGCTGCCCCAACGCGTCGCCCACACCATTTTCTCGACTTCCTCGGCAATGCTCGATGAGATAGCGGAGTTACCAATATTGCCGTTGATTTTGACCTTGAAGTTGCGGCCAATCGCCATCGGCTCCAGCTCCGTGTGGTTGATGTTGGCAGGAATAATCGCGCGGCCACGTGCCACTTCGCTCATCACAAATTCCGGCGTTACAATTTTCGGGATACTCGCACCAAAACTCTCGCCACCTTTCATCGCATCCGCTGCCTGTTCGCGGCCTTCATTCTCACGAATCGCGACATATTCCATCTCAGGCGTGATGATGCCTTTTTTGGCGTAGTGCATTTGCGTCACGTTGCCACCAGCTTTCGCGCGGCGCGGTTTGCGGTCGGAACGCGGGAACTGCATCACCTCGATTTTCTGGTATTCCTTGTAGCCATTATCTTCAGGGCGCACGGGGCGGCCTTCGTAGGATTCGGTATCATTACGCGCTTCCACCCACTGCGCACGAATCGGCGAGAGACCTTTTGCGATATCTACTTTCTCGCTGCTATCGGTGTACGCGCCCGAGGGATCATACACCACCACGGGCGGCTCGCCTGCTTTGGGTGAAATGTTGATGGCGCGCATGGCCACATTCACGCCCATCAGGCGCTCGCTACCTTTCGCATAAATTTTCGCCGAGCCCGTGAGTGGACCCGTGGTGATATCGAATAGTTTATCGCTGCTGGCGGCGGGGGCTTTTTTTGCAGTCGCGTCGATTGGCGGTGTCATGTAGAACTCGTTCTTGTTAGGATGAAACTGAAATGGCCAAGAGATTTAGCACCCCTGCTTGCACCTCGCAAATAAAACCGACAAATTTAGTCAGGTTTCACCACGCCCTCGTCAAATGGTATGAGGCCAACGGCCGCCACGGCCTGCCTTGGCGCACTACCACCGACCCCTACCATATCTGGCTTTCCGAGGTCATGCTGCAGCAAACGCAGGTAGCGACCGTGCGCGAGCGGTTCTATTTTCCGTTTCTCGAGAAATTCCCAACCATCGCGGCACTCGCGAATGCACCGCGTGAATCGGTGATGAAAGCATGGGAGGGGCTAGGGTATTACCGCCGCGCGGGCAATTTGCATGAAGCCGCGAAGCAGTTAAGCACCCAAGGTGGGCTTCCCATAGCATCCACTCCCCCTTCAATCGATGAACTTCTGGCGCTTTCAGGCATTGGCCGCAACACGGCGAGTGCTATCCTTGCCTTTGCTTACCATCAGCCCGTTGCCATTTTGGAAGCGAACGTGAAGCGCATCATCGCTCGTGTGTTTGCGCTGGAAACTCCGAGCGATACAGCGTTATGGGAAGGTGCGGAGGCGCTCCTCAACCACGCCGAACCCTTTAACTATAACCAAGCGATGATGGATATCGGATCGCTCATTTGCACTCCCAAAAATCCAAAATGCGAGCAGTGCCCAGCGAGCGTCATCTGCGCGGGGAAAACATCGCCCGAACGCTACCCCACACCCAAAGCCAAAAAGCAGGTGCCGACGCGCGATGTCACCATCCATGTTCGCGAAGATACGCGTGGTCGGCTATTCCTCGAAAAGCGCGACGAGGCATTGTTAGGAGGGCTTTATGGTTTTCCGCAAAGCGCCGTCATTGCGAGCGATAGCGCGGCAATCCATCTTGGCCACGTCACCCATGTTTACTCCCATTTCAAACTCATCGGCCATGTGATTCACGAGCGCATCACCAGCAAACCCAACTCGCCCGATTGGCACACGCGCGAGGAAATTGTCGCCCTACCTCTCTCCAAACTCGACCACAAAGTTCTCGCACTGGTTGAAAATTGCCACAGCACGAAAAAGAAAACCGCGAAACCGCGACGAGCGCACCAAGCGCGTTGACGTGCTCTTGGGGGCTGGCTAGCGTTGCCATTCAATACCATACCCACCGCAAGGAGAGACCCATGGCCAAAGCAGCTGTTAAATCCAAACCTAAAGCCAAGCCCGCCAAGAAAAAAGTCGCCAGTAAAGTCGCTAAAAAAGCACGTGCAGGTGCCGCTCCTCAGCGCCCCACCAAACTACAAGCCGCCCGCAAAGATCAAACATCCCGCTTCAAGCGCGTGGGTTCGGCTCAGCTTTCGGTACAAGGTGGCGCACCGGTCGAGTTCCCGATTTACAAAGCGGTGGAGGGTGCCAACGTTATCGATATCAGCAAGCTCTATGCTAGCACGGGCCACTTCACGTTCGACCCAGGATTCCTGAGTACCGCATCGTGCGATTCAGAAATCACTTACATCGATGGCGACAAGGGCATCCTGCGCTATCGTGGCTACGATATTGCCGACCTCGCGGGCAAAGCCAACTTCCTCGAGACCGCGTATTTGTTGAACTATGGCGACCTACCAAACGCTGAACAAAAAACATGGTTCGAGCACACCATCACCCGCCACACCATGGTGCACGAGCAATTGCACTTCCTCTATCGTGGCTTCCCGCGTCGTGCGCACCCTATGGCTATCATGGTCGGTGCCGTGGCTTCCCTTTCGGCGTTCTACCACGATTCGCTCGATATCCATAACCCAGCCGAGCGCGAATTGGCGATGATGCGCATGATTGCCAAAATGCCAACCATGGCCGCCATGTGCTACAAATATTCCGTGGGTCAGCCTTTCATCTACCCGCAAAACGAATTGGGCTTCTGCGAAAACTTCATGCACATGATGTTCGCGACCCCATGTGAAAAATACACCGTAAACCCCGTGATTGCGGATGCGATGGAGAAAATCTTCATCCTGCATGCCGACCACGAGCAGAACGCCTCCACCAGCACCGTGCGCCTTGCGGGTTCGTCGGGTGCGAATCCGTTCGCCTGCATTGGTGCCGGCATTGCATCACTCTGGGGCCCCGCACATGGCGGCGCCAACGAGGCCGTAATTCAGCAATTGCAAGAAATCGGTGACGTGAAAAACATCCCGCACTTCATCAAACGCGCGAAGGATAAGTCCGACCCATTCCGCCTGATGGGCTTTGGTCACCGCGTCTACAAGAACTACGACCCACGTGCGGCTGTGTTGCGTAAATCCTGCCACGAAGTACTCAAGGAACTTGGCCAGCAGGATGAACCACTGCTCAAAATCGCAATGGAGCTTGAGAAAATTGCCCTCAACGACGAATACTTCATCGAGCGCAAACTCTATCCGAACGTGGATTTCTATTCGGGCATCATCTACCGCGCGCTCGGTATCCCCACCGCGCTCTTCACGGTGTTGTTCGCCGTTGCCCGCACTGCGGGTTGGGTGGCACAATGGAAAGAGATGATCGAGGATCCGACGATGAAAATCGGCCGTCCACGCCAACTCTTCATTGGCGCACAACCGCGCAAATTCATCACGCTCAACAAGCGCTAGTATTCGGTTGCTAGGGGTTGGCCTAGTGGCCAACCCTCCTCGCAGCATGACGCTAACAAAAAAGCCGATGGAAGTTCCATCGGCTTTTTTACTACCTAACCATCCGTAAATTTACATCCGAACTACTCGCTCAGCAACTGCAGCAAATTCGTCGGCAGGCGGTTGGTTTGGGCGAACAGGGAATTCACCCCGTTGCTCTCCTTACCATTCGTGCCCGTCAGCAATGCTTGCACCAAATCTGCATCGTTAAGCGTCGAGTTCGTCGCATCCGTATTCTGAATCGCGCTTTGCAAGGTGGCCGAGGCAAAATCCAATCCCTGCTGTAATTGGTCAATTTTGCTGATTTGCTCGTTCACATAATTAATCGCTTTGCCCAGCACCTCAATCGTGATCTTCGCACCGCTGGGGTTCAAAATTTCCACGCGTGGGTCAGCAAAAATCGAGCTGTCTGTCAGGCTAGAAACAGTTAAATTCGCAGCATCGCTGGCATTGCCCTGCACTTTAAGCTGTGCCGAGCTACCATCCAGCAGCGATTCGCCATTGAATTTTGTATTTTTGGCAATGGCATCATTTTGCGCGCGAATGGCTTGGAATTGCTGATTCAGCACAATGCGCTCGCTATCACTGGTAGTGGTCGAAGCGGCTTGTGTCGCCAGATCCTTCAGCTTGCCCAGATTGGTGGCAATTTCCTTTGCACCCGCTTCCGCCGCGCTGAGCAGTGAGCCCGCCTGTGCCACGTCCTTCGAGGCCACCCGAAACTGCGCGACCTGATTTTGCAGCGTGATGGCCACGCTCAAGTCGGCCACATCCGCGCGCGCCGTTTGGCTACTCGTCGTGTCGAAGCTTTTGAGGACTTCCGAGGTTTTATTGCTTGGGTTCGAAAGCGCACGGGTTAAGCCCGCAGCAATCGTTGCTATCGTCGAGACCGTCATGGTGTAACTCCTCGTCCAGATTACATTCTGAACGTGTATTATTGGTTGCGGCGCTTCTTAATGAGCACCGGTAATCGCAAGGCTTGCCCCACAATTACAAATACACTATACACCAAAACCGCGAACTTATCAACAGGAATTGCCGCCATGCTCAATCCATTCGTCGACCTGATCAGTAACATAATTGGCCTTATAAATCTGGCACTTATCATCTGGATAGTCCTTGGCCTCCTCATGCATTTCGATATTGTGAACCGTAGCAATCCCTTGGTAAGCCGGGTTTATGGGGCGCTGAACCGCCTGCTCGACCCCATGCTTTCGCGCATCCGCCGCTATACAGGCAAATACCTGCCCGATCTTGGTGGCGTCGATCTATCGCCCGTGGTGCTGATGCTGCTTTTGCACTTCATCAACAACGCTATGTATAGCTGGTTCTTCACGATTTAAGGTGCTGTTGAGAAGAATCCAAACGCCCATGGCTCCTAACTAAAGTGAACTGGAGCCGCTTCAAAGACCAAAGAAAATACACCGCCTTGAGTGTAAATATAGGTAAATCTGGGAGGGTGACGCCATTCTAGATGACAACTCGTATCAATACGCGTTATGTTCATGCATGCATACCCATCCAAGACATCATCACGCCTTCTCCCTCGTCGAGCTGTCCATCGTGTTGGTCATTCTCGGCCTGCTGACAGGCGGCGTTCTGGCGGGACAAAGCTTGATTAAAGCGGCAGAGTTGCGCAGTATCGGCACAGAGTATTCACGCTACGCCACCGCCGCCAAAACCTTCCGCGACAAATACTCCGCACTGCCGGGAGATATGAGTAATGCGACAGATTTCTGGGGCGCAATAGCGTCGTGTCCAGCATCAGGAACGAGCAATCCTTCTGGGACATGTAATGGAAATGGAGATGGCATGATAGGACCGTCGACGAGCGCCATAGATGTTGAAGAGAGGTTTCGCTTTTGGCACCATTTGGTATTGGCCTCACTGATTGAGGGAAATTATTCTGGTACCTCTGTGGATCAAGAAGCCACTGCTCAAAATGTGCCAACTTCAAAACTGCAGAACGGCTTATGGTATGCAATTAACCGATTATTTACAAATTCTAGTGCGACATGGTTTCCTGGAGACGACTATGGAAATACGTTTTACTTTGGTGGCCAATTAGCAAATTTGGGGCCTATTACAGGAATACTCGCTCCAAGTGACGCTTGGTCTGTTGACAAAAAAATGGATGATGGCCGTCCTTCCACTGGTTCGGTCATGGCGATCAATAGATCAACCTGTACGGATGCGGTGTCAGTGGGTAACGATAATGCATCATATCTTCTTGCAATCTCGGACAAAACGTGTGGATTGATCTTTCCGAGAGCCTATTAGCATAATTTCGCTGCTGCATCAAAGATTGCAGCCTGTTCTCATGAATCCCGTACTATTTGGTGAAATCACGGATCCGACGTCGACCCAAGGGTGAAAAACCCGCAGAAAAATGGTGCTGCTAAGAAGAATCGAACTTCCGACCCCGTCATTACCAATGACGTGCTCTACCACTGAGCTATAGCAGCCTATAAAAATCGAGGTGGCCTATCTGCCACAATCATTTGCGACGCGCAAGGATTGATTTATGGGGGCAACTATGCCTAGTATACCACATGAGTGAGCCCATCCGCACCAGCCCTGCCAAACGCAAGCAGCTTGCCGCTGCTTTAAAGCGCAATATGGCGCGCCGCAAAGCCGCTTCTGCCGCCAGCGTCACCCCCCGTGGTGAACCGCAAGATGGCACGGTTCAGCCCAGCGTCGAGAGCCAAGAGCCAGCCTCCAGCTACGAAGGCGCAGCCTGATGAGTGAGCATAGCGACGCCAAGAAACAAAAGAAAAAGCAGATACTCCTACGCAATCGCCACACGCAGATGGTCAATGCGCAGGCCGAAACCCATGAATTAGGGCGAGTGCTAGAGCGCGAGCGCGAAGAGGAAATGCGCGAGAAGGCGCTGACCTCCGCCCGCGCGGCGGAACGCCAATCCAGCGGCGAAAAAACCGTGTGGAGCGAAAAAATGCAAATGATCCGCGATAAAAACACGGGCCGCAGCCGCATGGCGAAGGAGCGCTGGAATCGCTTCGCTGGCACCGAAGGCGGCGGTGGGCGCGGTCTTTAGATGGCAGCGCCATCGGGCTTGATTTTTTGCGCCCAACCCTATTAATGAGCCCATCACTAACGCTTCCCGCAGGCCAGCCATGACTCAGCCCCACATCCGCCTTTTCGTCAGCGACATGGATTCGACCATGATCGCCAATGAATGCATCGACGAAATGGCGCGCATGCTGGACGAAAAAACGCCCGTGGCGGGGCAACCGCAGCATTATTTCCATCAGGTGCAGGCCATCACCAAGGCCACCATGGATGGTGCGGCGCTACCGTTCCACGAATCCCTGAAGAAGCGCATTGGCATCCTTGCCGCGGCGGGGTTCGAGGAGGCATGGCTGCCTGAAATTTACGCCCGCATCACCCCCATGGAGGGGGCTGCGGAGCTGCTTTCCCACCTTAACAGCAACAACGTCCACTCCGTTCTGGTCTCGGGCGGGTTCACCTATTTCGCCGAGAAAGTAGCGGCGCGGCTTGGCTTTGCCGAGTTCCACGCCAACGTGCTAGAATTCACCGACGGCAAACTCAGTGGTGTGCGTGGCCCCACGGCCAATGGCGGCAGCATTCTCGATGGTGCGGGCAAGCTGCACATCATGAAGGCCATCATGAAAGATAAACAAATTGCCCCACACGCAGTCTGCGCGATTGGCGATGGCAGTAACGACGCCGATATGGTGCGCGAAGCAGGCTACGGCATTGCCTACCGCGCCAAAAACCCCACCCTGCTTGCGGCAGCCAGCCATACCGCCAACCATTTGGACGAAGTGTCGGCAATTGTGGCAGGGCCATCGCGCGCTAACCACCCATAGCGGCGGCGGGTTACCGCGAACGTTTTTTAATCACCTTGTTTTCAATCGCCTGCTCAAATGCTTCCCACATATGGGTGTATTGCACCATGAACGCTTCGATTCCCTCATCGCGCACAATATCCTCGGCGCTATTGGCAAATAGTTCTGCAGCGCGCCTGAGGTGCGGAAACGAACTCAGCAGATACGGCTTTTTGTGTCGGCCGCGCCCCTCGCCCGAGGCCGCATAGATAGGATCAAACACTTCAGGAAATAACGCCGTAAGGCGCGGCCCCGTTTTTTCAGGCAGTGGCACACTCAGGGTTTCAAACAAATGCAGCCAATCGACGCGGTAATTCTTGGCGAGATTTGCTACAAAATCGGGGTTGTCTGGCACTGCGAACCCATGCCGCTCCGAGGCGCGGGTGAGCGCGGCATGCAAATCTCTTGCAGCATCGTTAAAATTCTCGGCTTCGGCCTCACGGCGATGGTAGTATTGTTCACTCGCTAACTTCATGGCTTTGGGCAAAATGCGTTCGTTCAGTGCGGGCCACATTCTCGGGAAATGGCGCTGCATCGTATCATTAATCTGTGCTTGGTCTTCTCCACGGAAACATTTGAGCAAGTAATGCGACATGACAAACGCAAAGGCCTCCGTCGGATAGTCTGGCTTTCTATAAATCGGCTTTCCATCTACGTCGCGCGCATTCAGGAATTCTTTGAACTGGTAGTTGAGATCCTCTGGGCGACGACTAATTCCAACGCCCTTATCGCGCTTGATGGCATGGATCCAACGTGGCTCCTGCTCGGTACGATACAAATTCCCATAATCATTCGTGAGGGCTAATTTTTGTCCCAACACATTATCAATCACATGCGCCACTTCGTGCGAGAGATAGTACTCGGCATCGTCGCCCTTTTGCTGAAAGTCGCGCGCGAGTAACAAAATACGGTGGGTGTTAGAGTATACTTATGCCCCCGCCGAGCGCGATAGCCGAACATGCTTGCGAATCCCTATTTCTGCCGTTGCCCGATTTTCAATAAACAGCACCTGCACCCATGGCGGCATACGCTCAAGATATTGCGTGAATCGCTCCTGCAATAGCAACGCTTTAGCTTTGGGCATTTTCATGCACTCGACATAAAGCTGGGCGTAATTACTCAGCTCCTCCCGCGTGTAGGGGTGTTCGGGCAGAGGAAGCGGTTTCACATCAATCAGTTCAATAGGGCCCATATCGGCACAGCTCAACCTAGGTTCGCACCACCCCTACACCCTCAACATGACAGTTTGATGACAGCCCGCATGCAATTATTGCAACACCCCCCTTGCAATCCACGCCCTAGCCGCTAAAACCTCCTTCATGGCTATACAACCCGACCACTGGATCCGCGAGCGTGCGCTCAAGGACGGCATGATTGAACCCTTCGTGGAGAACCTGACCCGCGAGGGCGTGGTTTCCTATGGCTTAAGCAGCTATGGCTACGACGCCCGCGTGGCGGATGAGTTCAAAATCTTCACCAATATCGATTCGGCGGTGGTCGACCCCAAAAACTTCACCACCAACAGCTTTGTCGACCGCAAAACGGATGTCTGCATCATCCCGCCCAATAGTTTTGTGCTGGCGCGCACGGTGGAATATTTCCGCATCCCGCGCGACACCTTGGTCATCTGCCTTGGCAAGAGCACCTATGCGCGCTGCGGTATCATCGTCAACGTCACCCCGCTCGAGCCCGAATGGGAAGGCCACGTAACGCTGGAATTCTCCAACACCACCCCCCTACCCGCCAAAATCTACGCCAACGAAGGCGCCTGCCAATTCCTCTTCCTCAAAGGCGAAAGCGTCTGCGAAACCAGCTACCGTGATCGCAAAGGCAAGTACCAAGGGCAAACGGGCGTGACCCTGCCGCGCGTTGAGAAGCAAAGCGCTTAGGCGATGGACAAACTACGCATCACGGGCGGCAAACCGCTTCACGGTAAAATCATCATCGGCGGCGCGAAAAACGCGGCGCTGCCCTTGATGTGCGCGGCACTGCTGACGCGTGAAAAAGTCACGCTCGATAACGTGCCCTACCTTGCCGATATCACCACCATGGCAAAATTGCTCGTGCAGCACGGTGCGTTTCTCTCGCTTCGCGACACCTCAGCAGGCACGCCTTTCTCGCCGGATATGCCGGGCCATTACAGCCGCGAGCTCTCCCTCACCTGCGAGAACATCCCCAACATCGTCGCGCCGTATGATCTGGTCAGCACCATGCGCGCCAGCATCCTTGTCCTCGGCCCCATCCTCGCGCGCGAGCACAAGGTGCGCGTGTCCCTCCCAGGCGGTTGCGCCATCGGCGCGCGGCCTGTCGATATGCACCTGCGCGCGATGGAAGCTCTTGGCGCCACCATCACCTTGCAGGAAGGCTATGTCGAAGCCACCGCCCCGCAAGGCGGCCTCATCGGCGGCGATGTGGTGTTCGAAAAAGTCTCCGTCGGCGCCACTGAGAACATCCTCATGGCCGCCACCTTGGCGCGCGGCACCACCACCATCCACAACGCCGCGCGTGAGCCGGAAATTGTCGATCTGGCCGATTTGCTCGTTGCCATGGGGGCGGATATTTCGGGGCAAGGCACCAGCACCATCACCGTGCGCGGCGTCACCGCGCTTTCGGGCACCACCTACCGCGTCATCCC